>DRQW01000213.1 GCA_011371305.1 Anaerolineae bacterium | reverse complement strand
TTCATGTTCATCTAGCTGCACCAACAAGGGCGTCAGCACGGGCAGCTTACCCCAGCCAAGGAAATCCACCGGGGGTTCGGGCAGGTGATAGATGAGGAATTTTTCGTATTTCACCTCGCGGTCCCGCTTGGGCGAGAATTTGGTGGGGGCAGCGAAGATCACCAGACCACGCCCCATGGGCGCCCGACTGAGGCTGTGTTCCAGCACATGCGCAAGGTTCGCGGTCACCGCATCGAACAGCAACAGCTCATTGCGATCGGTGATGCGTTCACGCCAGGGGGCTACCAGATTTTTATATCGCAACACCAGCGGTTCCACTTGCAGACGTTCAGGCCGCGTATCCAAATACAAGGTCAGCATCCCCTGTTCAGAAACAAAGGACTTCAGCGCCAAGATCTCGTCCTCGGTGATGAAATCATAACCACGTTCATCATCGCCGATCAAATCCAACACCAGTTCTTCTTCGTTGATTTTCAAAGCCATAGGTCACTCCTTTTGTGAGAGTTTGTGTGGTTTTTCTAACGATTTTTTACACGCTTTTGCTAAGAATGATATTAGAATAAAGCCAGCGAAGTGTTAGAACACCGCTCACAGTATAGGCGATGCCCGATGTCCCAGCCTAATCCCGGTACGCATCTTATCCCAATCCTATGGATGGACGACACCGCGGTCGCGGTGAACAAGCCCGCGGGCCTGCTGGTGCACAACAGCAAATGGGCCGGCCCCAAAGAGACTTCGCTGCGCCAGATAGTGGCGCAACAACTCGGCCGCCGCACCTTTCCCATCCATCGGCTGGACCGCCCCACCAGTGGGGTCTTGCTTTATGCGCTCAGCAGCGAAGCGGCCCGAGCCTGGCACGCCCAGCTTCGCCACCCCGACACCCATAAAACCTATCTGGCCCTGGCTCGTGGCCAGATCGAAGCGCCACGGACCATCGAACGCCCCCTGAAGGACGGGAAAACCCCGCGCCCGGCCATCACCCACATCCAACCCCTGTGCTATAACGCCGACGAACATGTGACCCTGGTCATCGCCCGGATCGAAACCGGGCGACGGCATCAGATCCGTCGCCATCTCAGCCGCATCGCCCACCAGATCATCGGCGATACCACCTACGGCAAAGGCCGCATCAACCGCTACTTCCGGGAGCGCTACAACCTGCATCGCCTCTTCCTTCATGCCTGGACCCTGGACATCACCCATCCTTTCACGGGCGAGCGATTACACCTGATCGCGCCTTTGCCATCCAACTTGCTTCAGGTGATCTATCAACTTTTTCCAGACTGTTCGATAGAACAGCCAAATTCTCGAAATCTCGGAATGCAACCCATTTAGATTGCCTTCATCAGGACGTCCTTTTTATGAAGGCATTTGCATCTTCTCATTCCTGAAGAGGGCGTCCATGGAACAAAGCAAGTTCACCGGCATCATCCTGTGCTTCGCCGTGCTGCTCAGCGCGGTCCTGCTGATCGGTAGCGGGGCCACCGCGGCGGCATCCCCCACGCTGCCACCCTCCCCCGGCCTGTTCATCGATGCCTCATCCACAGGCCTCAATCAACCTCAGGGCAAACACATCCTCCGCAGCCGGTTGGTCACCATCGATTACGGGCGGTTGCAGGAGGCCCGGCTGACCTTGAACCTCTTTCCCGACGCGCAGTTCTCCGTCCAGCGGCTGCGTGTGGAGCATAACGCGTCAGGTAGTGTGAGCTGGATCGGGCGCGTGGTGGGGATGGAGGGTACTGTGGTTGTGCTGGTGCTACGGGAAGAAAAATTGACGGGAATTATTACCACCCCGGTGGGGTCCTATCGCGTCATTCATCTGGCGGCGGGGGTGCACGCCGTGCAACAAATGGACCCGACTTACGCCCTGCCACCCATCGCGGGCATGTTACACGACTATCTCGTGCCCGAGATGACCGCGGCTAAAAAACGCGCTGGCTCGACCGCAGTTTCGGCCGCGGATGACGGGTCGGTGATTGATGTCATGTTCGTCTATACCGACGACGCCGCGGACGCCACCATCCTCAGCGAGATCGAGGCCGCGGTGGCATGGACCAATCAAAGCTACATCAACAGCGACATCAACCAACGCCTCTGGCTCGTCCATACGATGGAAGTCCAATACAACGAAGAGGACCCAGACCAGCATGGGGGTAACCGCCTGAACTGGGACCTGAACAACATCACCGATCCCAACGACGGTGTCATCGACAATGTGCATCCCGTTCGAAATGAGTATCATGCGGACCTGACCATGTTCGTGGTGGAGAATGCGGATAACGATCCGAACGTTTGTCGGGGGTTGGCCTGGCTTCAGGACCCCATCAGCCCCGACTTCGAGGATTATGGATTCGCCACCATGGAAAGCTGCCTGGATTGGGGCCAGACGATCGTCGCGCACGAATTCGGGCACAACATGGGCGCACGACACGACTGGTATGTGGATGACGCCACCACGCCCTTCCCCTATGCCCACGGCTACGTCCCCGCGGATTACGCCTTCCACACCATCATGGCCTACAGCTCCGAATGCTCCGACCAAGGCGCGAGCTGTCCTCTCATCCCCAACTTTTCCAATCCCGATATCGAATTTGATGGCCAGCCTACGGGTGTGGATGACACCGGCCCCACCAACTGTACTGCGGGAACCGTACCGGCCCAACGCTGCCAGGCCGATAACCACCGCACCCTGAACAATTCCGCGCCTACGGTCGCGGGCTTTCGCAAGAGCGAGATCGTGTGGACGGGTGCCGCGGATAGCGACTGGCACAACGCATCCAACTGGGAGATAAAAGAAGGCCCCTACAATGCCCTGACCACGGTGCATCGCGTGCCGCGGGCGTTCGACGATGTGCGCATCCCCGCCACAGCTACCGCGCCGGTCATCAGTGCCGACGCGGTGGCCCGGGATATCCTCATCGAAGATGGGGCCTCTCTGACCCAATCCGCGGGGGTGCTCACCGTGTACGGCCAGTGGGAAGCCCAGGGTTCGGGGGTGTTCCACGGCAACGCGGGGGAAGTCATGCTGGCCGGATCCCTCCCCCAAAACCTCACAGCCACTCCCGGCTCCTATTTCCACTACCTGACCATCGGGGACGGCACCGGCAGCCAACGGGTGACCCTGGGGAGCGACCTGGACGTCAATGGTGATCTCACCATCCAGACCCAAGCGATTTTCTCCGGCGGCGCGCACACACTGTATGTGGCGGGCAATTGGCAAGACCACGGACGTTTCGATTATGGAACCAGCACGGTCATCCTGGACGGGACAGCTCAGGACCTGACCAAGCCGGTGAGCAGTACCATTTTGATGGATGAGCGATTCAGCAAAGCGGATGGCAAGGGGTGTGGTTGTAGCACGGCTTGGCTGCCCGACGGCTGGACCCGAGAAACCGTGGATGGTTCCGGTTGGTTCGGCGGCGAGTTGGACGGCTACGACGGCTCCGCCATCCTCTGGTGGGATTCCACCGACGGCTGGCTGTTCACCACAGGCTTTCAGCTCGAACCGGGCATCACCTATCGCTTCTCCTTCGATTATCGGGCGCGTAGTGGCGGGCCCGTGGATTTCAAAATCTATTATGGCGACGCCCAGGCTTCGGGCAACATGAGCACCCTCATCAGTACCGCGAGTTCATCGACCAACACTTACGTCACCCAAACCGACACCTTTACCGTGCCCGCGGCCGGCACCTACTATTTCGGCATCCGAGCGCAGAAAACGTCCGGACCATATGCCATCGTCGACAATGTGAAGCTGGAAGCCCTGAGCGATCTCGCCTTCTACAACCTGCAGGTGAGCAGTACCGACAGGGCTTTGCTTTTCGATCACGATTTGACCGTGGTGCATGATCTGACAGTGGACGCGGGCGCCGCCCTGGATCTGGCCGGGTACGACGCCACGGTCGATGGCATCCTCATCAACAACGGCACACTGCGACAAACCAAGCTCACGCCCGCGGGCACAACCACATCCATCCTGCGTATTCAGAACAGCGCCGGAACCACAAACGTCTATCGCGGCGTGGCCATCACCCCCGCCAGTGACATGGGCGAGGTGGCCGTGGAGATTATGGGAAATCAGACCGCTGGCTGTAACAGCGAAGACACACTCATCCACCGCTGTTTCGATATCGCGCCAGCCACCAACGCCACTGCTACCATCCGCTTTTGGTATCTGAACAGCGAACGCAACGCCTATGACCCGGCTAACATGCAGGTGTGGCACTGGAACGGCAGCGGCTGGGATGTGCAGGACAACGGCGGGGAGGTGCGCGGCTCGGCAGGGAGCTATGAATTCGTGGAAGTGGACAATGTGAGCAACTACTCCACCTTCGGCCTGCGGGGCAAGCCCCGCGCCGTATCCCACGATATCGCCATCGTGGGCTCCTCCATCCAACTGAGCTGGACCCACAACGATAGTTTCATTACCGGGTATCAGGTCTGGCGGGCGACCGATGCCCCCTATGCCCAGCCGGGTGACCCGGCCACCCAGATGCTAAGCACCGTGCCCGCGCCCGCGAACGTGGGCGATCCTGTCTCCTACACCGACCATGCCAGCAACCTGGGCGCCACCACGGCCAACGATTTCTACTTCATTGTAGCAGAAGACAGCGCCGGAAATCATTCAGCCGTGGAAGACCGCACAGGCGAGTTCGATTTCCCTCTGGTCCCAGGGCAATGATCCATCCGATGACACAAAAAGACCCCGGTCAGCCATAGCTGGCCGGGGTCTCCTTCCGGTCAAAACCAGCCTCAGGCATCCAGCCACTTCTCAACCTTGTTGGCAAACGCCACGTAACTCTGGGCGCCTACGATACGATCCACTTCCTGACCGTTTTTGATGAACAGCACGGTGGGGATACCCATGATGCCGAAACGGGCGGGCGTGTTGGGATTGTGGTCCACATCCAGTTTGGCCACGATGACGCGGCCTTCATATTCCACCGCCAGATCTTCGATGATGGGTGCGATGAGATGACACGGATTGCACCATTCGGCCCATAGATCCACAATGGCCAGCTTATCCGCTTGCATGATGATTTCGTCGAAATCCGCGTCCGTCACATGAATCGGTTTGGGCCGATTGACCTCGGCCTGTGCGCTCGCGGGCGTAGATTGGGATTTTTGGTCTTTTCCACCAAAAAGCTTATCAAACAAACCAGACATAGGGCGATCTCCAAGGTTTGGATGAATGGATGGGTTTTCGTCCTTATTCGATTATATGGGATGCCGAAAAGTTACATTCGCCAAGGCGAATGTTGTGGATTGGCCCCTTTTGGAAAAGGTTGCTATACTTTATGCCAACCTCGCGCCGTTGGCTTAACACGGATAGGTGGACACGGATAACAACGGTGTACAACGCAAGGCGAAACGCCCTCACGTTTCACGCCCGTCGCCACCCCGGCCAACGTTGGCTCAGCGCATCTCAATCTGCTCCCGATCCGAATTCTGATCTCAAACACACGGCTGAATCACGTGGCTTCCGACATCTCTGTCTTCGATATCCAGCCCGACGCGCTACGCCGCGTCGCCCGCAACCGCCGCAGCTTTTGGATCGCGACCGTGCTGTTCGTGGTGTTGGTCGCGGCCGCGGGGGTGTTGGGCACGAGGGCATGGTGGCGTTGGCCCGAGGTGTTTGAGCCAGGATGGGGCGGGCTGATGGTGGCCATCGGTCCGGGGCTGCTCTGGCTGCTGCTTTTCTTATTGTTGCAAATCAAAAATGATGAAGGGACGCGCCGGGTTACAACGCTCCTGTGGTTGATTGCGGCCGTGCTTTATGTGGTGACCGTCCAACCCCTCCTGGTCCGGGTGTTTCAGATCACCACCTGGTCTGTCCTGGGCTGGTGGGTCGAACTCTTGGCGAATTTCCTCATCGTGGCGCCGCTGGAAGCACTGCTCATTTACCTGATCCTGCGCCTGGGGGTCTTTCCGGGCGAAACCATCCAACGCCTGGCCGATGGCCCGTTGTTTGGCGTGGCAACCGGGTTGGGCGTTGCCACGATGGTGAGCCTGATCGCCATCTGGCCCGTGTCCCAATTCACACCGGACCATGGCATGGCCGCGGGGGCATGGGCGCTGAGCTATGCCACGCTGGGCGGCTGGCTGGGCTATGCCCTGGCCCGAGCCCGCTATGCCCGCGCTCCCGGCTATTACCTCCCCATCATGTTCCTGATAGCCGTGTCCCTCCATACTCTGTTCGATGCGTTGGGCCACCTCAGCAATGCCCTGGCCTTCATCCTCCCTCCCGATACGGGGCTCCTGGCGGCGGCGGGACTGGCCCTGCTCAACTTCGCGCTCATGGCCTGGCGCATTCACCGTCACAACCAGGCGTTCATCCGCATGGCCGCGCATATCGAGATCGCGCAGGAAAGGGAACGGCCTCCTTCCTTGCTGGCCGATGTGGTGGACATGGCCCAGGCGGGCGTGTTGGCTGCTTCCCAGACACCACCTCCCCCACCCCCGCCATCTCCCACCCAACCACCAGCCCACGACGAAGATGAGCTGGCCAGCCTGAAACGAAGCTGGGAGGCCCTCATCGCCGAACAGGAGAAGGGCTCATGACCCCGTTCGATGGCCGATTCGTGGATCTCAGCGCCTATCAGCCGCCAAGCAAGTGGGAAGCCCGGCTTCACAACCTGCTTGTCTTGCTGGTCGCGGGGATGTTATTGTTCGGGGGGTGGATGTTCAAGGACTGGATGCAACACCAGTTCCGCTATCTGGCCCTGGATGCCAAGGAGATGCGGATACCTTATCCCCCGGCCTGGACACTGCAACCCGACCGGGAGGTCGCACTGCGGGTATTGGACCCCACCAGCCCGGAGGCCTTTCCCGCGCGCGAAGAGGTTCGCATCCTGCCCCTCCCCACCGGCCAGCTGGAGGCATCCTGGCCCGAGATGCGAGCCAAGGACCTGGACGACTATGTGGAGCTGGAGCGCCGCGACCTGGTCTTGCCCGATGGCCGCCCCGCGCTGCTCCTGGAATACGCATTTACCGAGAAGACCCCCGGCGCCACGCCCCTGGTGGCCGTGCGGGCCATCGACCTTGCCTTCCCCGCCCGCTATGAAGGTGAAACCCGCCTGGTTGTCGTTACCCTGGCCGCGGAAACGGACGACTGGCCGCGGGTTTGGCCCACCTTCCGCCGCGTGCTGGACCGATTGGCCGCGACCGAGGGAGAATAGGCCCGGAGGTCAGCTTATCCCTTTGCGTCAAAGCCATTGCGGCTGATGACTTCCCGATACCAAAGCCCACTGTCCTTGACGATCCGCTGCTGGGTCTCAAAATCCACATAAACGATACCGAAGCGCTTGGTATAGCCAAAGGCCCATTCGAAATTATCCATCAAGGACCAGACAAAATAGCCTTGGAGGGGCACGCCACATTGAATCGCGTCGTGCGCGGCCTGGAGATGCGCTCGCAGATAGGCCACACGGCGCGGGTCGTGCACTTGGCCGTCTGCGGAGAGTTGGTCGGCAAAAGCCGCGCCGTTCTCGGTGATGTAGATGCTGGGCACCTGATAATCGAAATGGAGCCGGTTGAGCAGACGGAATAGGGAGCGCGGCGCGACCTCCCATCCCATTTCAGTGAATTCAGACCTTTCGGTGGTGATGGTTGGGGGAAGATTCCCCTCGGCTGGGCCACGGGCCACGTGGCGGGTATAGAAGTTGACACCGAGGAAATCGATGGGCGTGGCAATGGTCTCCAGATCGCCCGCCTTCACGAAATGGGGCTGAACCTGGTGCTCCCGCTCGAACCATGCCATCCCATCCGCGGGGTATTGCCGCCCATAGAGAGGGTCCAGAAACCAACGATTGAGAAAGGCATCCAGCTCCCGGGCTGCGTGATAATCCTGGGGACTGGGCGAGGCCGGGACGACGTCGGTGAGGTTCAGCGTGATGCCCACCCGGGCCTCTGGGCTATTGGCCCGGAGGACGGGCACAGCCCAGCCGTGGGAGAGGAGGAGATGGTGGGCGGCAGCGGCAGCTTGCTGGAAATCCCGGGCCCCGGGCGCATGGATGCCCATCCCATAACCCAGAAAAGCCGCAACCCAGGGTTCGTTATGCGTGATCCAGTGCTTCACCCGGTCGCCCAGGCGGGCGCTGACCACCTCGGCATACTGCACAAACGCTTCCGCGGTGGCCCGATCGGGCCAGCCCCCGGCATCCTCCAGTGCCTGGGGCAGGTCCCAATGATAGAGGGTCACGAAAGGCGTGATATTCCGGGCCAGCAAGCCATCCACCAGCCGATCGTAAAAATCCAGCCCGGCCTGATTAACCTGGCCCCGGCCTTGGGGAAGGATGCGCGGCCAGGCGATGGAGAATCGATACGCCTGTAAACCCAACGATTGCATCAACTCCAGATCTTCTTGCCAGCGATGGTAATGATCGCAGGCCACATCGCCTGTGGAACCATCCACGATCTTGCCCGGCGTGTGGGAAAAGCGGTCCCAGATGGATTCCCCTTTGCCGTCCTCATTCCACGCGCCTTCGATCTGATAGGAAGACGTGGCAGCACCCCAGAGGAAGTTGTCGGGAAATACGGTCATCATAGTGTCTCGGCGCTGATGGAGGATCGATGGTCAAGCCCACGTTGGGCAAGGCGCCAACGGATGTGAAACGTCATGCGTGATGCGGATGGGTGGGACTGGGGCGTTATTGGTAGCGGCGGATGACACCGATCACTTTCCCATGCACCCGCACCTGATCCGGAGCGACGATGAGGGGCTGATATGCGGGATCGGGGTTGGCCGGGCGGAGTTCGATGTGGTCGCCGTGATGATAGAAATACTTGAGGGTGGCCCCTGCTTCCTCGGGCGGTTCCAGAATTTCCACCACGGCCATCTCGCGCGTTTCAACGGTGGGCTGGCTTCGCACTAACACAATATCGCCATCATCAACCAACGCATCGATCATGGATTGACCCTTGACGCGCAATGCGAACACATCGCCGCTGCTCGGTAGCATGTCCATCGGGACCGATACATAGTCCACAATGCTGGTGGGGTCCTCGGGCACGGGCAGGGGCGCCCCCGCGGCGATCTCGCCATAGAAGGGCACAGTCTGAGTGCGGCCGGGCGTGGCTTTGACCAGCCGCAAGCCCCTGGATACCTCGCGATTGCGGACGATATAGCCCTTTTCCTCCAGCTGGTTGAGGTTGTAGTTGACGACCGAGGTGGAGGAGATGCCAACAGCTGCGCCGATCTCGCGAATGGTGGGTGGATAGTCGTGTTCCTCGATAAATTTGCGGATGAATTCCAACATCGCCTTTTGGCGAGGGCGAAGTTCTTTGGATGGACGTCGGGGCATGATGATCTCTCCTGAGCGACAGAACATTTTTTCTGTCCCCAGTATAACCAAAACACATGTTCGTGTCAAGCGTTTGATGGAGGCTTCTTGGCTTTTGGAGTCCAGCTTGCCTGATGTTTGCCTGAATTCCCACTATCCTCTATGATAGAAAGCACGGTATCGGTATCTCGTCGTTTCCCATTCGAAAGGAGTAACATGATGAAGCGGTTCCGTTTCGGTCTTCGTTTCCTTTTTATGATGGCTGTTGTGATGATCGTTTTCACGATGGCGTTGGGCTTTGGTATGCGTGGCTTCGGGGAAAAGGCTTATGCGGACAACATCGAAGAGGGGCTTTATCAGCGTTTTCAGGCTTCGCCCGATGAGGAAATCACCTTCGTGGTGGTCATGAAGGCGAAAGCGGATCTTTCGGGCGCGGAACGCATCCGGGATTGGGCCGCGCGCGGGCGGTTTGTGGCCGAGCGGCTGCGCGAAACCGCGCGGCTATCCCAGGCCGACCTGCTCGACAAGCTCCAACGGGGGGCGATCCCGGGCCGGGTGACCTATTTCCGGCCTTTTTGGATTACCAATGTCATCTATGTGAAAGGGGATAAGCAAGCCGCGGAGGCCATCGCCCGCCACCCGGACGTGGATCGCATCGTCCCCGAATTCAAGGTCTATCCCCCGGAGCCGCCACAAGAGATCAGCGCCATGGACGCGAATCAGCTTGATCTCAGCTGGGGCATTGAGAAGATCGGCGCGGACCAGGTGTGGAACCTGTATGGATTTACGGGCCAGGGCACGGTTGTGGGGGTGGTGGATACTGGCGTGGAATGGGATCATGATGCGTTGAAGGGTCAATATCGCGGTTGGAACGGTTCCACCGTGGATCACAACTACAACTGGTATGATCCCTCGGATCTCTGCGGGAATGGAGGGACCGCCCCTTGCGACACCCATGGCCACGGCACGCACACCACGGGCACCGCAGCGGGCGGCGACTCCGGCGATCCCTTCTACGGTGATATTGGTGTCGCGCCCGGTGCCAAGTGGATTCACGCGCTGGGCTGCTGCCCAGATAGCGAGACCCTGCTGGCGGCCATGGAATGGATGCTGGAACCCACCGATCTGAATGGCAACAACCCCGACCCCTCGAAACGACCTCATGTGGTGAACAACTCCTGGGGTGGTCCGGGGGGTCGCACGTATTACTACGATGCCATCCAGTCCTGGCGCGCGGCGGGCATCGTGCCTGTCTTTTCCGCGGGGAACGAAGGGAGCGAGTGCGGCACCCTGGGATCGCCAGGGGATAATGTGGGGGCTTTCAATGTGGGCGCCACCGATTCCAGCGATGGTATCGCCAGCTTCAGCAGCCGCGGGCCCAACCCCTTCACCGGCCGGCCCGGGCCCGAGGTGAGCGCGCCCGGCGTGAACATCGGTTCCGCTTATCCGGGGAACAGCTACACCATTATGTCGGGTACATCCATGGCCGGGCCCCATGTAGCAGGATCTGTCGCCGTGCTGATCTCGGCCGAGCCCGATCTCACCGGCCAGGTGGCCATGATCGAAGAGATCTTGCGGGCCACCGCGGTGAAACTCACCAGCACCCAGACCTGCGGGGGCGTGGATGGTTCCGAAATTCCCAACAATACCTTCGGCTGGGGCCGCATTGACCTGCTGGCCGCGGTGGAGATGGCTATGAACGCCGGGACTATCAGCGGCACGGTCACCGACGCGAGCACGGGCGATCCCATCCCCAACGCGAAGGTCTCTATCACCCGCAATGGCTACACCTTCACGCAGCGCACCGACGCGACAGGCGCGTATACCTTCATCATCGGCAGTGGCACCTACGACATCCAGGCTGAGGCATTCGGCTACAACGCGTCTAACCCGATGAGCATTTCCGTCACCCAGGATATGACCACCACCCAGGACATCCAGCTCACGGCCCTCCCCACGGACCCAGCCTCGGGTGTGGTGGAAGAAAACAGCGCCTCCTCGCCCGCCATCGAGGGCGCTTCCGTCGAATTGGTGGAGGATTTCACCACCTGGATCACCGATACGACCAACGCCACGGGGGACTATGTGCTGAATGATGTGCCCCACGGCAACCGCACCATCGAGGTCAGCGCCCGAGGCTACGCCAAGGCCACCACCACAGTCAACGTCTCCGGGCCCACCACCCAGAACTTCAGCCTCGATCCCGCGCCCGATTATCTGCTGGGCGATGGCGGCGATACCTGCTCGGCCGAGTATAGCTGGATCGATGCCACCGACGGCACTGCGCTCACCCTGGCCGATGACGACAACACCCAGGTTTCATTGCCCTTCAGCTTCACCTTCTATGGCAACAACTACAGCAGCGTGTATGTGGGCTCCAACGGGTTCATCTCCTTTGGCCAAGGCTATGATCGGCTCCATGGCATCGTACCCTTCGAAGGCCCACCTAACAACACGATTTACGCCCTGGGCCTGGATTTGAACCCCGAGAACAATCAAGGCACCATCTACACCAAAGACCTGGGGGATGGCCGTTTCGTTATCGAATATCACCAGGTGCAGCACTGGCCCAACGGCAATCCGGAAACCTTCGAGATCATCCTGAACAACAACGACGACACCATTCTCATCCAATACCAAAGCCTGACCATGCCCGATGACGCCACCGTGGGCGTCGAGAATTCCGATGGAAGCAGCGGCGTGCGATACACCGGCACCGTGACCGACACCATGACCATCCTATTCTCTCCTTTCAGCGGCCAGCCACCCATCTGTGACCCCGCGGCCGCACCGAACCCAGTAGCTATCGAGAAGAGCGGGGCCAGTGACGTGCTGCTACGCTGGCAGCATGTGGACCCCAACAGTGCCTATGAGGTTTGGCGGGCCACCTCGCCATATTTCGATCCGGCCGCGGGTGAAGGCTTGCTCCTCAGCACCGAACCCGCGACCGCGGGCGAGATGACTTACCTGGATGCAGGCGCGCTGGGTGATCACACCCAAAACTATTTCTACGTCCTGCGCGGTTATCTCAACAACGGCACCTCGGATCCATCCAATCGGGTGGGTGAATTTGACTTCCAGCTCGTGCCCGGCACCCCCTGACCCCCCACCATACCCCCAACCCCACGCCCCCGAAGTCTGTGATGGCCTTTCGGGGGCGTTTTTCGTGAGCCCTCCCTTGCCCTAGAAAACAGCCTTTTTTCAATTACCCCTGTCTTCCGTGTTCATCCGTGTTGGGTTTTCAAAGCAGTCCGATGGCGGGCGAGCCCGCGGCGATACCGATGAAAACGCCTCGCGGCCAGGTTGGCGCGGGAAGCCGATTCCGTGATGCGTAAGTCCTCACGTTTCACGCATCACGCATCACGTTTCACGCCCGCTGACATTCCGGTCTTTCAGCAATGGCCATCAGCAAAATTGAAACCAGGGCCGGGCAGGCAGGATGCAATAGCGCAGTTCACTTACGTAATGATCCAATCGCTGCAACCACATCTCCCACTCCCGACTGCCCAGCGCCCGACGCAGCGTCGCCAGATCGGGCGCGTAGAGGGAGATCTGCCGAACAGGATAATCGCCCCACATGGTGTGAAAGATCTCCAGCGGCTCCAGGCCCAAGGATTGCATCGCGGGCAGCCATTGGTTGATCATGAACCGCCGGTAGGCCATTTCACGCCCGGGCAGGTAATTGTAGGTGATAATCAGCTTATAACCCTGAAATTCAGCCATAAAGGCATTGTACCTTCAGGCAAGAGAATGGACAAGCAACACCGAAGTGGAGATAATGAACCCATGCCAACGCAACAACTCCCCCCGCCCCTGGTCATTACCCAGCCCCATCAACTCAAACTCCTCCTGGCCGAACTGGAGGAAGCCGGGCGCTTTGCCCTGGACACCGAATCCAACAGCATGTATGCCTATCACTATCAGGTTTGCCTGATCCAAATCTCCACAGACGAACGGGATGTGATCATCGATCCCCTCGCGTTGCGGGAGCTGGAACCCCTGGGAGATCTTGTCGCCCGAACAGATGTCGAAGTCACCATGCACGCGGCCGAAAATGACATCCTGTTGCTGCACCGAGATTTTGGCTGGACCTTTGGTCGGGTGTTCGATACCCTGTGGGGCGCGCGCATCCTGGGCTGGTCGAATCCCGGTCTGGCTTCCATCCTCAAAAAACGGTTCGGCATCACCCTGGATAAGCGCATGCAGCGCACCGATTGGGGCAAGCGGCCCCTCTCGCCCGAACAACTGGCTTACGCCCGGCTGGATACCCACTTCCTCCTCCCTTTGCGGGATGCCATCGCGCGCGAGCTGCGGGAATCCGGGCGATGGCAGGAAGCCCAGGAAGTCTTCGATGAACTACGGGCGATCCGTTGGGAGGCGAAAGCGGCGCCGAGCTTTTGGCGCCTGTCGGGCGCGCGGGACCTGGAACCTCAACAGCAAGCTGTGCTTAAGGCTTTGTTCGACTGGCGTGAACAACGCGCAAGCCAGCGCAATGTCCCCCCTTATCGCATCTTGCGCAACGATTTGCTCATGACCCTGGCCCGCGAAATGCCCCAAACCGAAGAACAACTCCGGGCGCTGCCTGGCTTCCCGCGGCGATTTCCGGGCCATCTAGCCCGCAAACTACTCCACATCATTCAACGAGGACGGCAGGCCCCGCCTCCCCCTTTCCCCAACCGCCACGACGGACAACGTCCCGACGATGCGGCCCTGGCCCGCTATGAAGCGCTACGCCAATGGCGCACCCAAAAGGCCCAGGCTCGCGGCGTGGACCCCGACGTGGTCATGACCAACCGCAAGCTCATGGCCATTGCCAAAGCTAACCCCGGCAACATGGAGGACCTTCGGGCTCTGGGGCTTTTGGGCCCATGGCGATTGCAAACCTATGGCCCGGATATCCTGGAGGCGCTACACGGCCAGGAACGCGGGGAGGACAGGTAAACCACAGAGAAAACCACGCCAAACCCGGGGAGGGTTACGAAGACAACTAGCGCGCGGTTTTGGCCAACATCAACGCCACGCTGCGCAGGTTGGCCTCCCAATTGGGGTTCAGGGGTTCCAGGGGGACAACCCGGCCGGCTATCATTTCTGCCAACCTGGCGGGCGTTTCCTCATCGAAACCACGCTGATAGAAGATGACGTCGATACCCTTGCTGGTGGCCAGGGAGGCCAATTCCTGCAATTGGGCGTCGGTGGCGTTTTCGGGAATCGCGACCATCTGCAGGCCATAATCGGCCGCGAAATAACCCCACGCTGGATGACTCACGATAAACGTCTTGCCCGTAACGCGATTCCGGGCGATCACCTGACGGATGTCTTCATCCAACTTGTCCAACTCGGCCAAAAATATCGCGAGATTAGCTTCGTAATCCGCCTTGTGGGCGGGATCCGCGGCCATGAGGGCTTGGGCAATGGTTTCCGCCTGGGTTTTGACCCGTTGCGGCGAAAGCCAGATGTGAGGATCAGCATCGATTTTGGGCACTCCCCGGCTGATATCCACCAGTTCGATGTCGGGCGCGGCTTTTTGGACCCCATCCAGCCATGTGCCCTCGGGCGGGATGCCCATGAGGAAGTAGATATCGCGTTCCTTCAAGGCGTCAAACTGGCCCTTGGGCGGCTCATAGGTGAGGGGATTGACCCCCGGGCCAGCCATGACCAACACCGAAACATGTTCTCCCCCGATTTTTTGCACAAAATACTGTTGGGGCAGGATGCTCACCGCGACATTCACCGCCGCGTCCGCGGGCGGAGCCTGATATGCCTCGCCGCCACAGGCCGCAAGCAGGAGCATGATGAAAGGGAGGAGAAAAAGTGATGTCCAGTTTTTGTTCATAATCCATTCCAGGGGACCGGGTTGGCGGACCGGCGCCTCTGCCGGATTGGTTTGTAACCTGCTATGAAAATAGAACACGGATGAACACAGAAAAACACGGATAATTCAAAAAAACTGTGACCGATAGCCGTGTCAATCCGTGTCCTCGTCTTTCATCGGTATCGGCGAGCCATGGCTCGTGGCGCCTGCTTTGAAAATCGATCTCACGCAAAGTCGCTAAGACGCAAAGGGAAGAAGGTGTGCAGGTGGCAAGTGGCAAGTCAAGCTGCGCAGTCCACCTACCACCTGCTACTTGCAAACTTGCAAACTTGCTTGGGCAGTCTTTGAGCCTCTGCGTGAGATTTTCATCGGTATCCGCCGCGGGTTCGCCCGCCGTCGATACGGACGAAAATCGTGGGCGGTAGTCCGGTATTCCTGTACACCAGTAAACCAGGAAACCAGGGAAACCGGGCCGATTTGCTCACCCTCCCGGTCTACTGGTCTACCGGTTTCCCGGTTTACTAACGTTATTTTCAGAACAGTATAATGGCAATACACTCCTGGCAAAAAATCGTAATGGTCCCGACAAGAGGGACTGCCCGCGGGATGCATCAAATCCAACCAAAATCAAGCCAATGCATACCCCAAACCCCTATCACGGTTGCTTTTCTATGCCCAACTCGCCTATACTTGAGCGTAGTTTGTAAGATGAATTCCTTTGGATTTCTCTATCCTGTAGGGCAATGACGCCCGTAAGCTCGAGGAGGCATGTATGCTTAAGAAATCGACGCTGATCATCCTGGCTGGCTTGCTGGCCATCGTGCTGGCAGCTTGCAGTTCCTCCGAAGCCCAACCGCAATTCACGCCCACCCCGGTTCCCCAAGCCCTCAATCCTGAACCTTTTTCCGTGGGATTGGTCACGGCTATTGGTGGCATCGAGGAGAAATTCTTCACCCGACTGGCCTGGAAGGGTATTGAGCGGGCGGGGAATTTGTTCCCCATCGACGCGCGTTATGCCGAGAGTGCCACCGAGGCTGATTTCGCCTCGGGGATCGAAGCTTTGTTGGCCCAAGATACCGATTTAATCATCACCATCGGCCAGGAGATGGCGGACGCAACGGCCGCGGCCGCGAAGGCACACCCCGATACGATGTTCGCGATGGTGGATGCTTCTTCCAACGGGCCCAATGTGCGGGGCATTGTCTTCGATGTGGTGGGGGTGAGTTATATGGCCGGGTATCTGGCCGGTGGCATGAGCAAGACCGGGGTGGTGTGCACCTATGGCGCGGCCGATACGCCCGTGGTCACCGATTTTATGACCGGGTTTGTCAATGGGGCCGATTATTACCGACGCCAAAACGGCGTCGATCTGGATATCCTCGGCTGGGATGTGTATGCGAAGTCGGGGGTGTTTCTGGAAGATAGCACCTCGGAGGAGGAAGGTTACCAGATTGCGAAAAAATTCTTCGCCCAGGGATGCGATGTCATTTTCGCGGTGGCCAAGGATGCCGCCAAAGGCAGCGCCCGGGCCGCGCAAGAGGAAAATCGCATGTTCATCGGCACCATCGTGGATTGGTACGAGACCTTTCCTGAATACGGCAACGTCGTTCTCACCTCGGTCATGAAGAACACAGACCAGGCCGTCTTCCAAACCGTGGCCGCGGTTGCAGGTGGCTCCTTCCGGGGCGGGGAAGACTATGTGGCCGATCTCCACAACGATGGCGTCGCCCTCGCACCCTATCATCGATTTGAAACCCGGGTCAGTCAGGGGCTTAGGGCTGAGGTGAACCAGGTCCGGGAGAATATCATGGTGGGCCTGCTGCGGCCGGCGGAGCCGTGGATCTATGAAAAGACATCCCCCTAGAGCCTGTTCCGAAAATAGCATTTGGGAAACCGGAAAACCGGGAAACCGGTAGACCAGTAGACCGGGAAGGTAAGCAGATTGGCCCGGTTTCCCTGGTTTCCGGGTTTCCTGGTTTACTGGTTTACGGGGCTGCACAGCCCGCCATTTTCATCCGTATCGGCGCGGGGTGGCCCGCCGTCGGACTGTTATGAAGTTATCACCAATTTAGCGTGATTTTTGTGGGTAACGTGCGTTTCAATTCGCCATGGATGATGATGATGCGACGGATCAACACGGATTTTTAGGGAAAAAGATGGCATCCTTTTGAAAAATCCGCGGAAATCCGCTTCATCCACGTTATCTGCGGCGAGTTTTAACGTGCGATGCGTTGATCCTGACCTTTGATGGCGGACATTTTGTACCAACGGGGCTCTCTTCTCAGCTCATCAGGATATCCTCTGCGCGGCGCGATTCTGGTTTCCCCGGCATGGGGTTTGGCGATCTGAAAAACAATGGGTATCATAAACTCTCGACTCGCCCACGTCGCGCGCATTTCCCACACCCCTCCATGTTGCTTGGTATCGGCTATCTCCCCCGCAAGACCGGCCCCCGTCTCTGGCAGACCTTCGACGTCGCGGAGATCCGAGAGGACCTGGCCCACATCGCCTCCCTGGGCTTCCGCGGCATACGCATCCCCCTCTTCTGGGCGGATTTTCAACCGGGAGTGGCGCGCATCGCGCCCAAGGTTTTCGACCGTTTCGGCCAATTCTTGCAGATGGCCGAGGATGCGGGCTTGCAGGTCATGGCTGGCCTGTGGACAGGTTTTTGGGATGGCGCGCTGTGGTGGCCCGATTGGGGCGTCATGCCCACGCCTTTGCCACCCCATTGGCCCTTGCTGGTCAACGACAGTTGGCTAACCTGGGGGAGGATGCGGTCACCTTTCACCGATGAGCGCATGCGCACTGCCCAACGCGTCCTCCTGAACGAGCTGGTCGCGTTTTATGCAGAACACCCCGCGCTCATGGGTTGGGAGCTTTTGCCGGGCTTTGGGCGCCTTTCCGCCGCCCACACGCGAGATGAGGTCCAACACTGGCTGGAGACCACCCTGGCCGCCACGACCAACCTGGCTCCCCATCAGCAAACCTTCTTCCTTATCGCCTTTGATGCGTTGGAAAATCGGCAGGGCATCACCCCCCGCGATATCCTGGAAGCGGGTGGACATCCGGGGCTGAGCATCGCCACCTTCGCCAGCGACCGCCGTCATCTCCCTTTGAGCATCACGTGGATCGCCTTTGCCCTCAAGCTGACCCTGGCCCTGACCCAAACCCCCATCCCCCTATTCCTCGCGGGATTGCCCACCGCGGGCCCGGGCCAGCATGCCTTCTCGCGGGACGGTGTGTATTATGCCAGCGAAGCCGAGGCCGCGGAGCACCTGGCCCAGGTCATCACCCTCGCCCGTCAGATGCATCTCCCCTCCCTGTGGCTCTGGCGGTGGGCCGATATCCCCGAAGCTCTCTGGCACCTGCCCCCCTACGATCGCCCCAATTGGCGACGCCACACCGGCCTGCTTCGGGCCGATGGCAGCGAAAAAGAACTCGTCCAGGCCCTGAGCGCGGAGGCCGCGTTGCTGGACTTTCCCGATATCGAAGTCGATCTCGACGCATTTCATCACGATCCCTATCACTATCTCAACGCCCAGTGGAAAGCATTCGAATTCAACAGTCGGTGAACCATTCATGACCCAAGGCATTATTGCAGCAGGCAGTGTGCATACCGCGGAAGCGGGCGCGGAGATGTTGCGGGCCGGTGGCAACGCGGTCGATGCCGCGGTGGCCGCGTGTTTTGCCAGCTTTATGGCCGAGCCCACCCTGGTGGCTCCGGGCGGGGGCGGCTTCGCCCTGGTCTTCCGACAACGCGACGCCCATGCCTGGCTCTACGACTTTTTTGTGGATTTCCCGGGCAAGGGCATGGCCCGGGAGGCATGGCCCAGCCCGCCCGACTTCTATCCCATCACAGTAGATTACGGCCCCACCCATCAGATCTTCCACATCGGTCGGGCCAGTGTAGCCACGCCAGGGCTCATCGCCGGGCTGTGTCGTCTGCAAGAGGACCTGGGCACCTTCCCCCTGGCCGAGGTACTTCAACCCGCCATCCAACTCGCCCGCAACGGCGTGCCCCTGGGCGATTTCGGCGCCTATGTGGGCGAGATCCTCCACGGCATCTTCTCCGCGGACGAAACCCTCGCCCGCCTGTTCGGCGCGCCCAACGCCTTTCTACGACCTGACACCCTCTATAAAAACCCCGATCTGGCCGATTTCCTGGAGGCATTGGGCCGGGAAGGCCCCGATCTGTTCTATCGCGGGGACATCGCCCAGGCCATTCTGGCGGACCAGCGCGCGCACGGCGGCCTGCTCACCCCCCAAGACCTGGCCGAGTATCAGGTCATCGTGCGGGAACCCCTGCATCAGCACTATCGCCAATACGAATTCCTGACCAATCCCCCACCCTCCCGAGGGGGCGTGCTCATTGCGTTCTCCCTGGCATTGCTGGAAGAGTACGCCTTACCTCGCATCCCCTTCGGCAGCCCCTCCCACCTGGAATTGCTGACCGAGGTCATGCGACAAACCGACCTGGCCCGGCCCACTTTTGAAATCACGGGCGACGCGGGCTTTTTCCTCGCCCGACCTCACATCGAGGAACACGCGGCCGAACTGGCCCGACGATTGCGCTCCCATGCCCGCCACCACCCCGAAGTGCCCGTGCCACCCCGGGAACACAGCAACACCAGCCATCTCAGCGTCCTGGACGGCCAGGGCAACCTCATCGCCCTCACCACCACCGCGGGCGAAGGCCCTGGGTTCATCGTCCCGGGCACGGGCATCATCCTCAACAACATCCTGGGCGAAGCCGATCTCCATCCCAATGGCTTCTTACAAGGCGAACCCGGCAAGCGCATCGGTTCCATGATGGCCCCCACCCTGGTCCTGAAAGACAACAAGCCCGTGCTCGCGGTCGGATCAGGTGGCGCCAATCGCATCCGGTCCGCCATCTTGCAGGTCTTTCTCAACTACACCGATATGCATATGGACCTGACCCACGCGGTTGACGCCCCGCGCATCCACTTCGAACGGAACGGCCTGCAGATGGAACCGGGTTTTCCGCGTGAGACAGTTGAAAAATTACGGGAATGGGGGTATGATATCACCCTCTGGCCGAGCCGGCACATGTTTTTCGGTGGCGCCCATTCGGTTGGGCTCAGCCCCGCCGGCTATTTCGAGGGCGCGGGCGATGCCCGTCGTGCCGGCGCAGTCGTCCGAGTGATCTAGACTTCAGCCAGCCCCCTTCATCCATCTCGACGACGGCACCCGCCGTCGTTTTCTCTTTACCCGAATATGACCCCAGAACCCACCAGCGAACAGATCAACAAAGCCCATCAACGATTTCGCGACGCGCACATGCAGGCTTTTCTCCAGGACTGGATCAAGCGCATCCGCGGGGAAAGCACCGAGCTCTTAAGCTATGATGAAGTGCGCAAAATCCTCCAAGCCCGCGAGGTAGGCTTTCGCCCTACCCTGGAGGAAGTTCCCCTGGACAAGATCGTGGGGAGTGTCGGGCGCTATCGCGATTTCAACAGCGCGTTTCTGCCCAAAAACGAAGCCCTGGAAGAACGTTGGGCCCGAGTGGACGCGGCTCGCGAGACCCTGGAAGGTTTGCCCCCTGTGGATTTGATCAAGGTTGGGGAATTCTATTTCGTCCGGGATGGCAATCACCGCGTCTCGGTGGCCCGCGCCCACGGCGAAAAGACCATCGAGGCTTACGTCACCCCGGTGGAAACCTCCATCCCCGTGGAGGCCAAGACCGCGGAGGAGTTACGCCAGTGGCTGGTGGAGGCCAGTCGCCTGCAGTTCCTGCGACGCACCGGGTTGGACAAACACTACCCCGACGCGCCCATCCGGCTGACCGAACCGGGCCGCTATCGCGATCTCTACGAACATATCGACGTGCATCGCTGGTACATGGGCGAAGCCCGGGGCGAGGAAGTGCCCTACGAGGAAGCCGCGCGAAGCTGGTACGAAAACGTCTATCTGCCCCTGGCCCGGGCCATCGAGGAAAGCGGCCTGCTGGATGAATTCCCCGACCGCACCGTGACCGACCTCTATCTGTGGCTTTGCCGACATCGGGAGGAATTGCGGGAGCAATACCATCTCGACCTGGATGAACAGGCCGCGGTTTCCACCTTTGCCAGCGTGTACAGCGGCAAACCCCTGAAACGGGCACTGAAAAAGGCCCGACTCAAACTCGCCCGCCTCACCGCCGGCGAGGACGTCATCCTGGGCCTGCCCTCGCATCAAAAACCCAGGCATAGGGATGATAATCCCCCGCACAAGGAGCAGGATGACGCGCGATGAATCGATGGACGATTTTCTGGAACCATCTGCGTGGACACACCTGCCACACCTGCGCGCATCTGGATCGCTTCTGGAGCAGTGGTGACGGCCAGGTGAGCAAACACCATGCGTTCTGCCGCAACCCCGCAAGCCCGTATGGCAACCGCCCCATCCCCCCTGAGGCTTGGTGTCCCCACTACGCCCCGCGCAAAGCGGAATCGCAACGGGAACGCTGATGACGCGGACGCTTCGCAACGAAGCAGGTTTGCAAGTATGCAAGTTTGCAAGTAGCAAGGGGCAGGTGGCCTGCGCAACGTGACTTACCACCTGCCACCTGCTACCTGCCCCTTGCCACCTGCATACCTGATTCCCTTTGCGTTGATGCCTTGGCGTGAGCGCGATATCCAAAACACCACCACAAAGGAAAAAACATCATGAACGACGCCACCTACAAACGCCCGGCCGAGCTTTTACAGCGGCTCATTCAATTCGACACCACCAATCCCCCAGGTAACGAGGCCGAGATCATGGCCTATATCAACGGCTTGCTCACCAAGGCGGGCATCTCCACCCAGATCCTGAGCAAAGCGCCCAACCGCCCTAATCTCATCGCCCGCCTGCCGGGCCGCGGGGAAGCGCCGCCATTGCTTTTGCAGGGCCATGTGGACGTGGTCACCACCCAGGGGCAGGCGTGGCAGGTGCCCCCCTTTGAAGGGAGGCTGGTGGATGGTTATGTGTGGGGACGGGGCGCGTTGGATATGAAAGGCGGCGTGGCCATGATGCTGGCCGCGGTATTGCGAACCCAGGCCGAGGGCCTCACCCCGCCCGGCGACATCCTGCTCGCGATCCTCAGCGATGAGGAAGCGGGGAGCGATATGGGCGCGAAGTTTCTGGTGGAAGAACACCCCGACCTGTTCCAGGGCGTTCGCTATGCCATTGGGGAGTTTGGAGGCTTTACCCTGTATGTGGAGGGCAAACGCTTTTATCCCATCCAGGTCACGGAAAAGCAGATCTGTTGGATGAAAGCCACCGTGCGCGGGCCTGCCGGGCATGGTTCCCGTCCCATCCGCGGGGGCGCGATAGCAAAACTGGGGGAATTGCTGCTCAAACTCGACCGCCATCGCCTGCCCGCGCACATCACGCCTGTGCCCAGGCAGATGTTCGAGACCATGGCCGAGGCTTTGGGCGGGCCTACCGGCATGACCATGCGCCAGTTGCTCCAACCCCATCTCACCGACAACATCCTCGACATGATGGGGGATCGCGCGCGATTGTTCGACGCGATGCTGCACAACACCGTGAGCCCTACCATCCTCCACGGCAGCGATAAGATCAACGTCATCCCGGCCGAAGTGTCGGTGGAGCTGGATGGGCGCCTGCTCCCCGGCCAGACGCCCGAGGACATGTTACGGGAACTCCGGGCTATTGTAGGTGAAGATGTGACACTGGAGGTGCTGCGCCACGATCCCGGCCCGGACGCGCCCGATATGGGCTGGTTCGATGACCTGGCCAGGGTACTGAAGGAACTGGACCCCGAAGGCATTCCCCTGCCCTATCTGCAGGTCGGCGTCACCGACGCCCGCTTTTTCGCCCGCCTGGGCATTCAGACCTATGGATTCCTCCCCCTCAAGCTGCCCCCCGACTTCGACTTCGCCTCTACCATCCATGCCGCCAACGAACGCGTCCCGGTTGAAGCCATCGAATTCGGAGCCGAGGCCATCTATCGGGCCATTCAGCGCATGCCGCGGGGATGAGAAAACAAAAGGGGCGATTCCATCGCCCCTTTTTCTTGCTTAATGGTGGTGGCCGCCTTCGCCATGCACATGCCCGTGCGCGATCTCATCGGGCGTGGCAGAACGAATGCCCACAACCTTCACGTCAAAGTGCAGGGTCTCGCCCGCCAGAGGATGATTGAAGTCCACAACCACACCCTCGGGCCGGATCTCGGTCACGTAAACCTCGTAGATCTGGCCGGTTTGGGTATCGCGCATCTGCAGGCCCATGCCTGGTTCTACTTCCATATCGGGCGGGAAGGCTTCTTTGGGGATGATCTGGGTGGCATTTTCATGCCGGGGCCCATACGCCTCCTCGGGAGGCACGGTCACATGTTTTTCTTCGCCCACCCGCATGCCAGTGATCTCTTTTTCCAGCCCCGGGATCAGGTTGTTGTGGCCGTGGAGATATTCCAGGGGCTCCATGCCCTCGGAGGAGTCAATGATGTTGCCCTGGTCGTCGGTCAAGGTATATTCGATGGACACGACATCGTCGGTTTGAACGGTTCTTTCTTCACTCATGGGTCATTCCTTTTTTGAAAATGGTTTTTTCGCCCGAAAGTCCAGGCGGTTCAACTCACTATACCCTAGATTTCATCAAAATACAAACTCCCCTCCAGCTTCAATTGGTTGTATAATGACATGCTATGAGTTTGCTCACCGCCCGGAATCTGGCCATGTCCTTTGGCCCGCTGGACGTGTTCCAGGGGGTGAATTGTGTCATCTCGCGCGGGGATCGCATCGGCCTCATCGGCCCCAACGGTGAGGGCAAAACCACGCTGCTGCGCATCCTCGCGGGCGAATTGGAGCCCACCGCGGGGGAGGTGTATCGCAAGCGCGGCCTCACCATCGGCTATCTGCCGCAGGACCCACCACCTCCGGGGGACAAAACCCTGTGGGAGGACATGCTGGAGGTGTTCAGTGACCTGCTGGCCGAGGAACGCAAACTCGCGGCCCTGGAAGCGCGCATGGCCGATCCGGATCCCCAGGTGGCCCAGGCAGCGCTGGAGCAGTACGCCCGCCGTCAACAGGCATTCGAACTCCAGGGCGGCTACGAATACCCCACCCGTATTCGCCAGACCCTGACGGGCCTGGGTTTTCGGCCGGAGATGTTCGACCAGCCCCTGGCCCAACTGAGCGGCGGCCAGCGCACGCGCGCACTACTGGCCAAAATCCTCCTGCGCCAGCCCGAACTCCTGCTCCTGGATGAGCCCACAAACCATCTCGACCTCACCGCCATCGAATGGCTGGAAAACACCTTGCTCACCTGGCATGGCGCGATGGTAGTCGTCTCCCACGATCGTTATTTTCTGGATAAAGTCATGAATCGCATTTGGGAGATGATGTGGGGGCGATTGAGCACCTACCGCGGGAATTACAGCCAGTATCTCATCCAGCGAGAAGCCATGCTGGAGCGCATGAAGAAGGAATATGAAGCCCAGCAGGCATTCATCGCCAAAGAAACAGAATTCATCCGGCGCAACATCGCTGGCCAAAAGAGCAAACAAGCTCGGGGACGCCGAAAGCGCCTGGAGCGGCTGTTGCAACGGCAACGCCTGATGGCCCCGCGGCAACGGCAAACCATGCGTTTGCAAATGATCAGCCGCATCCGCAGCGGGGAATTGGTGTTATCTACAGAGAACCTGGCCATTGGCTATCGCAGCCAGCCACACCCTCCCATCCGTCGTGAACGGTCGGGCGGCTATGTGTACGAAGCCCCCGCGCCCCCTGGCCCCGACGACCTGCTCCTCTTCCGGGCCGACGACTTGTTGCTCAAACGGGGGGAGCGCGCGGGATTGGTGGGGCCCAACGGCTCGGGCAAGACCACCTTCATCCGCACCCTGCTGGGGCAGATCCCGCCCCTGGAAGGCCGGTTACGCATCGGCGCCAGCGTGCGGATCGGATATCTGGCCCAGGCCCAAGAGACCCTGGCCCCCGACATGACCGTCCTGGACGCGCTGATGGACGCGGACCCCAGGCTGAGCATCGGCGAGGCACGCGCCTACCTGGCCCGCTTCCTCTTCACCGGCGACGAGGTGTTCAAAACCATCGACACCCTCAGCGGTGGCCAGCGCAGCCGTCTGGCCCTGGCCCGGCTCAGCCGCCAGGAGGTCAACTTCCTGGTGCTGGACGAGCCCACCAACCATCTGGATATCGAATCCCAGGAAGTGCTGGAGGCCATGCTGCGGGACTTTAACGGCACGGTGCTGCTGGTCTCTCACGACCGTTACCTGATCGACGCCATCGCCACCCAGGTATGGGTGATCGACCCCCAGATCAGACGACTCCAAGCCTACGAAGGCAACTATTCTGCTTATCTGGCTGAGAAAGAACAGCGATTGCACGCCCAGGCCAGCACCCAACCCAAGGCCCGTTCCCAACAGGCCGCGCGTGAACAGGCCCGGGAAGCGCGGCGTCAGCGCAAAGCACAGGAAAAACGCCAGCAAGAGGCTCAAGCCATTGAGGAACGCATCCATGCCAAAGAACAAGAGCTCGAAGAGCTCACCCGGGCTCTGGAACGCGCGAGCCAGGCCCAGCGCATCGAAGAAGTGCAGAAACTGGGCGAACGCTACCAGGCCCTCGAACGAGAACTGGAGGAACTTATCGAAAGCTGGGCTGCTTTGGTATGATTGATTGGAATCCCCCTTCCCTTTCTCAGTCATTTCTCTCCAACCCTATCCAGGAGGATGAACCCTTATGAACTCCCCTCGTCCCATCGTCATCGGTCTTACAGGTAATATTGGCGTTGGCAAGAGCGCTGTGTTATCCATCCTGCAGGAATTAGGTGCCCGCACCATTGATGCAGACAAAGTGGCGCATCAGGCCATGGCCCCCGGCGGTTGTGCCTACGACGCCGTGGTCGCCGCGTTTGGCAAAGGGATTTTGGACAAAGAAGGCTGCATCGATCGCGCAAAACTCGCGGACATCGTCTTCACCGATCACGACCAGCTTCGTCGCCTGGAGCGCATTGTGCACCCGGCAGTGGAGCAGCGGGTGGAAGAGATCATCGCCGAAGCCACCGAACCTGTGGTGGCTGTGGAAGCCATCAAATTGCTGGAAAGCCGTCTGCGCCATCTCTCCGACGTCATTTGGGTAGTGACTGCCTCGCGTGAGACCCAGCTCAATCGCTTGGTGAGACAAAAAGGGCTGGACAAGGATGAAGCGTTACGACGGATGGCAGCCCAAAGTCCCCAGGCCCACAAAGTGCGCGAAGCCGATGTGGTCATCCACAACGATGGGGACATGGAGCAACTGCGGGAGCAGGTTGTTGCCGCGTGGCAGGAGCTCCTGGCCTCCCGTGGTGTCAAATGATTGCGGTTGGTTGCTTTGAAAATTGATCTCACGCCAAGACGCCAAGGGAATCAGGTATGCAGGTAGCAGGTGGCAGGTAGCAAGTGGCAGGTAGCAGGCGGCAAGTCACGTTGCGCAGGCCACCTGCCACTTGCCACTTGCAAACTTGCTTAGCGACTTTGCGTCTTTGCGTGAGCCTGTCATCCATCTCCGCGACCTCTGGCTCGTATCATCCGCGTCCCTACCCTCTTCAAAGGATTGGAAAGCGCTGACAGATTCCCGCCCCTCCATGTATTTGCGATGCCCCATGATCAAAACATTCTGGCGCAACCATCCCAACCTGGCTTCATTCCTATTGCTCGCGGTGGGCATGCTGATTATCCTTTATTTCTCGGCCAGGCATGTGGGCTTCACCCCCACCCAATGGCTGGCTCTGGCCCTGGCCACCATCGGCCTGGCCGCGCTGAGTGTGTGGATCATCAGCTGGGGCGAGGATGAGGAAACCCCCTGAAACCTACCCACGCGTTTTAGCGTCTCACTAAGATGATAATCGACATCCCGCATCGAGGAAACCGCTCGGACTATGGCAAAACGAGATTATTATGAGGTCTTAGGCGTTTCTCGCACGGCTTCGGCCGATGAAATCAAACGCGCCTATCGCCGACTGGTCAAGCAGTATCATCCCGACATCTACAAAGGCCCGGACGCGGACGCCCGTATCAAGGAAATCAATGAGGCCTACGAAGTGCTGGGCGATCCCCAAAAGCGCGCCCGTTACGACCGCTATGGCCATGCCGGTGTTTCGGGCACAGGGGCCGCGGGCGGCTATGGCCCGGGCTTTGGCGGTTTCACCGATATCGGCGATATCTTCGAGGAGATCTTCGGCACCGGCTTCGGTTTCGGTCGTGGTGGGCGTCGTCAGGGGCCCGCGCGCGGCGCGGATATCCGCGTCGATCTGACCATTGAATTCGAAGAAGCGGTGATGGGCACCGAAAAGGAGATCGAGGTCACCCGCCATGAGACCTGCCCCCGTTGTCAGGGCACGGGCGCGGAGCCGGGCACCCAGCCCATGCGCTGCCCCACATGCAATGGCATGGGCCAGGTGCGCCAACGCCAGCAAACCATCTTCGGTACGTTTGTGAATGTGAGCACCTGTCCCCGTTGCAAAGGCACGGGCGAGGTGGTGACCACCCCTTGTCGGGAATGCCACGGCTCGGGCGAGGTGGAAGTGACCCGCCGCCTGCGGGTGAAGATCCCCGCCGGGGTGCAGGATGGCACACGCATCCGGCTGCAGGGCGAGGGCGAACCAGGCAAGCGGGGCGGCCAGCCCGGCAACCTGTATGTGTTCATCTCGGTCAAGCCCCACAAGCTATTCCAGCGGGTGGATGACGACATCCTGCTGGAACTGCCCATCAACATCGCCCAGGCCGTCCTGGGCGCCGAAGTGGAGATCCCCACCCTGGACGGCCCCAAGCTGGTGAAAATCCCCCCGGGCACACAGCCGGGCAAGGTCTTGCGCTTGCGGGGGCTGGGCGTGCCCCATCTGCGGGGCGGTGGCCGTGGCGATATGCTCATCACCGTGGATGTGCACATCCCCAAGCAATCGGAACTGACCGAGGAGCAGAAAGAGTTATTCTATCGCCTGGCCGAGACCCTGGAACCCATGCCCGTGGAGCACCGCAACGAGCACGGTGGTTTCTTCGAGCGCATGCGCGAGGCCCTGGGGCTCTAAAAAGCGCCGGCTAGATACGGATAATTGCTTCGATGCCCGACCTCCTGGAATTCACCCTCCCTGTCGCCACGGCCGACCCCGAATCGGAGCCGGTGCAGGCCGCGGTGGCGTGGCTGAACCCCCTGTTTCATGGCGGCGTCGTGGTGGAGGTGAGCGGGTTTGGCCCCTATGGCGAAAGCCATCAGGCCCAGACCATCGTGCGGGGCTATCTGACCGATACCCCCGAAAACGCCCATCTGCTGGAAAAGCTGATGCGCGAACGTCCGCCGCACGCGTTCGCGGATTTCTACGGCGAGCCTCGGGTACGACGACTGGCCACGGAGGACTGGGCCGAGGCCTGGAAGCGGCATTATCGCCCCCTGCGCATCGGTGACCACATCGTCGTCACCCCGTCGTGGGAGGAGCCAGCCACCCAGCCGGGTGATGTGGTCGTGCGCCTGGACCCGGGCATGGCCTTTGGCACGGGCACCCATCCATCCACCCAACTGGCTCTACGCCTGTTGGAACGCTACCTTCGGCCCCGTTCCGTGGTCCTGGATGTCGGCACGGGATCGGGCATCCTGGCCATCGCCGCGGTGAAGCTGGGCGCGAGCCGGGTCATTGCCACAGATATCGACCCGGAAGCTGTGCGCACGGCTGAGGTCAACGCCCGCCTGAACGAGGTGCGAAACAAGATCACCCTGCTGGTGGCATCGGTGATCGACACAGGCCGGTATGACCTGGTGCTGGTCAATATCCTGGCCGATGTCATCGCCCACATGCTGCTCCATGAAGACCTGGCGCAGCGCCTCGCACCCGACGGCGTCCTCATCCTTTCGGGCATCATCCAGCAACGCCGCGAGGTGGTGGACCTGGCTCTGAAAGCGGCGGGCCTGGAGGTTATCGAGACGATGACCCAGGGGGATTGGGTTGCGCTGGCGGCCCGGCCCGCCCACAGATAAACGCGCTGTTCCGAAAATAGAACACGGATGAACACAGAAAAACACGGATAATTCGAAAAATCTGTGACCACAGGCCGTGTGAATCCGTGTCCTCATTTTCGTCCGTAGCTGCGAACATTATCGGCGAACCGCCACTGAAACCTCATCCCATGCACCGATTTTTCCTCCCGCCCGATGCTTTTCGTGGGGATGTTGTGTACTTCCCGCCCGACCTCGCGCGACAATTGCGCGTGGTCTTGCGGCTGCAGCCCGGCCAGGAGGTGATGGCATTGGATGGAAAAGGCCGGGCGTTTCGGGTCACTTTGGTGGAGGTAGGAAAGCAACGGGCCATCGGTCGCATTCGTGCGCGCATGCCCGCGACGGGTGAGCCCGCGGGCGAACTGATGCTCTGCCCGGCCATCAGCAAGGGCGAGCGATTCGAATGGGTGTTGCAAAAGGGTGTGGAACTGGGTGTCACCACCTTCCAGCCCATCATCACCCGCCGCACGGTCCGCCGCACCCCGGGCGCGGGCCGTTGGGAGCGATGGCGCCGTATCATCCGCGAGGCCGCGGAGCAAAGTGGCCGCGGCCGCCTGCCCCGCCTCCTCGATCCCATTCCCCTGGCCCAAGCCCTGGCCCAGGCCCGCGGCTTTGCCCTGATGCCTTCCACCCTGGCGCAGATGCCCGTGGGGCAGGCCCTGGGCCGGGTTACCTGGCCCGTGACCCTGTTCATCGGCCCTGAGGGTGGCTTTGACCCCGACGAAGTGGCCGAGGCGCAAGCCGCGGGCGTGGTCGCGGTCACTCTGGGGCCACGCATCCTTCGTACCGAAACCGCGGCCATCGTCATGGTCGCGCTGGTCATGGCTGCCCTGGGCGAGTTGGATCGGCCTGCTTTGAAAATAGATTTCGGTAGACCGGGAAACCGGGTAGACCAGTA
Organism: Anaerolineae bacterium; assembly: GCA_011371305.1. Taxonomy (GTDB): domain Bacteria; phylum Chloroflexota; class Anaerolineae; order J102; family J102; genus M2005. The sequence continues at coordinate 6,734 of DRQW01000213.1, read as the reverse complement.
GACCGGGTGGAGGAGCGAATCGGCCCGGTTTCCCTGGTTTCCTGGTTTCCTGGGCTACATAGCGAGGCATTTTCATCGGTATCAACGAAGCATCACTCATGCCGCCAGCTTTGATACGATCCCACCGTTTACAGGATAAGCTCATGTCGTCACATATCCCTACCATCTCAAAAACCCTCACCATACGTGATGTCACCTTCCATTGGGGTCGCCGCACCTACATCATGGGCATCCTCAATGTCACACCCGATAGTTTCTCGGGGGATGGGCTTTTGCAGGAAGGGGACCGGGTGGCCGCGGCCCTGGCCCGGGCCCGGCAAATGCTGGCCGAAGGCGCGGATATCCTCGATGTGGGTGGGGAAAGCACCCGGCCAGGAGCACAGCCCGTGCCCGCGGAAGAGGAATTGCGACGGGTGATCCCGGTGGTGCGCGCGCTGCGGGCCGAGACCGACGCGATCATCTCCATCGATACCAGCAAAGCGGTGGTGGCCGAGGCCGCCCTGGCCGCGGGCGCGGATATCGTCAATGATGTGTGGGGGTTGCGGCTGGACCCGGCCATGGCCAGGGTGGTGGCCGACGCGAACGCGCCCGTGATCCTCATGCACAACCGCTCCAATCCCAGGCACGCAACCATCGATCCCAGGCTGGGCGGACGCTATGTGGGCGTGGATTATCAGGACCTCATCGAAGATGTGAAACGGGAGCTGGGAATCTGCCTGGACATCGCACATCGCGCGGGGATTGCGGATGATCGGATTATCCTGGACCCAGGTTTGGGGTTTGGCAAGACCGTGGACCAAAATCTGGAGCTCATCCACCGGCTGGATGCCATCAAGGCGATGGGATATCCTTTGCTGTTGGGCGCGAGTCGAAAGTCGTTCATCGGTTATACCCTGGACCTGCCCCCCGATGAACGGGCCGAAGGCACCGCGGCCATCACCGCCATCGGCATTGATCGGGGCGCGGATATTGTGCGCGTCCATGATGTGCGCATCAATGTCCGGGTCGCGCGCATGACCGATGCCATCGTACGACGCCAGGAGGGGTAGCGATGCCTTTTGGCGATCATTGGGAATGGCGAGGCTTCGGCCAGACTACGGCCACCTTCCGGGCCTGGTTCCACACCCTGCCATCCTATCTCCCAACCACCGACAACGAATTGCACGACACCTATTTGTGGACACCAACCTGTCGCCACAACGTCAAACTACGCTACAACGCGCTGAAATTCAAGCGTTTTCTCGCCCGCGAGGGCATGTTTGAACGCTGGTTGGAGGACCCGGACGAAGTTTTGCCCTTTCCCATGGCGCCCGAGCACCTGCGGCAGGTAGAAATCCTGCTGGACGTGCGCTTGCCCGAGCTTCCCACGCATCCTGTGGACCGAGACGCCTTTCTGGCCCTTCTCGCCCGCGCCCATCCCCCGGTGCATCAGGTCCTCGTCATGAAACAACGCCGTCTCAGCCGGTGGCGACTGCCTTCGGGCGACGAGGTGCTGGTGGAATGGACGCGCCTCCGTCAGCCCCGGGTGCAGGAAACCGTGAGTTTGGAGCACGAACGCCTTGCGGTGCTGGCCCGGGCCTACGAAGGGCTTGCCTCGCGCCTTTCGGGCCTGCAACCCATGAACTATCTCCAGGCCATCGCGCACTGGCTGAGCCCCCAAGGGAACTGACCATCGTTTCTAATCCCAAACCAAAGCCAGCCACAATCGCCAGTTCGGCGTGTTCGCTTCCCCCTGTTCCGGCGTGTGTTCCTCCTCCGGAGAGAGATCGTTTGCATCGTCCGTGGCCTGGGCGGGGGCCAGGTTGACATACACCTCCTCGCCATCTTTAACCCATCCCATCTCCTGTTTGGCGAAAACATCGAGCGCGGCTGGCGAGAGGCCGTTCACCAGGCTTGCATCGGCCGCGGCCTGTTGCGCTTTCACGTCTTCGACTGCCAATCCCAATTCAGCCAGGGTGTTTTGCGCCGCGCGGATGCGCAGGACATTTTGGGCGTATTTGAAAGCAAATACGCTGAGCATGAAAATGGCCAGCACAATGACGATCTGGCGGGTCGTGATGATTTGTTTTTGGGGAGCTGATTGCCGGGCCATTGGTCATTTGGGGGAAAGGTTGGCGTTGCCCTCATACGAACCCTGGTGAGATGAGGGCGGGCGGGGGAGGAAGCATCCAGCGCTAGCATGATTGTAGCGCGGTCTGAAGATTTTGACAAACAAAGGGGCAAGGGGAACAAAAAACCCCGTTTTGCAACGGGGTTTCAGTGCCGATGGAGGGATTCGAACCCCCACGGGCCTATGCCCACTGCGCCCTGAACGCAGCGCGTCTGCCAGTTCCGCCACATCGGCAATCTTTATCCATTGAGCAAGTTCATTTTACTCTGATCCCGAAAGTTTGTCAAGATCCAATGTACGTCGTTCCACGCGGGTGGTCTTGCGGGTGTTGATATACCACCGGGCGAAGGTATTGAATCGGTCCGCGGGTTCGTTGAGCCGCCCGACTTCCATGTTATGGACCGCGGTGGAGGCGCCATAGGTGTAGAGGGGGTAGTAGATCAGCAGGGCGGGCAGTTCGGTGGCGAAGATGCGCTGAAATTCATCGTAGAATTGTTTGCGGGTGCCGCGGTCGCTGGTGAGACGGGCCTGTTCCATGAGGATGTCTGCTTCACGATGCTGCCAGCCACCGAAGTTTTGCCCCTTCGGGCTGATCTGAGAGGAGTGCCACAGGGGATAGGGGTCGGGATCACCGTAGAGTTCCAGCGAGACCAGGGCCGCGTCGAAAGCACGGGGCACCAGGAAATCGGTAACCATGCCCGTAAAGGACACGGGCTGGGGGATGGCTTTGACGCCGATACGTGCCCAATCCTGGACCAAAGCCTGGGTGACAGCGATGGAATGGGGGGCATCATCGCTGAGGATGGTGAAGGTGAGGGGCTGGCCATCCTTTTCCCGCACGCCATCTTGGTTTTCATCCACCCAGCCTGCTTCTTCCAGCAAGGCCATGGCTTTGTCGGGATCGTAGGGATAGCGGGGGATGTCGGGGTTATAGGCCCAGGTGTTGGGCAGCATGGGGCTATCGGCCAGTTGGCCCACCCCCGGGATGATCTCTTCCAGCAGTTTTTGTCGGTTTAACCCATACGCCAGGGCCTGTCGCACAGGCTGTTCCGCGAGGAAGGGTGCTTCGGCTGCATCGAAGTTGAAAAGCACCATGGTGTAGCCGGGCATGGGCGAGGTGAAAAGCTGGAGGTCGGGAATGGCCTCGGCCTGGCGCTGGAATTCGGGGAGGATACGGCTGATGCCGTGGACTTCGCCCGCTTCGGCCGCGGCCAGAATGCTGGGGTAATCGGGGAAGAAACGGAATTCCAGTGCGTCCAGATAGGGGGCTTCGTCGAACTGCTGGACGACGGGCTCCAACCGCACGTGCTGGCTGTCGATTTCCACCAGCTTGAACCGCCCACTGCCGATGGGTTGGGTGTTGAGTTGCGCATTGGGAATCTCCGCAGGGTCGTAGCGTTCCCAATAGTGTTTGGGAATCACACCGAACCAGCGGATGGTGACATAGTCGGGGAAGGCGGCATAGGGCTGAGACAGCCGAAAAACCACCGTGCGGTCATCGATTTTGGCCGCGATGACCGAGCGCCAGAGGTTGGCCAGGTCGGGCAAAACGGGCAGATCGGGGTCCTGCAGCAATTGCACAGTGAAGATGACGTCGTCTGCCGTGATGCGCAATCCATCATGCCAGCGGATGTCGCTGCGCAAGGTGAAGGTATAAACATCGCTGTTGGGCCCCACTTCCCAGCTTTCGGCCAGATCGGGTTGCCATTCCCCGTTCTCATCCAGCTTCAACAAGCCGTTGAAGATCAGCGCGCACAGATCCCGATCCACTTCATTATATTGACACAAGATCGGGTTGATGTATTGGGGATTGCCCGCGACCCCTTCGATGAAAACGCCTCCCCGAGCGGGCGTCTCCTGGGAGGTGTAAGAATAGGTTACATAGCTGAGCAGGGCGATGACCAACAGGATGCCCAGAAGGGCCATCACCGCCTGCCAACGGACATGACGACTCAATGGCTATGCCTGGGGGAAAGGATGGTAATTGGGATGGCGCGCTGGCGCGATCAACCCACGACCCGCACCGTGATCATCGTCAGCAAGACGAAGATGATGCTGAGCACGATGGTTGCCTGGAAGAGGGTCTTTTCCAGGCCGCGGCGGGTGCGATAGACGGTAGTATCACTGCCAAATACGCTCCCCGCACCGCTGTTTTGAGTTTGAAAGACGATAAGCGCGGTGAGGGCAATGCCAAGGATGATGAGGGCGATTAAAAGAAAGGTAGCCAAAGTAGTTTCCTCCAGATGAAATCAGCAGCAAGGTATTATAGCACTGAGGTGCATCCATGCCAAAATCGCGTTGGTTCACAGAAGATGAAATGTACGAGCCCAAGCCATTGCCAGCGGGCTGGAAAATCCCATGCCACGGCAGATGCAAGCATGCAGGTTTGCAAGTGGCAGGTGGCAGGTGGCCTGTGCATTGTGGCGGTAGCCCGGGATACCAGGAAACCAGGAAACCAAGGAAACCGGGCCGAGCATTCCCCCACCCGGTCTACCGGTCTACTGGTCTACTGGTCTACCGGTCTACCGGTCTACTGGTTTCCCGGTTCAGGCTTACTAACACTATTTTCGGAACAGGCGCCCATGAAGATGTTGCACCCCGGTCGGATTTGGCGTATGATTGATGATCCGCAAATTCATCCCCTGAGAAATGATGTCATGAAAGTACAACCAGCACAACCGCGCCGCGACGTGCGTATTACATTCGAGGATGGCCGGGTTTTTGCCGGGCCTGTGGGCACCCCCCTGGAGGAGTTCGTATTGGCCGCCACCGCGAAGGATCCCGGCCCCGACGCGATCGCGGCCATTGTGGACAACAAATTGACCGAACTCGCGCGGCCGATTTTCCGTGATGGCCAGGCCAGTTTAATTCGGCTCAACACGGCAGACGGCGCCCGCATCTATCGCCGCTCCCTCACCTTTATGATGATCGCGGTGGCTAATCAGCTTTTCCCCAACGCCCAGGTGTATGTGGAACATTCCACGGTCAACGGGGGGTACTATTGCCGGGTGGAAGGCCGCGAGCCCTTTTCGCTCGACGAGCTCCACCAGTTGGAACAACGCATGGTTGAAACCGTCGAAGCCAATCTGCCCATCCGGCGCCGACGCGTGCCCATTGAGGAAGCCATTCGCATCTTTGAAGAGGCCGGCGATGAGGAAAAGCTCGCCCTGCTCAAGCAACGCCGCAAACCCGACCTGATCATCTATGAATTGCTAGGCACCAAGGACTACTTCCACGGTTACATGGCCCCGAGCACGGGCTACCTGCGCTATTTCCGCATCGAACCCGCGGATGGCGGGTTTCTGTTGCGCTTCCCCCGCCAGAATCATCCCACGGTCATTCAGCCCTATCAGCCCCCCACGCCGCTGTACGAGGTCTTTACCCAATACAGCAACTGGCTGCGGCGGTTGGGCATCCGCAATGTGGCCGGCCTGAATGAGCTCATCGAATCGGATCGGCTCACCGAAGCCATCCTGGTTTCCGAAGCCCTGCACGAACAGCGCATCAGCGAGATCGCAGATGATATCGAGCAGCAACGGAATCGGGTGCGCGTCATCCTGATTGCAGGGCCGTCTTCTTCGGGAAAGACCACATTTGCCCGGCGATTGGCCGTGCGTTTGCTGGCCGTGGGCCTGCGCCCGATGCCCATCAGCGTGGACAATTACTTCGTCGATCGGGAACACACCCCCCGAGACGAGAACGGAGACTACGATTTCGAATCCCTGTACGCGGTGGATATCGCCTATCTCAACCAGCAGATCAACGAACTGATCGCGGGGAAGGAGGTGATACTGCCCGAGTTTGATTTCGCCACGGGCCAGCGTCGGCCGGGCCAACGGGTGCGCATCTCACCCAACCACATCCTCATCATCGAAGGCATCCACGCGTTGAACCCCGACCTGTTGCCGCAGGTGGACCGCCGCGTTTGCTATCGCATCTATGTGAGCGATCTGGCCCAGCTCAACTTAGATCGCTACAACCGCATCTCCACCACCGACGTCCGGCTCATCCGCCGGATCGTGCGGGACGCGCGCAGCCGCGGGTACTCTGCGGCCGAAACCATCGCCCGCTGGGAAAGTGTACGCCGCGGGGAACGCAAATGGATTTTCCCCTTCCAGGATGAAGCGGATGTCATGTTTAACTCCGCGCTTCCCTATGAGCTCGCGGTGCTTCAGCCGTTGGTCATTCCCTTACTGCGTCAGATCGAACCCGAGACCCATGAATGGATCGAGGCAAAGCGTTTGCTTTCACTTTTGCGCTGGTTCTTGCCCGCCGAAGCGGACCATGTGCCTTCCGATTCCATTCTGCGCGAATTCATCGGCGGATCCATCTTAGAAGATTATACGCCTTGGACCAATCCAAAGGTTTGAGGCGACAAGGCTACTACCTGCAAACCTCCCTATCTGCCACCTACATCCTTTCATTCCTTTCGCCTTCGCCCCTTGGGGTGAGATATCCTTTTTCAATACCCCCCTGCATGGCTGCCGTTCTTCGAATACGCCCCCTCTTCTCTTCTGGCCCCTGCCCACTGGTGAACGCGCCATGTCTTCCGAACAACATCAGACCTCCTCTGTGCCCGTGGAACCGACCGTCCTGGACCGGTTCAGCTTTCGAATTTTGCAAT
>DRQW01000212.1 GCA_011371305.1 Anaerolineae bacterium | reverse complement strand
TCCACATCGTTCACGGGATTACCCGCCGCGTCCACCAGGCTGACGACCGCGCCCTCGATGGGGGGTTCATCCACGTCCTGGAGGCCGTTGCCGTTGATGTCGTGCCAGACAAGGCTACCCAGGGAGACGGGGCGGATGAACCCGAAGTCCAGGGTCATGTTGCCATCTTCATCCGGGTTGCCATCCTGGTCGGGGCTGCCATCAGCGAAGACTTCGCCCGTGGGCTCGGTGCCGGGGGCCAGGTTGATGATACCGCTGCGCCAGACACCGCCCCCCAGGTCGGTTTCGATGTTGGAATCGCTGTTGTCATCGTTGTTGGGGTCAGCCACCTGAGGCGGGGTGGGGATATAACCCGCGGGGGGTTGTACGTCCACCATGTAATCGCCCGGTGGCAGATTGACGAAGTGATAGAGGCCATCTGGGCCTGTAGTCACGGGGGCGATGGGGTTGCCGTCCACATCCTGGGTGACGGGGTTGCCCGCGCCATCCAGCAGGGTCACGGTCGCGTTCTCGATGCCCGGCTCGCCCACGTCCTGCAGGCCGTTCGCGTCCAGGTCCAGCCACACCAGGCTGCCCAAGGAAACCGGCTTGAAGAAGCCGAAATCCAGGGTCATATTGCCGTCGGCATCGGGGTTGCCATCTTGATCGGGGCTGCCATCCGCGAAGACCTCGCCCGTGGGCTCGGTGCCGCCCAGCAGGCTGATGAGGCCGCTGATGAAGACACCCGGGCTGGGTTCATCCTCGATGTTCGAGTCGGTGTTGTCGTCGTCATTGGGATTGGGGTTCTGCACCGGGCTGGGGCGGAAGCCGGCGGGCGGCTCCACCTGCACTCGATAATCACCGGGCGGCAGGTTGCTGAAGTTGTACACGCCGTCCGGGCCGGTGGTCACGGGGTCGATGGGGTTACCGTCCAGATCGGTTGTCACGGGGTTGCCTGCGCCATCCAGCAGGGTCACGGTCGCGCCCTCGATGGGCGGCTCACCCACATCCTGGATGCCGTCTTGGTCCACATCCACCCAAACCAGGCTGCCCAGGGAGACAGGCACAACAAAGCCGAAGTCCACGGTCATGTTGCCAGAGTCATCCGGGAAACCATCCTGGTCGGGGCTGCCATCGGCAAATTGTTCGTTGATGGGCTCGCCACCGATGGTCAGGGTGACGACGCCGCTGCGGTATTGGCCCGGGTTGGGCTCGCTGGCGATGTTGGAATCGGTATTGTCGTCGGTGTTGGGGTCGGGTTGTTGGGGCGGGGTGGGCTTCATGCCCGCGGGCGGCTCCACCTGGATGATGTAATCACCCGGAGGGAGATCGATGAAGTGGTAGATGCCGTCCGCGGCTGTCGTAACCGGATTGATGGTGTTGCCGTTGAGATCGGTCGAAACCGGATTGCCGGAGCTATCCAGCAGGGTGACGATCGCCCCCTCGATAGTGGGTTCGCCAACATCCTGGATGCCGTTGGCATCCGTATCGCGCCAGACCAGACTGCCTACGGAGACCGGCAGGGTAAAGCCAAAGTCGATAGTGAGATCGCTATTGGCGTTGGGATAGGCCGCGTCGATCTCCTGCTGATCCTCGTTCTCAGGCTCCTGGCCCGGGCCCAGATTGATGAGCACGCTGCGCACGCCCACACCGATGGCGGCAACGCCGTCGTTGTCGCCGTTATCATCGGTGTTGTCATGATCGTCGCCACCCTGTCCCGGGCTGCCATAGGCATCGGGGTAAACGCCGCCCGAGCCGAACACATTGCCCGGATCCCAGTTGCTGGCATCCACCTCAACGATATAATCATCCGGAGGCAGGCCGCCAAAGTTATACCAACCGTTCGCATCGGTGGTGGTGATGATGGGGTTACCGTCCGCGTCGAGGACAGGATTGCCCCCAGCATCGAGCAGGTTCAGCAACACATCCTCGATGGGAGGTTCACCCGCATCTTGCACGCCGTTGCCGTTTTCATCGAACCACACCCGGTTACCGAGGCTGACCAGGACATAATCCTCGACCTCGCCGTCCAGAGCCAGACCGTCAGGCCCGAGCTGACCGGGGGGGTCGTTGGGAGGATCGGTGGTGGTGTCGTAAGAGGTGAAGCGGAAGCGGCTGTAAATGGGATTCAAGCTGGTGGTGTTGGCGGGTGGCGTGAAGCGGTAGGCATGGGTCCCCGCGGTGATGGGATAATCCCGCATGGGGGTGGGGGTGCCCAGCGCCGCGCCATCCACGTGGGTAATCAGGATGTCATCCAACGTGCCATCCGCGTCGAAATCCATCCAGCCGTGGATGAAGCCATCGGCATTGGCTGTGATCGCGATCTCGGCCGCTTGCCCTGCCACAATGGGGGTGAGGAAGATCACGCCGTCCTCGTCATCAGGCCCTGCGGCCGGGTTGTCGTCATCGCCCGTCGCGCCCACGTTGGGCTGGCCGTCGGATTCGGCATCGACGGTTGCGCCCAGGAAGTTGGCATTGGCACCAGCCGGGATCAGATGCCGGGCGCCGTTGTTGGCGATGAGTGTGGGATAGGGGCCATCGGGCAGGTCACCGAATTCGCCATCCACCAGGATGCTGGTCGTATCATCGGTGACATACTCGCGCTCGCGACCGGGGAAATCTCCACTCATGGATGTCCAGGTGGTTTCCGCAAAGTTATCGATGGAACCCCCGGGATCGATGGCGGTAGAGATCTCCGCGGTGTAGTCAATGACATACACGTCCCCCAAGGGGATGTCGAAGGAGCCGGTATCGGGGATGCGCAGCACGCCCGAGACGGGATCGTAGCTCCAGGTTAGAGGCACCGGGGAGGTGCTGATGACCTGGACGTTGGTGAGGGAGGGGGGCAGGGTATCGGTGACCACCACGTCGTAGGCGTCCATGGCACTATCGGGCGCGTGCTCGATGGTGATGCGATAGGTGATCTGTCCGCCAGGCCCCACCGGATCGGGCTGGGAAACCACTTCCTTGGTGATAGTCAGGAGGGGCTCGATGATGTTGACTGTGACCGTATCGGTCACTTCTTCAATCTGCTGGTTATTGGGGTTGGTATATTGGACCTTGCCGACGTTGTCCTTGGTGTCGCCGTTGGCATTCTCATTGGTATCCAACACCCGGGCGACGATCGCAACGAGGAAGGCGTTGTTGCCCGCGTTGTTATCGGCATTGGTAACCGTATTCCCGAAATCCAAGGAGACGCCACCGCCACTGCCAGGGGTGACACTGACATTGGGTGGATTGTTGGCAAAGGAGCCATTGAAGTCGTCCCCCAGGCGACCACCGCTGGCCGCGGCCGTGGTAATCACCTGATGACTCTGGTACTCTAACCCTGGTGGCAGATCATCGATGACGACCAGGTCCAGGGTATTGCCTTCGGGCAAGGTGACTTTGATGTAGTAGGTGATGTCCTCGCCGATGGTGTAGTCGGTGGGACTGGGGTCGAGTTTGTCCACCTGGGGTGAGTCGATGACGATATCTTCGCTGTCGCTGGGGCCATAATCCCGCTCGCCATCCACGTCACCGGTGTTACCGGGCGTGACCGACCCGGTGGGGTTGGGGTCGGTGCCGTTGGGCCCGGGCAAGCTGGTATAGGTGAGATCGGCTTGGTTGGGGATGATCTCCCCAGCGTTCACGCTGTTCCGCACCGTGACGGTGATGAGGATGGTCACCTGATCACCCGGTTCCAGCTTGTCGATGAGCAGATGCACTTCATCATTGGCGGCATCGGAGTTGTTGGTGACGGTGGCATAGGCGGGCGCGTTCCAGGTGACGTTGTTGGGATCCGTGAGATCGAGGTTGGGGTCGAGGATGTCGTCCACGGCCAGATCGAAAGCGGTGCTGGCCGCGCCGTCGTTGGTGAGGGTAAGCTGATAGGTTACCTCATCGCCCGCGTCGATGGGTGGGGAGGTGGTCACGGTTTTGACAATACTAACGCTGGGCTCAACGATGTTGATGGTCACGGGCTCAGAGGTGTAATCGAAGGTGTCGTATGTGACCTGGAAGGTGTTGTCTCGGGTATCCCCCGCGGCATTGCCCGCGACATTCAGTACCAGCGCGTTGAATTCGATGACCACGAATTCCTCATTGTTGTCCTGGTCGGGATTGGTGACCGTGCCCAAGTCAAAGATGGGATTGGTACCATCGCCGAAGGGGCCACCGGAGACCACAAATTGAGTCGAGGTCATGCCGCTGTCGGAGATGAAGGTGAGGCTGGCGGTGCCATCATCCAGGTATTGCAGGCCATTGGGCAAATGATCGGTGACCTGGAAGTTGGTGAGGTCGCCTTCGGGCACGGAGATGGTGAGCTTGTAACGCACGATCTCCCCGATGGTGAGGTCGGGGTCGGTGGTATGGGCTTCCGAGGTGGCTACGATGCTCTTCTCGGGCTTGGTGATGAGCTGCGCCTGATAGTCTTCCACCTCACCGTAGTTCACGGTGCCCGTGGGCTGGAGACCCTGGGTGTAGCTGAGGCGGAAGCGGGCGTGGGTGGTACCGGGTGTGGCCGTATCGGGCACGGGGATGTTGAGCGTTAACACGCCGTCCACGGTTCCCTGAGCAGCCACCATATCTGTGGCGATCTGTTCTCCCGCGTCATCCCAATCCCCATCGCCGTTGAAGTCGAGCCAGGCGTTGAGATAGGCGTCACCAAGCCGATTATTATCGGGCACAGTGACGGTTACCTCCCACGAGCTGGTCTCGCCGATGACCATGACGACAGAGGGAAGCTCAGGGGTGCCCAGATAGTGATCGAAGGCCACGCCATCCTCGTCATCGGGCGTCTGGTCCTGGTCATCGCCCCAGGCCGGGACTTCAGGGAAACCGTCGATTTCGTCGTCCACCGTCGCGCCCATGCGCAGGTCATTTCGCAATATATGCCGCGCTGCATCCGCAGAGTCGAGCCCGGCATTGGCCAAGTCCTGGGCGCTGGTAGGATAAAAATCGGTAACATTGTCGAAAGGCGCGTCGCTGTAATCGGTGGGCCGGTACATACCGAAATCCCAATCCCGATCATCGACGCCGCCGTTCAACGAAATATCCGCTGTCTGCCAGTAATCGCCGTAGGTGGGATCGGTGCCCGGGATCTCGCCGTCGCTGTCGCGGGTGTCGTCGCCGCCCTGGTTGGCGGGCACGACGGTGTAGCCAGGGGGCGGGAAGAAACGCAGATAATAATTGCCGTCGGGCAGGTCCGAGAACATGTAGTAGCCGGGGTTCCCGTTGTGATCGGGCCCGGTGATCTTGTAATCAATGAAGGTATCGGTATCGGCATCCCAGAGCTCCACCCGCACGCCGTTCACGCCCCAAGGGGATTGTTGCTCAATGTCCTGCTGGATGCCGTCATTCTGGATGCCCGCGACATCCAGCCACACATAATCGCCGAGCGTGTTCTGTTGCAGCGGGGCCACGCGAATCCCCACCTTAATGGGCTCGGAGGGCAGCAATTCCAGATGATCGGGGTCGTTGATGCCATCCCCATCGTTGTCGCGGAATTCCACAGCCTTGAAACCGAAGGAGTTCCAGGCGATTTTGCAGTTGGGATTGGCATCGGGGTCGAAGGAGTCATCCGGCGGGGTGAGACAGGAGGGATCACCCGGTGCATCCACCGGCGCCACCATGTGCCAGCCAAAGTCCAGGGTCTCATCCGGCTGCAAGATCAGGCATTCATCCACGCTCCCATCGGGATTGTAGGTGCAGAAATCCACCTTGATGGACTGCACAGCTGTGGGATTGGCGGGTAAGGTGGTGGTCCAGTGGGGTTCCTGGCAATCAGGCGGTGATGCCAGACTTGGCGCGAATTCAGGCCGGCAGGGATTGGCCGCGGTGCTGTAAAAGACAGTGAAGGGGATCCCGCCACCGGTAATATCCACCACTTCCGATTGGAGATTCGGACGCCATTGGCTCAGACGGGGGGACAAATCAATGACACCCGTGTCGCCAATGTAAGGGGTGATGTCGAGGAAAGAGATATTGGTTACGGGAACGTTGCTGTTGTTGATGGTATGGATGAGATAATCAACACGCTCTCCCGGAATGGTCAGACCTAACTTATTGAAATCGCCGGGATGATCAGGCCCCCCCACGTCCAGGTCGTCGCAGATGGCGGGGTCGTTGTACGTCTCGCAGTCGATCTCGCCCCGCACCCATTTCTCCGATTCCATGGACAGGAACACGCCGATTTCGGTGGGTTGGGTGGCCAGACAACTGACTTCGAAGGTGTTGCCATCATCGTCGAGGTCGTTGGCATCCTCATATTTGTAAGGATCTTCGCACAACAGAATTTTGCGAGGATCGGAATTGTCTGGATCGTCAGGATCGGTGGGACCGGTCCAGTCCACGATGGTCGCTTCGTTTTCCACAAGGCCAGGTGGCGTGCCATCCTTCACCTGCACGGTAAACGTGATCTGAGCTTCCTCGCCCGGCTGGAAGCTGTAGCTGGCGTCCACGCCGCAGGTGCCTTCAATGCTGGCGGGATCACATCCACCACCACTGCGGTCTTGCCAGGTCCAGCGCAGCAGGGTACGGCCCGTGCCGTTGTAGTTGGGGATCACCTCGAAGTTGGGATCGGGCGCGCCCGCGGGCTTGGAGACCAGGGTGGCGCTGCCCGCCACATAATCGAATTCCGGCGGCAGCAGGTCCACCAGCATGGGGTTGTCCAGAGGCAAATGGGCGACATCATCATTTCTCAGGCTTAGTGTAAAATCGACAAACTCCCCTGGTAACACCGCACCCGTGCTGGACACCTTGCCTGGCCGCGGAATCGCGCGCTCATCGATGATCTTAGCCGCAATACAGGTTTCATCGGTCGTGTTTTGGTCCGCGGTGAAGCCTGTACAGTTGTCGAAGGTAGCGGGCGGGTCGGTGGGAACGATGGTCGGGTCCACCTGAGCCACCACCGTGGATGCCCAGTCCCCGCCGATATTCACGGTACCCAGCTCCCACTTCAGTTCTGTGATCTTATTGCCCCCTTGCAGATCGAGGGTCGTCGCGTCGATGGTGGTATCGGTGCTGTATGGGTTGTTGGGCAGGGCGATCCAGGTGGTACCATCCACCTGATAATACCCGTTGACCGGGTTGCCCGGATCACTGGCCGGGCCAATGGTGAAGGATTGGAGGATGACTTCGGCCGGGATCGTATCGGTGACCACGACGTTGGTCAGGTCTTCGTAGCCCGTGTTAGCAAAACCCAGGCTATAAGTCACGTCTTCACCGGGCAGAGCTTCCGTGCCCTGGTAAGATGATGGGCTGCTGGAAGATTTGCTGCTGGTGCCTTCAGGATAAGGGGGTTCGATACCGATGGGCAGATCCGCACTCAGGGTTTGTTCGGTCTGGCCGTTGCAGTAGGCGGGCAGATTGGCGGGGTCTTCACAGCCCTCGGGCGTGCCGATAGCGTCCATGGCATTGGTTTGAGGCGTGCCCGGATCGGAATCGTATTGCAACGTGATCTGTCGGGTAAAGCAGCCACCGACCTCGACGTCGGGGAGGTTGTACCAGGTAACTGTGCGGGGTGAAACCGCGTCGTCATAGACCCAACATTCGGGATCACCTGCTCCTGGAGGGGCGTTGCCTGGACACTGATTGCCTTCCGCATCGACGAACGTGGCAGCATCGGGGAGATAATCGATGATAGTCGGAGAGGTGAAGCGCACGCCCCCTTCCTCGTCGGGACTGCAAATGTTCAGATCGAACACGGCGGGGAAGCCGATGATGGCCGGGCCGCCTTCTTTGACCGCATACATCTCGAAACGTCCTTTGACCGTGGTCGTTACAGGCGGCGTGGTCACATCCACGGCATTGGATGCGCTAAAGGTGGCTTCGTTGGTCGCGGTGGTGCCAGGCACGGTGCCGGGCGGGAATTTCACCTGGAATTTGAGAATGCCTGTGCTGCCCGCGGGCAGGGGGTTCACAAACGTCCAGGTAACGGTGTGCGTTCCAGCGTCGTACCCGTAGGAAGCAATGTGCGGGGTCGTGGTCAGCGTTCCCGGAATGAACTCGACTTCCGGGGGAAGTTGGTCCGTGATTACCGCGTCTTCACAATGATCCGAAATACTGGCGCAGCGATAGTTGAATACATACTCGAAGGGTTTGCCCGATTCCACCTCGGCTTGGTAGGTGGTTTTGGTGAGCTCGAGTTCCGGGCCTCCTTGGGCCAACGCCCCACGGGCCTGGATTGCCAGCAACATCCCCAAGAGCACCAGAACAACGACCAAGCGTCTCGTCCCCAAACGCTTTGGCAGCCGTTCCTTGTGGTGCAGAAGGATAGCGCGGATGGATTTAAGATTTTTCATATATCACTCTCCATAAATCCGGGAAACTACGAGGTCCTGTAAAGGCACCCCCAAATATAGATTGCGCAAAGATAGACATCATCAGGATGTTTACCGATTTTTATGACAAGATAACCAAAAGAGGTTCATTCACACGCCAATCGTCCACACAAGGATCACGGATCAAACCGACTAAGTTGATAAAACTTAATGCGTTGGGGCTTTAGCATATCACAAAGATGAGAATTCTTAAAATTTCAGTAATTCATTCACGTTTTCTGCCAACTCGCGGTGAGAACCGGGGTGAGAATGCCTTTGGCCGCGCGTCCACTTGTGCAGACGGATCCAAACGCCGGGCGAACGCGACAAAGCGCACTGTGACCGGGACGCATTCAGTGAGGATTGACCAAATTCCATTGGAGCCTTTGGATGACATGCCCGGCTTCACGCGCGGTATGGGCTCGTGGCTTGCATATGAAGACGGAAAACGCGAAAGAAAGTTTCGGGGATTGGGAAAAAATCTATATGTGATGGTGCACTTGTGATCCAATCCAACCCAGTCTATAATCATGCGAAATCACTTTCCCAACCTCCGTTCCCCCACCTTGTCTATGAACACGAAACGATCCCCCATCCTTTTTCTGTTCTCTATTCTGATCTTGGCGGCACTCCTGGCTGGCTGTGGTGGAGCGGCTTTCTTACGGAAAGCTTCACCGACGCCCACGCCTTCGCCCACCTCCATCCCCCCCACCTCGACCCCCACGCCCACCCCCATCCCCACCATCCTCACCGTCCCCCTCAAAAGCTACACCGCGCCCAAGGATCTCTTCCGCATCGAGGTCCCCGAAAACTGGGAACCTTTCGAGGATGGCGGCGGCATCCGCTTCCAGGACCCCATCAACCCCTACATCAGCCTCACCGCGTTCTACTTTCCCCTGCCGCGCGGGGCCGATCCCCGGACGTTTTTGCAAGCTGAGGCCGAACGCGCGTTGGAACGGGTGAAGCTGAACGATCCTAACAGCCTGCAAATCATCCAGAACGAGATCGGCGAGGATGGCCATCTACGGATGGAAGTCATCGGCAAATTCTTCGACGATCAGCCCCTGCAGCACATGCGCACCGACGCCTGGGTGGAAAACGGTGTTTTGCTGGGATTAAACCTGATGACCCCCGAGGAATATTGGGCTCAAACCGAACCCATCTGGCCCCTGTTGCAACAAAGTTACCAGGTGTTGCAGCCCGACCCCAGCCAGGTGACAGGGATGGCCTACATCCATCCTGGCGGCTTGTTCACCGTGACGGTCCCCATGTTTTGGGGCATTCTGGAAGAGGATTACGACGGCGTGCTGTTGCAAGATATGAGCGGATTGGCCCAGTTCGGCGTGAGCGTGGAGGAGTTGGATCACTATCCCACGCCCGAGGAAATGACCGAGGCCCTGAACACCATGGTGGGTGATGCCCCGAACACGCCCGGCTATCTCGAATTACAGAAAATCACCAACCAACCCAATCTGCGCCTGATGCAGTTCGAGGTGGTGACCGCGGATGATGGTATCTACCGGACCGAGGTGCGGGTCTTCAGCGACCGCAACCTGCTGATCACCACAGCCTTCAGCGCCCCACCCCAGGACTGGGCATTCTACGCGCCCGATTACGAACTGCTGCTGAACACCATCAAAACCCGCGGGAATGCTCCCCCCGATGAGAAAACCCAGGATGAAGACCCGCTGGCGGGCATCGAGGTGGGCGTCGTCCGGTTTTATATCGCGCGCAACGGGCGCCTCCAGGTCTCCGCGCCCATCCGCAACTTCCGCACCCGGCCCGTCACCCGCCTCACCGCCTCTGTCATTCTCTACGACGAGGAGGGGAACTTCCTGGCCGCGGAATCATGGCGCATGCTCCAGGCCATCTTGGGCCAGGGCAAAACCACCTATCTTTATCTCTCGCTCCCCGAAGCTTCCGCGGACTTCAGCAAAGTGGCGAAGGTGAAAGTTCAACTCATCGACGCCAAAGATGCCAAGCGCCAACCCTATCCCTCTTGGGGCTATCTGCAGGGCTCGGCCGAAGTCAATGGCAAGGGCGACATCGTCATCCAGGCGACCATGCGTAATTCAGGCAAGAAGGTGCAAAAATACATCTTCCTCGCCGCGCTATTGTATGATGAAAACGGCAATCTGATCTTCGCCCGCACCGAACGCAAACGCCTGCGCTACGCCACTCCGCCGGGCCAGGAAGTGGATGTGAAGATCGTCATCCCCGGGCCGTTGGAAGGGATCGCCAACTTCGATGTCATCGGCGAACGGCCGCTGTTAGATTAAAGATTGAAGACTAAAGACTAGAGCCCGTTATGGACTTACCGCTGATTGAATGCCAGGGGTCGCATCGCGAGGGTTTCAATTCGCCGCGGATGACGCTGATGCGACCGATCGACACGGATTTTCACTGAAAAGGATAGCGTCCTTTTGAAAAATCCGCGAAAATCCGTTGCGGCCGGATTATCCACGGCGAGTTTCAACTCCCGACGCGATGCTTTGGGCTTTGACGAAGCCAAAGTGCATAACGTCGTTAAAAAACCGCACAACTACCATGCCCAACCGACTTATCCACGCCACTTCCCCCTACCTGCTCCAGCACGCGGACAATCCCGTGGATTGGTGGGAGTGGGGGCCTGAAGCCCTGGCCAAAGCCAGGGAAGAGAACAAACCCATCTTTCTCAGCATCGGCTACGCGGCCTGTCACTGGTGTCATGTCATGGCCCACGAATCTTTCGAAGACCCGGAGATCGCGGCCATCCTCAACGAACACTTCATCAACATCAAAGTGGACCGGGAAGAGCGGCCCGACATCGACGCTATCTACATGGACGCGCTCATCGCCATGACCGGACACGGCGGCTGGCCCATGTCCATGTTCCTCACCCCCGAGGGCGAACCCTTCTACGGCGGCACCTACTTCCCGCCCACGCCTCGCTACGGCATGCCTTCCTTCCGCCAGGTGCTCTACAGCGTCATCCGCGCCTGGGAGGAACAGCGGGATCAGATCCGGCGCACGGCCGCGGCCATGCGCCAACGCCTGGCCTACACCGCAGAACTCAAACCCCAGCCCGGCGATCTGAACACCGACATCCTGGACGCGGCCTTCGACTCCCTGGCCCAGATCTACGACGACACCTACGGCGGCTTCGGCTCCCGGCCCAAATTCCCCCAGGCCATGACCCTGGAATTCCTGCTGCGCCAGCACGCGCGTACAGAGGCCCCCGCGCCCTTGGCCATGGCCGAACACACCCTGCGCCAGATGGCCAACGGCGGCATCTACGACCAGTTAGGCGGCGGCTTCCACCGCTACAGCACCGATGAGCACTGGCTCATCCCCCACTTCGAGAAAATGCTTTACGACAACGCGCTGCTGGCCCGGGTCTATCTCTATGCATGGCAAATCACGGGCAAAGCCTTCTACCGCCGTATCGTCGAGGAGACCCTGGACTACGTCCTGCGGGAGATGACCCATCCCTTGGGAGGCTTCTTCAGCACCCAGGACGCGGACAGTGAGGGGGAAGAGGGCAAGTTCTTCGTGTGGACGCCCGCGGAGATCAAAGCCGTGCTGGGCGAAGCCGAGGGGGAGATCGTGTGTCGTTACTATGGCGTGACCGAGCAAGGCAATTTCGAGGGGAAGAACGTGTTGCATGTGGTGCAGGACCTGGACGCGCTGGCCCAGAGCCCGGACATCCGGCCGGAGCACGTGCTGGGCCTGGGCGAGCTCCTGCGGGAGGCCCGCCAACGCCTGTTCGAGGCCCGAGAGAAGCGCCCCAAACCCGCGCGGGATGAAAAAATCCTGGCCGCGTGGAATGGCCTGATGATGCGGGCGTTCGCGGAGGCCGGAGGCGCGCTGGGACGAGATGATTACGTCGAAACGGCCCGGCGCAACGCGGCGTTCATCCTGGACCATATGCAAGATGACCATGGACGCCTGTTCCGGTCATGGAAGGATGGTCGGGGCCAGTTCAACGCCTATCTGGAGGACTACGCTGACGTGGCCGAGGGGCTCATCGCCCTCTACCAGGTCACCTTCGAGCCCCGCTGGTTGTTCGAGGCCGAACGCCTGCTGGAGGTCATCCATGCACACTTCTGGGACGAAAACGCGGGCGCGGCTTTCCAAACCGCAGACGACCATGAGCAGCTTATCGTGCGGCGCAAGGAGTTTATGGACAACGCGGAGCCCAGCGGCAACAGCGCGTACGCGTCCGCGGCCATCCGCCTGGCCCGCCTGTTGGACCGCCCCGATCTGCTGGACCGAGCCGAGATTATCTTCCGTTTTGTGCGCCACCGCCTGACCGCGCAGCCCTCCGGTTTCGGCCATCTCCTCAGCGCCCTGGACATGTACCTGCGCCCCTCCCGCGAGATCGTCATCATCGGCGATCCCGATGATCCTCGCACCCGGGCCCTCCACCGCGCGGCCTTGCGCCCCTTCCTACCCGACGCGGTCCTCGCGGGTGCGTCGCCCGACCAGGTGGAGGAACTGGGCCAGCGTATCCCTCTG
>DRQW01000211.1 GCA_011371305.1 Anaerolineae bacterium | reverse complement strand
GCCAACACCTGCGCGGGCTCGGGGCCGAACAGGATCTCCAACCGCAGTTCCTCGCCCAGCACGTGATACACCACCCCGCCGTCCTCTCCCAGAGTGATCTCGCCGTCGCTCATGCGGTCGAACAGCAGGCCGAAGGCCCGGCCTTGCAGCACCCCCAAAAGGAAAGGGATGTTGATGTAGAGGGGATCGTCGCCCGGGCGATAGCCCTCGGGATCGCGGGTGGTCAGGGCATAGGTGCCGTGCTTCAGGGCCAGGGGCCCAGCCCGTTCCCCTAATCCATACCACCAAACCTGGGCAGGAAACAGCCATTGGACTCGGACGCCCGTCTCATCCCAGCCCAACACGCCGGTATCCAGGCCAATACGCTGGCCCGTGGCATCCGCCCAGGCCAGGCCAAAGGCCGAACGCCGCAACATCAGCGTGCCCCCTTCGGTTTCCAGATGGATGAAATCCCCATCCTGCCGCCAGGTAAAGGACGTGGGTTGTTGGGCTTGGGGCAAGGTCGCATAGGAAACGTAAGGGGGCATCGTTTGATAAGGAACGATCCGCACCCGCAGGATGTGGGGCGTGATGACCTGAACCGTGCAGACGCCTCCTTCCAAACGCAGGAACAGGCCATCTTCCATCGGTTCCACACGCTGGATGGCGCCCACCTCGCCCGTGCGCGAGGTGAACACCGGCCCGCCAAAACGTCGGTTCATACGGGCCAGGCGGGCAGAATAGGCCATGGTGCGGGCTGCATTCCTGAAGCCCACAAAGCGAAGCCCACGCACGGCCTGAGCCAGTTGCTGCGCAAAATGATGAAATGCCACAAAGACGCCCATCGGTCGTCATCGAAGGAGGAGTGAGGATTTTGGGCCTGGATATCCCATTATCGGTTGAAACCTTTCGGCTGGCAAATCCCAACGCTTCCATTCTGAAAACGCACCCTGATAGGCTTTTTTTCTTCCCAAAAAGCAATGAATATGATAAACTGAATTTAGAAGTCCACGCCGGATGGACCCTTCCCTATTTCGTCATTCAAGGAGGTTGCTCACTTGGCAAAACAACCCAAGAAGAAAGGCAAGAAATCGGACAAGATCGAGGTCGATGGCACCGTTATCGAGGCGTTGCCCAACACCATGTTTCGCGTCAAACTGGATAATGGCCACGAGGTCCTGGCCCACATCTCAGGCAAGATGCGCATGTACTACATTCGCATTTATCTGGGCGATCGGGTGCGCGTCGAGCTTTCGCCCTACGATCTGACCCGCGGACGCATTGTCTATCGCTATCGTAAATAACCGTCTCTTCCCTTGCAACTCAACGAAACCACCAATGGGCGGGTAGCTCAGCTGGCTAGAGCGCTTCCCTTACAAGGAAGAGGTCAGGGGTTCGAGTCCCTTCCCGCCCACTTCCCAGCCGTCGGGTTCAACCCCAGGCGGCTTTTTTGTTATACTTCGACCATGACCAACCCCTATCGTCAACTCCCCAGCCTGGATAAGCTACTGGCCCGGGCCGAACTGCAGCCGCTCATCGCCCAATTCGGCCGCGAGGCCGTGCGGGATGAGGCCCGCGCCCTGTTGGATGCCATCCGCTCGGCCATTCGCGCGGGCGAAGCCCCCCCCTCCGGGGATGCGATCATCGTCCAGCTCCAGGATCGGGTGCGCGAAGCCCTCGCGCCCTCGCTGATCCCGGTCATCAATGCCACCGGCGTCATCGTACACACGAACCTGGGGCGGGCTTTGCTTTCGGAAGAAGCGAAACGGGCCATGATCCAGGTCGCATCCAGCTACAGCAACCTGGAATATGACCTGGCCGCGGGGAAACGGGGCAGCCGTTACATCCACGCCGAGGCCCTGCTCACCCGGCTCAGCGGTGCGGAGGCCGCGCTGGTGGTGAACAACAACGCGGCCGCGGTGAATCTCGTGCTGCGCACCCTGGCCGCAGGCCGGGAGGTCATCATCTCCCGCGGGGAGCTGGTGGAGATCGGCGGCGGCTTCCGCATCCCCGACATCCTGGCCCAAAGCGGCGCCACGTTGGTGGAAGTGGGGACCACCAACCGCACCCGCCTGGCCGACTACGCCCGGGCCATCAGCGAACACACCGGCCTGCTCCTGAAGGTGCATCAGTCCAATTACCGCATCATCGGCTTCACCGAGGAGGTGGAGATCCACGATCTGGTGGGGCTGGCCCGACGCCTGGACCGTCCCCTCCCCGTCGTCCACGACCTGGGTAGCGGCACCTTCCTCGACACCCGGCCCTTTGGCCTGGCCTACGAACCCCGGGTGCAGGACAGCATCGCCGCGGGCGCGGATGTGGTGACCTTCAGCGGGGACAAGCTGCTGGGCGGGCCGCAGGCAGGCATCATCCTGGGTCGGAAGGAGATCATCGCCCGGCTCAAACGCCAGCCTCTCACCCGGGCTTTTCGGGTGGATAAAACCACCCTGGCCGCGCTGCAGGCCACCCTGCTGGCCTATCTGCGAGGCACCGCGACCGAAGAAATCCCGGTGTGGCGGATGATCAGCACACCCGCGGAGACGTTGGCGGGACGGGCCCGGGCCTGGGCTGATGCCCTGGCCCAGGCAGGCGTGCGGGCCGAGCTGCGGCCAGGAAGTAGCGCGGTCGGTGGGGGCTCCCTCCCCGGCCAGACCCTGCCTACCACTCTGCTGGCCCTACCCACCGATCATCCCCATCGCCTGCTGGCCGCGTTGCGGGCGCACACCCCCCCGGTCATCGCCCGGGTGGAGGAGGACGCGGTGGTCTTCGATCCTCGCACCGTCCTGCCTGAGCAGGAAACCGCACTGCTAGACGCGATCAAACACGCAATGTGCGCATAATGCTTGCTATACAGTCGCACCGAACAATGACTCGCCGAATACCGATGGCAATGCGGACACGGATTCACACGGCCTTCGGTCACAGATTTTTGTAAACTATCCGTATCTTGCCGTGTTCATCCGTGTTCTATTTTCAAATTCAGAACAGCTTTTATCCGTGTCTTCTTCTATCCGTGTTAAACCAATAGGACTACGTTAGCAGTCGGGAAAGGAATGATTTGGCTTATTGCATGTCACTCTTGCGATTAACGACTGCACGACCGCACGACCGCGCGACCTCCTGGCCCGACCGCCGCGGCTGGCTCGCGCTCGCCCTCTTCCTGCTGGCCGTCGGTCTGCTCTACCTGGCCACCCTGGACAACGGCCTCGCACCGGGCGACCTGGAGGGCGGCGACCTCATCACCCATCAGTATGCGCAGGTCCAGGCCCGCCCCTCCAATGCGCCCGGCTATCCCCTCTACACCATGGGCGGCTGGCTGTGGTTCCACGGCTGGCGGTGGTTCTTCCCCCATGCCAACCCCGTTCCCATCCTCTCCAGCTACTCCACCCTGTGGGCGCTGCTGGCCCTGACGACCCTCTACCTGCTGCTGTGGCGGGCCACAAAGGGCAACCTCGTCATCACCCTGGCCCTCGGCGCCTTCTACGCGGTCACTTACTTCTTCTGGTACTACGCGGTCAGCACCGAACAATACGCGTCCGCGGTTTTCCAGACCCTGCTCATCCTGCTGGTCATGCTGATCTGGGATGAGGATGGCCGGGATCGCTGGCTCTACCTGCTGGCCTTCCTCCTGGGCCTGAGCCTGGCCCACATGGTGACGGTGCTCTTCATCGCGCCGGGCGTGCTGGCCTTCGTGCTGATGAAGGAGCCGGGGCTGCTCAAGCGCCCGAAGCTCATCCTCACCAGCGGCCTCCTGGCCCTGACGCCCCTGACCGCCTACGCCTATGTCTATCTGCGCGGCGCGGCCCACCCCGAGTGGTGGGGCGAGGGGGATTGGCCCACCGCGTGGGCATGGTTCCTCAGCTTCCTCTCCACCCGCCAGGGGCGGGATGAGCTCACCTGGTCGCTGTTACCCATGAACCCCGAACAACCCCTCCTTTTTCTGGATGAATTGGGCATCCTGGCCCTGGTGTTGGGCGTCATCGGCTGGTGGGTGTGGGGACGCCGCCACGTCATTTTCTTCATTCTGACCGCGGTCATTTACCTGGTCTTCAGCTATATCGACCGCTTCGGCAACTGGTATCAGGTGATCATGCCCCTCTATCCGTTGATTCTGGTGGGCGCCGGGGTGGCGTTGGAAAGGATCTGGTCGCGGCCGCCGCAGCGGGCCTGGCGGGTGTTCATGGCGATGGCGCTGGTGGCCGCGGTGGGGATCAAGCTGGCGGATGTGTATCCCCGGGCGAATCAGCGGGACCTGCCGGGCGATACCGGGCTGGTGCCGGGCTGGGCGATTCTGGATCAGGCTCTGCCCGCGGGCGCGGCCATCGTGGGCAGTGTGGAGGAAAAGCTGGCGCTGGATTATCTCACGGGCGTGTGGGGCGTGCGACCCGATGTGGAAGCCATCTCCACGGCCGAGATCGCCCATGCCTTCGCCCAGGGCCGTCCTGTGCTGGTGACGGCCAGCGCCGCGGGCTATGCGGCCGCGGAAAGCGGACTGCCCCTGCGCTATACCGCGTGGGGCCCGAGCTTGTTGTTGGCCGGTAACGGGGAGCTGCCTGCCATGCCCCTGAAGGGCCTCAGTCTTGTGGGGGCCGCGGTTGGAGATGGCCTGAAACTGGTGGGATATCAGGTGTTGTCGGGCGGGCCTGGGGATGTGTGGGTGAAGCTCGCGTTGCAAGCGGAAGCGACGCCCGGGCATGATTGGGCCATCAGCGTGCGGCTGCTGGCCAAGGGAGCGGAGATCGCGCAATCGGATCATCCGGCCCCCGCGCTGGGGTTCACCCCCACCACCAGCCTGCATCCTGGCGAGATCGTGTTCGATGCCTTCGCTTTCGTCTTGCCCCAGGGGACGCCCCCACCTGACGCAGTGCGCATTATCTTCTATCGCCAGCTCGACGATGGCACGTTCGACAACCTGGCCGTGCTCGAATTCCCCATCACCAAAATTACTTACCTTGACCCCATGTCAGGCCGATGAGGGGGTTGTGTCCGTGGCATCGGGCGGGGGTGGCGCCAAACCGTGGAGCAGTCCATCGAGCAGGGTGGTGATGAGCGCGTCATCATCTTGCAGGAAGAGGTTGGCACTGCGGGCGTGATGGAGGCCGATGAGGGTGGACAGAAATTGGGTGGCCAGGAAGATGGGGTCAACGGCCCTGATTTCCCCGCGGATCTGGGCGTTACGGAAGAGGATGGCGAGGGGACGGTAGAGGTCTTCGGCGAGGCGGGTGTACAGAGCTTCGCGATGGGAAGGGGAGAGGAATTGGGCGTCGGTTTCGAAGAGGCGAAAGAGGGGCGGTGGGGGTTGGGAGAGCAACCAGACCGCGACCGACCGCAGTTGTGCTTCCAGTTGGGGTGATGCCTGGCCGATGGCCTGGAGGATCCCCTCCCGATAGGTTGCGAGCTCCTGGCTGACCACCTCGACGAAAAGCTGCTCTTTGCCCCCGGGCGCGTAGTAATACAAGGAGGCTTCCCGCAACCCCACCGCCTGCGCGATCTCACGCATACTTGTTCCCTGATACCCCTTTTTTCGGAACAGCCCCTGGGCGGCGTGAAGAAGACGTTCTCGGGTTTGCCGCCCTTTCCTGGTAGTCATGGCGTCAGATTCCTTCCAGTTGCCAGCCCTCCTCCTGAACCATGCGTTCGATGGTTTGGGTCATTTCCTCCCAGGCCTGTTCATTCCAGATTTCGAGATACGCGTCATTACCTACGACCACGGCGGTTTCAGTCAGGCCGGCATAGGCACGTAGGTTTTCGGGAATGATGATGCGGTTGTGGGAGTCGGACGTGACAGGCGTGGCGCTAGCATAGAGATGCCTGCGGAAAGCCCGGACGCTGCGACGGGTGAAGGGGAGCTCGCGCACTTTCTGGCTGAGGGAAGCGAAGAAAGCCTGGGGCGCGAGCATGAGGCAGCCGTCCAGCCCTTTGGTGAGCACAAACTCACCTTTTCCGAGGAAATCCTCTGGGAGCGAAAGCCGGCCCTCGGCATCGAGCGGGCACCGGTGTTCGCCCCAGAACGCGCGGGGGACGCCTGGGTTGGGGGGAATCGCCTGGGACATGCTGGTAGATGGGGGAACGGGGGACGGGGGAAGGAACCAGCACCTGACGGCGCAACCAGGTGTGTCTTCGTGTTGTTAAGAAATCAATCGAACGAACATTAGAATAACACAAAGGGAACAGAATGTCAAATCTCCAATTTAGGCGGGTTTCACGCCTAAATTGCCACAGAAATCCGATAATTCAGGCTGGTTGGCCGATTTCGCTTTTTGATTTATTTATCGAACGATAGTTAGAAAATCCCACACAAAAATCGCTGTTCCAAAAATAGCGTTAGTAAACCGGGAAACCGGAAAACCAGTAGCCCCAGGGGAGCGAATCGGCCCGGCTTCCCTGGTTTCCTGGTTTCCAGGTACACCGGGCTACCGCCCACGATTTTCATCCGTATCGCCGCGGGCAAGCCAGCCGTCCGACTATTCCGAAAATAGGATAGGGGACGCAGATGACGCAGATTGAAACAGATGAGCGCAGATAAAAAGAAGAATCTGTGAAAATCATCTGCGGAAATCTGCGTTGCGAAGCATCCGTGTCATCAGTGCGCTCATTTTCGTTCGTATCGATCTTCGACCGAAACGAGATTCAGTTCGCATCAACGCCCGAGACATACACCCGGGTATCGGGCTTAAATGCAGCCCACGAAAACCAGAAATGATCCCCATGCAGGATGGCTTCGAGCTGCTTGCCCGCAAGCGGCCCCGCGACCGCTTGCCCCAAGATGTTCCACACGCTCCCCGTTTCGCTATCCACAATGTGTTCCCCATTCCAAGAAAACGTCAGGGGCTGGCCATCAACATAAGGCGCAAAGACCCCGGTAGCCCCCACATCCCGCGATGCCGCGATCCGGCCCGCATCCAGCGCGCTTACGGTTCCGGGCTCATAGAAGACCACGATCCCCTGGCCGCCGACCACGTCGTGGACCACTCGTTTTTCCGCCAGAAGTCGGTAGGGATAAGCGACATCCTCATCCCCCAACGACACCGTCACCACCCGGGCCATGGCTGGCAGCCGCTCGTCGGTGGGGCCGTCGAAGAGAAAGGGGCTTTCGTCGATGTCATCGTAGCCCACATAGGGGTTGCGGCCATAAGCCCGGTTGTAACCGGTCTCGCGCGAAAGCACCAGGCCATCGGGATGGGCGAGGGTGAAGTCCTCGAAGCTGACGATACTGGCGGGCAGCCAGGTCAGCAGCTCCCCTGCCATCTCGCCCACGATGCCTTCGCCCGTGAATTGCTGCCACAGGCTTTCGGTCTGACGGTCATACATGATCAGGTCAGAATTGCGCAACAACCCGGAAACACCGAATTCCAACACCCTTCCTTTAAGGCGCCGATCGAACACCACGGCAGCATTGCAAAGGGGGCAAAAAGTAACAGCCACAGGGGTCTCGCCAATCACATCGTTGGCGATCTCGTGCCAGATGAGGATTTGCAACGGGTAGGCGCGGGCTTCACCCTTCACTTCCAGGGCGATGACCGGTTCCCGTGCTCCCAGCCATTCGGAAGCCTGGTCGGAGGAGATAAACTTCGGGTGATCGATGGCGGGGATCCCATCCCGCGGGGGACCGCCGGAGAGGATCTCACTGTAATCGATGGTATGGCGCGTCCAGTCGGTCTTCCAGCCTTCGGTCAGGTATTTCAATTGCGACGGACGGTCATCGCCATGAAGCATGGTCACGGTGCGGGTTGGCACGAGCGGGGGTAGAGATGATGGGGAGGATGATGGGTTAGATTCTGAGATAGGTGTGACGCGTGCTGATTCGCCCCGCGAGCCTGGGTCCAGGATCAGGGCCACCAGGGCTATGGTCACGAAAATCAAGCCGAAGATGAAGGCCAGGATCAGCCAACCTGCTCGGGGAGGAAGTCGCCATTTGCGCATACGCCAGTTTAACACAAAAAGGCCGGGCAAGTGTGTGAGGGGTTTTACAAAACTGCTTTGAAAATAGAATGATCGTCGGTGGCGAAAAGATCGTCAGACCTACGTTGAGCAACTCTGCCATGGAGCGTATTGCGTACTGCGTATTCCGTCCAGTCGTCGCCACGGAATACGCAATACGGAATACGAGATCAGCTTCCTGCGCCAACCTGGCCGCGAGGCATTTTCATCGGTATCGGCGCGGGGTGGCCCGCTGTCGGACTGCTTTGAAAATAGAATTCGGATCAG
>DRQW01000210.1 GCA_011371305.1 Anaerolineae bacterium | reverse complement strand
CGGGCCTGGAATGACGCCGGCGAACCCGGCTGTCGTATCGCGGACGTTTTAATGCGCCGCGGATAGCACAGATGCAACGGATTGACGCGGATTTTTTGAATAGAATTGTTTCAGTGAAAATCCGTGTGAATCTGTCATATCTGCGTCATCCGCGGCGAATTCTAAGGTCCAATCGAGGTATTGTTACATCCTGACAAAGGCAAAGTGTATCACAGCCTCTAGGCTGAAGGCTGAGCTACAGGCTGGACCTTGGCCATGATGGCCTCGGTCATGGCTTCGATCTCCTGTTGGATCCGAGCCACTACCTCATCCACGGGCACGAGGACGCTTTCCTTTTCGCTCCGGCGTTTCAGCTCAACCCCGCCCTTCTTCAAGGACCGACCGCCCACGGTCAGGCGCAGGGGCACACCGATGAGGTCCGCGTCGTTGAATTTCTCGCCCGGGCTGGGCTCGGTGCGGTCGTCGTACAGCACCTCCACGCCCGCGTCCTGTAGGGTCTGGTAGAGTTCCTCGGCCACTTCATAGCCGCCCTTCAGCGCCACGATGTGCACGTGATAGGGCGCGACGGTGATGGGCCAGATGATGCCGTAATCGTCGTGGTGCTCTTCCACAATGGAGGCCATGAGCCGACCCACGCCGATGCCATAGGAGCCCATGATCACGGGCTTGCGGGTGCCGTCTTTGTCCTGGAAATACGCGCCCATGGCCGCGGAATAGCGGGTCCCGAGCTTGAAGATGTTGCCCACCTCGACCCCGCGCACGGTGCGCAGGGGCGCGCCACATTCGGCGCAGGCGTAGCCGTCGGCCGCGGCCACGATGTCTGCCACGATGTCTGCAGTGAAATCCCGGCCATAGTTCACGTTCAGGTAGTGATAGCCCTCTTCGTTCGCGCCCGCGACCAGGTTGGGCGATTTCGTCACCAGATCATCCACCACCACGATGACGTTCTCCCGCCGGATGCCGATGGGCGAACCGTAGCCGGGCTCTGCGCCGATGGCCCGGATCTCCTCCTCGTGCGCGGGGCGCAGCTCCTTGGCCTTGACCGCGTTGGCCAGTTTGGTCTCGTTCAGGTCCATGTCGCCCCGCACCACCGCGAAGACGAACTTCTGCACCTTCTCTTCCCCTTCGGTGAGGGTGGCGACCATGAACACGGCCTTCGCGGTCTTGCTTTGGGGGATGCCCAGGAAATTGGCCACGTCCTCGATGGTTTTGGAATCGGGCGTGGGGACTTTTTCCAGGGGTTTGGGCTCTTCGGGCTCGGGTTCGGGCTTGCGGAAGGTCGCGACCTGGCGATTCGCGGTATAGCCGCAGTTATCGCAGATGACCAGGGTATCCTCGCCGATGGGGGTGAGGTACATGAACTCATGGGCCTGCTTGCCACCCATCATGCCCACGTCCGACTCCACCGCGATGGTGGGGAGATCGCAGCGGTTGAAGATGTTGAAATAGGCCTGGTAATGGGCCCAATACTGCTTGTCCAGCCCCTCCCAATCCCGGTCGAGGCTGTAGCTGTCTTTCATGGTGAACTCGCGCACGCGAATCAGGCCGCCGCGGGAGCGGGGTTCATCCCGCCATTTGGTCTGGATGTGGTAGATGAGCGCGGGGAGCTGGCGATAGGAATGGATGATGTCCCGCACCAGGTCGGTGACCACCTCCTCGTGGGTCATGGCCAGCACCATATCCCGGCCCGTGCTGTCCTTCATCCGCCCCATCTCCGAGCCGATCTCATACCATCGGCCCGTCTCCTTCCAGATCTCCGCGGGATGCACCACGGGCATGGTCATCTCCTGCCCGCCAATAGCATTCATCTCTTCCCGCATAATGTTCTCGATCTTATCCATCACCCGTCGGGCCAGGGGGAGATAGCTGAAGATGCCCGCGCCGAGCTGACGGATGTAGCCCGCGCGCACAAGCAACTGATGGCTGATGAATTCTGCGTCTGCGGGGGCTTCCCGCAAGGTTTCTCCGAACAAACGGCTGAGTCGCATAGGCGCCTTTCCTCGATGATGAGATGATGACAAATCTGTTCACTGCTCACCGTTCACTGTTCAACGCACTGAAATAGAACCCACAACCGTGAACCGTGAACCGTGAACTCGGAACCCTATTATAGCCCAAACCGAGGCGTTTTTCCCAACTTGTGCTAAAATCATGACGTCTTCCTCTTCCATGATGAAGACGTTGTCGGCCAGGTTGGCGCGGAAAGCCAGGGCCGTGAAACGTGATGCGTAACGACCTCACGGATTACGGATTACGGATTACGCATCACGCCCGTTGGCGCTTCGTGCTGTGCGGGCTTCGAGTTGATTTTTGCCTACGAACACGACGTTATTTTTGGAACAGGAGGTCCCCGTGTATCTTTTGGAGCGCATCAACGCCATGGTGAAGGAGCAGGGCAAAGCGGTAGGCGAGAGCATTGTCAATGTGGACACCCTGCTCAACCATCGCATCGACTACACCTTCAGCGCGTATGCGGGTGCGGTGTTGGCCCGCATTGTGCGCGACAAGCATGTGGATGTGATCCTGACCGCGGAGGCGTCGGGCATCAGCGTGGCCGTGTTCACCGCGATGACCGTGAACAACGAGCAATGGCCCCATCCCGCGTCCGTGGTCTTCGCCAAGAAGAGTCGCCCCATCACCCTGCCCGAGGGCGGCTATTACGTGGTGGACTCCTTCAGTCGCACGAAGAATAAGCCCGTACAGCTTTTCATGGGCAAGCATGTGGTGCAGCCGGGCGACAAGGTGTTCATCGTGGACGATTTCCTGGCCAAGGGCACGACTCTGGCCGCGCTGGGCGATCTGGTGGAGATGGCCGGAGGTGAGATCGTGGCCTTCGGCGTCGTGCTGGAGAAAACCTTCGAGCACGGGCGGGATGAGCTCAAGCGCTTCGCCGCGCCCGTCTATTCCCTGGTCAAAGTCACGAGCCTGGAAGGAGGCGAAATCCACCTGGCCCCGCCCAGCCTGTCGTGAGGCAAAGTCAATCCATTCCCGTTTTAGGAGCGAGTGAGATGACAAAGCAAATCAAGATCATCATCGAAAAGCACCCCGACGGTTATGTTGCTTATCCTCTGGGTCTGAAAGGGATCGTGGTAGGCGAAGGAGATACCTACGAAGAAGCCTTAGCCGACGTCAAGTCCGCCATTGACTTTCATATCGAAACGTTTGGACCAGATGTTTTTGAAGCGGAATCCCACATTCTTGAAGCCTTTATAGCCGAGACGGGAGTCGCGGTGCGATGACCAAATTCCCGGTAGATGCGCCTATCAACAAAGTAATCAAAACATTCGAAATTCTGGGTTTCCGTCTGGTGAGGGAAGGGAATCATATTGCCATGGTTCGAGAAAATCCAGACGGAACGCGCACGCCTCTGACGATGCCAAATCATCGAAGAATTAAGGGATCGACATTGAGGACGATCCTCTCGCAATCGGGGATCTCCAGGGAAGAATTTTTACGGGCCTACCAAAAGGTCCGATAACAGCGGTCAGCTTTGATCTTTTTGCTTGTGCCCGATGTAAAGCAAGTGACGGGATGAGCCCAGCAAGTGGGGATCGGTGCTGAGTTCGTACCAGAGATCGAGCCAGGCCCGACGTTGTGCGCCCGTGAGGCGGTTGTAGTTGTCGTCGTCGGAGGATGTCATTTGGGGCTCTAACGCAGCCAGAATCAGCGTCTCGAATCCCACCGATTCATGCAGGGGCGCGATCTCATCCACCCTCGCAAAATAGCCCCGAAACCCGCCTCGCGTTTTATCTTTCGGGAGATAGCCTTGCTCCAGCACGGCCCGCACCTCATCTTCTTGCTCGATCCATTCGGGCAGGGTGGCCATGAGATCCCCCATAATACCCGTGCGAGAGATGAAGGTGGAGAAAACGAGTCCGCCCGGCTTCAGAAGCTCGAACGTCTGAGATAGAACTCGCCGCCGGTCGGATTCGTAGACCAGATGGTAAAGAGGCCCCATAATCAGCGCTGCATCAAAGGCCCGGCCTGCCAGCGCTCGCAGGTCGCGGGCGTCGGCGATGAGATGTTCCACCCGGTCGTCCAACCCCGCCCGAGCCAGCTTCTCCTCCCGAAACGCCGTCATCGCCGCGGAAATATCCACCGCGGTGACTTGATAGCCGCGTCGGGCCAGTCCCAGGGTGTATGCACCCGTGGCCGCGCCTATTTCCAGTATCTCACCCGTCCCCGATAGATATGTATCGAGATAACGCCAGGTCAGGTCGCGCTCCAGTTGATGCCGGGCCAGACGTTCCTCCTCCGCCTGGATGCTGGCGTCATAGAAGCGTCGAATATCGCTGATGTCGTCGTGGTGTGGATTCGAGGCCATTATCGGAGGATGATGGGGAGAACAACGTTATCCAGCCCGCCCGCATGTTTCCCATGCCGCGGCGGCCAGCGCCCGGGCCCGCTGCGGGGCCTCACCCACGTAGTCGCTGGCGTCCAACAGCGCGCGGATGCGGTCGGGGGCGAGCCAGCGGGTGAGTTCGGGGTCAGAGGCCAGGAGATCAGGCAGGGGGTTGGGCTCGCCCTGCTGCACCGCGGCCCACGCGGTCAGGCTGTGTCCGCGGATGATTTCGTGCAAGTGCTGGCGGTCGCCGCCCGCCCGTGCGGCCTCCATGAGCACCCGCTCCGTGGCCGCGAAGACGCCGTAGGCCGCCAGGTTGCGAGCAATGGCATCGGGCCAGATGTTGAGGTCGGCGATGATGCGGGTGGAGGCCAGCAGCAGTTCGTCGGCCGCCAGGAACGCATTGGGGATGATGACCCGCCGGTTGGCCGAGTCGTCCAGGGTGCGTTCCAGTAGATTGAGCGCGGCGTTGCTCCAGGCGGTCTGGGGCAGGGTGGCCACATAGCGGGCCAGGCTGTCGATCTTTTCCGCGGTGATGGGATTGCGTTTGAAAGGCATGGCCGAAGAGCCCACCTGGTGCTGGCCGAAGGGCTCGGAAAGCTCGCCAAAGGGTGGGGATTGCAGGATGCGCAGGTCGAAAGCGAAGCGGTGAAGGGTTTGGGCCAGGCCCGCCAGCGCGTTCAGCACCTGCCAGTCCTGCTTGCGGGGATAGGTCTGGGTGGTGACGGGGAACGCGTCCAGGCCCAGGTCCTCCAGCACCATGCGTTCCAGCTCCCCGGCGCTGATGCCCGTCCCCGCCAGCAACTGATTGTACGAAGCCAGCGTCCCCACCGCGCCCTTCATGCCCTTGCCCTTCAGCTCCCTCCGCACCCGGCTCAGCTCCTCCCAGTCCATCAGCAGGTCCTGCAGGGTCTGGGCCAGGCGATAGCCCAGGGTGGTGGGCTCCGCGGGCTGGATGTGGGTGTAGCCCATGACGGGCGTGTCGGCATAGCGTTCGACCAGGTCGGCCAGATGGCCGATGAGGGCCTGCAGCCGCTCCAGGATCAGGTCCAG
This sequence comes from Anaerolineae bacterium, assembly GCA_011371305.1. Taxonomy (GTDB): domain Bacteria; phylum Chloroflexota; class Anaerolineae; order J102; family J102; genus M2005. Next base: position 4,362 of record DRQW01000210.1, on the reverse strand, counting down.
GGCTTCCCGCTGGCGCAGCACGTCCGCGTTATCCACGATGTCCATGCTGGTCGCACCCAGATGGATGACCCCGCCGCCCACCGGGCACTGCTCGGCGAAGGTCCTGATCTCGGCCATGACGTCATGGCGCACCTCCCGCTCGATGGCCCACGCCCGCGCCAGGTCGATGTCCTCCGCGTGGGCTTCGATGTCGGCCAGTTGCTCCGGGGTGATGAGCCCCGCGCGGGCCTGGGCCCGGGCCAGGGCCACCCACACCCGCCGCCACAGCTTCCGCCGATGGATTTCGGAGAAGATAGCGCGCATGGCCTCACTGCCATAGCGCCAGGTAAAAGGAGATTGGTAGGTCGTGTGGTCGGGCATGGAGGGTGCTTTGAGAACAGGATTGGGATTGGGATCAGGATCGAAAACCCACAGGCCAACGTTGGGCGAGTCGGCAACGGGCGTAATGCGTAATCCGTAATCCGTGAGGTCGTTACGCAATACGCAATACGCATTACGGCTTCGGCTTCCCGCGCCAACCTGCCCGCGAAGCATTTTTTCGGGATTGGCACAGCCTCATCTGGCCTCAAACATCTGCTCCCGCTCCGGGCCTACAGAGACGTAGGCGATGGGCACGCCCGCGAGTTCGCTCAGGCGGTGGAGGTAGGCCCGAGCTTGTTTGGGCAGATCCTCCCAGCTTCGGCAGTCGGTGGTGGGGGTCATCCAACCCGCCCAGGTCTCGTAGATGGGTGTCACCTGGTAAAGCAGGGGGGTGTCGGGCATGGTGTCGGTGACCACGCGACCATCGGGCAACCGATAGCCGACGCAGATGCGGATGGTCTCGAAGTGATCCAGCACGTCCAGCTTGGTGATGGCCAGGTCCGTCATGCCGTTGAGCCAGGCCGCGTAGCGGATGGCCACGCCGTCGAACCAGCCGCAGCGTCGGGGGCGGCCCGTGGTCGCGCCGTATTCCTGCCCCATCTCCCGCAGCTTCGCCCCATCTTCGTCGAACAATTCCACCGGGAAGGGACCATCCCCCACCGCGGTGCTGTATGCCTTGACCACGCCGATAACCCGATCCAGGGAGCGGGCGGGCAGGCCCGCGCCGCTGAGCGCGAAGCTGGCCGTAGGATGGCTGCTGGTCACATAGGGATAGATGCCCCAGTCCAGGTCCCGCATAACGCCCAATTGCCCTTCCAACAGGATGGACGCGTTCTCGGCCAAGGCCTGGCGCAGGAGGGGGACCGTGTCCACGATGCGGTCGCCCAGGCGCTGGCGGTAATCCATGAGCAGGGCAAACATCTCCCGGCCGTCCACTGGTTCTCCGCCCAGGATGGTCAGCTTGCGATTGATCACGGTCAGGGCGTTGTCCAGCCGGGCCTCCAGCCAGTCGGGATGGAGCAGGTCGCCCAGGCGCAGGCCTGTGCGTGCGGCCTTGTCCGCGTAGGCCGGACCGATGCCCCGCCTGGTGGTGCCGATGGCGTCCTTGCCTCGGGCCTGTTCCTCCAGCGCGTCCAAAGTGCGATGATAGGGCATGACCATCTGCGCCCGATGACTGATCCACAGGTTGTCCAGGCGGACACCTGCAGCCTCCAGGCTGGCCATTTCCTCCAACAGGGAAGCGGGATTGACCACGCAGCCGGAGCCGATGATGTTCTGGGCTTGGGGATTGAAGATGCCGCTGGGGATGAGGTGGAGCGCGTGTTTGCCGTACTCGTTGATGACCGTGTGGCCGGCGTTGTCCCCGCCCTGAAAGCGGATGACCACGTCGGCCTGCTGGGCCAGATAGTCAATGATTCGGCCTTTGCCTTCATCGCCCCATTGGGCGCCGACGACCGCGGTAATGGGCATGGGAAAAATCCTGAAGTGGGAGAGGGAGTTAACTCAACACGGATGGAGGGACACGGATAGGATGTTAGAAAGTTCCGTGCTCACATCGAAACTGAAGTCATTTTCAAAGACTGGGTTTTCGCTTCCTTGTGCCCGAGGCTGAACCCTCGGGCTAGTGGCTGTTATGCACTTTGCCGCCCTCAAGGGGCGGAATGACCGCATCGGAGGTTGGAATTGGCCGCAGATAACGCGGATAAAGCAGATTTTCGCGGATTTTTCAAAGGGATGCCATGTTTTTTCATAAAAATCCGTGTCGATCCGTCGCATCTGCGTCATCCGTGGCGAATTCAAACGCCCGCCACCCACAAAATCATGCCAAATTGGCGATAAGTTCATAACAGGTTCTAGTGGGCAGCGAAGCCCCTTCGGGGCTATCTCAGCAGCCCGGAGGGCTTCGCACAGAGAGCTCGGAGTTTAGCTCCGAGCGGAGGCATGAGCAGAAAACCTTAGTTTCCATTTGCCTTGAGTTTTCGGGAAGTATAGCACAGCGGGAGATCGGCTGGAAATGGAAGATACATGTGGTGGATGAAATGGAAGCGCAGACTCCATTGACAACCGACGATGGATATGATAAAAATCCAATGCAGGCGACGCCAGCGATGACTGGCCAATGTGGGTGAAATGGTGCGCAGATTAACGCCTGATGCTTCGCATCGCAGATTCTCGCAGATGATTTTCAGGATTTTTTCTCTTTCATCTGCGTCCATCCATGTCAATCTGCGGCGTCTGCGTTCTCCCATCCTATCCAATCTTGCTTCACCTCCGACCATGTCCAAATCCCTTTCGCCTCCCCCAGCCAAACGCCCCTCTGGCCCGGCTTCCGACCCCCTCATCGCGGGGGCTGTGGCCGAGGTGGATCCCGCGCAAATCGCGATCACGCGGCGTCTCACCCCCGCGCAGCGATTCACCCAAATGCTATCGATGATTGAATTCGCCGAGAATGTCGCTGCCCGCCAATTGCGCCGTAAACATCCCGATCTGGATCATGCAGAGGCCCTGAGAAAAGTGCGAACGTTCCATGTCAAATTCTGAGACCTTATCCTTTGGGGAATTCGTCCGTCTTGTGTTGGATGCGCTGGAAGCTGCGGAGATCCCTTACCTGATTGGCGGCGCGGTGGCCCTGGCGGCTTGGGGAGAAGCTCGAACCACGCGAGACCTCGACCTCGTCATCGATCTCCCCCTGGAATCCATGGCCTCGTTCTCGCGCGAGCTGGAAAAGCGCGATATGCTGGTTCCGGTGGAGGTCATGCTTGATTTGATCATCGAAAGCCGGGCTGATCTGCCCATCAACGCCATCCACATGTTCAGCGGCTACAAGGCGGAATTCTTTCTGCTCAAACCGGGCGACGCTTTTCGCGAGGCCAATTTTGAGCGCAGACGACTCGTTGATTTCGGCCCGCCGTTGGGCGAGGTGTTCGTCCACGCGCCCGAGGACCTGATTCTGAACAAACTGCATTTCTATGCCATCAGCCATCAACCCAAACATATCCGTGACATCGCCAGCATTGTCCTCAGCCAGGAAGACGCCCTGGACTATGATTACATCGATGCTTGGGCGGAGCGACTTGGCCTGACGGTCATCTGGCAGGAAGTGATAGCAAGGATCCGGGGGAAGTGACGCTCCAGGGGTCGGGTTGTCTCCGAGCGGGGGAGGAAAGAGGTAAATGAATGTCTTAGCCCCGTCGAGTCGGTAAGGTCAAGGCGCCCATGCAACCGGCTTGAGGTTTGCCAACAGGTTCGTTATCGTTTTGCTCTGAGCGGAAGCGGGCCGCAGGCCTCCCAGGGCACGACGTCGTCAGCCAGATGACACCAACTATCTCGGCCGCTCCTCCCATCACACCTGCATCCTGACCTTGCATTCCCCGCTCAAATCGCATACAATGCCCTCCCACCCGGCGCAGGTTGCCGGGGATTTTTGTGTCCGTTCACAGTTCACCGTTCACAGTTCACCGTTCACAGTTCACGGTTCACAGTTCACGGTTAACGATAAACTCCCTGACAAACGGTGAACGGTGAACCGTGAACCCTCCAACATGAACCCCATGCCCGAATACCGCACCGACATCCGCAACATCGCCATCATCGCCCACGTGGACCACGGCAAGACCACCCTGGTGGATGGCATGCTGCGCCAGACCAACGTCTTCCACGCCAACCAACAGGTCGCGGAACGCGTCCTCGACTCCAACGACCTGGAGCGGGAGCGCGGCATCACCATCCTGGCCAAAAACACCGGCATCGTTTACAACGGCGTCACCATCAACATCGTGGACACGCCCGGCCACGCGGACTTCGGCGGCGAGGTGGAGCGGGTCATGAACATGGTGGATGGCGTCCTGCTGCTGGTGGATGCGGTGGAAGGCCCCATGCCCCAGACCCGTTTCGTCCTGCGCCAGGCCATCGAAAAGGGCCACAAGGCCATCGTCGTGGTCAACAAGATCGACCGGCCCGCGGCCCGGCCCGACGAGGTCATCAACGACACCTTCGACCTGT
>DRQW01000209.1 GCA_011371305.1 Anaerolineae bacterium | reverse complement strand
TTATCTCAAAACGTTTGTTACCGGTGTCATTCTGCTCATCGCCCTAATCATCAATGTCTATTCCGTCAAATTGGGAGAACGGGCGGAGTTGGAAACGGAATCAGCGTAAACGCCTTCGTGAGGAAGTCATATCATCATGAGCACTCCTCTGACTCGAGAAACCGCCATTGCTTATATCCAAAGTCTGCCCCTGGCCCGAGACTTCTTCAGTGACGCCCATCTCGTGGCCGAACCCATCACCGAGGGTAACGTCAACTTGCTTTTTCGGGTGTACGACCAGGAGGATCGCCAGCGCTCCCTCTTGTTAAAGCAGGCCCTGCCCTACGCCTGGCGCTATCCCGACTTCAAAATGCCTGTGGACCGGGTCCGCATCGAGGTAGGAATCCTTCAAATTGAAGGTCGTTATTGCCCTGACCAAGTTCCTCAGGTTTATCATTACGACGAAGTCAATCACATCATCGTTATGGAAGACTTGAATCGGCATTTGGTCATGCGCGAGGCGCTGATGGAACAACGGCGCTTTCCCCTGGTTGCCCAACATATGGGGATCTTTATGGCCCGTACCCTCTTTTTCACTTCCGATTTCCACCTTTCCTCGGACCAAAAGAAGGCCTTGGTACCTCAATTCATCAACCCAGTGCTTTGCAAAGTTCAGGAAGATCTGGTCTTCACCCAACCCTATATCCCCCACCCCAACAACCGCATCACGCCCCCGCTCAAGCCTCTGGTGGAGGAGCGGGTGTATGCCGATGACAACCTGCGAGCCGATATCTTTTACTTCAAAGAACGCTACATGACCCACGCCCAGGCCCTCATCCATAACGATCTCCACACCGGTTCTATCATGCTCAACCAGGAGGAGACCAAGATCATCGACCCCGAATTCGGCTTCTTCGGCCCTATGGCTCACGACATCGGCACCTATTTCGCCAACCTAGCCCTCAGCTACGCCTCACAAGAGGCCCACGCGCCCGACGAAACCGTGCGGGCAAGTTATCGCGGCTGGCTGTTGCAGCAAATTCAGGAGACCTGGCGCGTGTTCGAGCGAGAATTCCTGACCCTGTGGGAGGAGGAGGGCAACGAGGATTGGCCCTCCGACCGCTTCAAACAGCGCTATATGGCCCAGTTGTTGCAAGATGTGGCTGGCTTCGGCGCGGCCGAGATGATGCGCCGCCTTATCGGCATGGCCCACGTCCACGACTTCTGGACCATCGAGGATGAAGATTTGCGGGCCAGGGCCGAAAGTTTGGGGCTGGACATCGCCCTGCGCTGGATCAAACACCGACAAGACATCCACCACATCGACGATCTGACCCAATTGGCTGCAGACGCCCACCCGTTGCTTTGAAAATAGATTTGTAAACCGGGAAACCGGTAGACCGGTACATCAGTAGACCGGAAGGGAGAGCGACGTGGCCCCAGTTTCCCGGGTTTTCTGGTTTTCCTGGTCTACCGGTTTACGGGACTATACGCCCCGCCATTTCCATCCGTCTCGGCGCGGGCATCCCGCGCGAGTCACCCGCACCCACCCACACAAAGAATCATGAGCGCATTTCACAGCATCCAATGGATCGACGGCGCGGTCCGCATGTTGGACCAGCGCAAACTGCCCGCCCAAACCGTTTACAACGACTACACCACGCCCGACCAGGTGGCCGAGGCCATCCGCAGCATGGTCATCCGCGGCGCGCCTGCCATCGGCGCGGCCGCAGCCTACGGCCTGGTTCTGGTGCCCTGGCATGATACGACCGGGGACGTGGAGGCCGTGCGGGCGGAGTTACGCCGCGCGGATCAGATGCTGCGCGCGTCCCGTCCTACCGCGGTCAATCTCTTCTGGGCCCTGGACCGCATGATGGCCCGGCTGGCTGATCCCACCCTCGATACCGTGGACAAACTGCGGGACGCAGCCCTGGCCGAAGCACACGCCATCGCCCAGGAAGACATCGAGATCAACAAGGCCATCGCCCGCCATGCTTTCCCCCTCATCCCCGACCAAGCCACCATCATCCATCACTGCAACACGGGCAGCCTGGCCACGGTAGATTACGGCACCGCACTGGGGGTCATCCGCTATGCCCATGAACAGGGCAAAAAAGTCTTCGTTCTGGTGGATGAAACCCGCCCGCGGCTGCAGGGCGCCCGCCTCACTGCCTGGGAACTGATGCAATATGGCGTACCCTTCCAAATCATCGTGGACAGCGCGTCGGGGCACTTCATGCGCACCAAAGGCGTGGACCTGTGCGTCGTAGGTGCGGACCGGGTCGCAGCCAACGGCGACACGGCCAACAAAATCGGCACCTATAACCTGGCTCTGGCCGCGCACGCCCACGGCGTGCCCTTCTACGTGGCCGCGCCCACTACCACCATCGACATGGCAACCCCCAACGGCGACGCCATCCCCATCGAAGAGCGCCCCCCCGAGGAAGTCACCCATGTGCTGGGCCAATGCCACATCGCACCCGAAGGCGCGCCTGCGGCCAACCCCGCGTTCGACGTCACCCCGGCCCACTACATCACCGCCATCATCACCGAAAAGGGCGTGGTTTATCCTCCCTTCGAAGAAAATCTGGCGAAGCTGTTTCGAAAATAGCATGTTGGCTGCGGTTTCAGAAAGATCGTCAGGCCAACGTGGGCCGAGTCTGCAACGGGCGTAATACGTATTTCGTACTCCGTAAAGTCGTTACGCAATTACGCAATACGGAATACGAACTCGGCTTCCCGCGTCTACCTGGCCGCGACATAGAACACGGATGAACACAGAAAACACGGATAATTTGCAACAGAATCGGCGCGGAGACGCTCGCCGCCGAACCGTTTTGTAAAACAGCTCACAATATAGCCTGAAGCATGGGATTTGTGCTAAAATGACGGCATGAAGAAAACCGCTCCTAATCGCTCCAGCTCCCGCCTGGAAAAGATGAAGCGGGAGATGATGAAAGCGGTGCGCACGACCCCGCTGTTTCATTCCCTTTCCGACGAAGAATGGCGGGATGTCGTGCAGTATCTTCACGGGCATACCTATCCGGAAGATGCTTATCTTTTCTTCCAGGGCGATCCTCCCGATGCCTTGTACATCATCTGGAAGGGGCGAGTGAAGCTGGTGCGGCACACGAGCCAGGGGCGGGATGTGGTGGTTACAGTATTAGGTCCGGGACAGCTTATCGGCGAAATGGCCATCTTCGATGGCAGGCCCTACTCCATGTCTGCCATCGCGCTCGAAGACACCGCGGTAGTCACCATCAGTCGCCACGATCTGATGGCTATCATCCAACGCCATCCTGCGGTATCCTTCCATGTGATCCTCGAACTAAACCGACGGCTGCGATTGTGCACCGAACTCGTCCGTAGTCTGGCGGTGGACCGGGTGGAGCAACGCATTGCACGGGCCCTACTACGCTTGATGGATCTGGGCGGCACGCCCGCGCCCGAAGGTGAGGGGATTATGATCGACATCCATCTTACCCGTCAGGATATCGCCGAAATGACCGGCACCACCGTGGAGACAGCCATTCGGGTCATGAGCCGGTTCCGTAAAGAAGGGTTGATCCGCAACTATAAGGGGCGTACGATTTTACTTGATCCCGAGAGATTGGAAAAGATCGCCCGAGGAAAGTGAGGTTGGTGGGGATGGTTCAGGAACGGGCGCGGATTCAAACGCGGACAGCACAGGCAGCGACTGTCTTCCTGCGCCTCCAAGCCCCCCAGCTTGCCCGCCAGCTCCATCCCGGCCAAGCCGTACTCATCCAAACAGGGTTGGGCCTGGACCCCTTCCTGCGTCGCACATTCCACCCCATTGCCATCGATGCCGAGACCTTTAGCATCCGCCTCACGCCCGACGCGGACCGGGGCCGGGCCTGGCTGCGCATGGCCACGGAAGGGACGGAAGTGGACGTGCTGGGTCCAGTAGGCCAGGGCTTTACCCTGCCCCACCACGCCCGTCGCATCCTTTGCCTGGGACAGGGGGATGCGGCCTGGACATTGCTTCCCCTGGTGTATGCCACATCGGCCCGCGGCCTGGGCGTGACCCTGGCAATCGAAACCACCACCAAACGCCAGACGATCCCCGCCCGGGATTTACCCCTATCGGTGGAATACCACGTGGCTACGCTGGATGGGAGCGCCGGCCGCCGCGGCGACCTGCGTCCTCTCCTGCCCCACCTGCTGACTTGGGCCGATGCAGTCATGGCGGTGGGCGACATGGATTTCTATCGCCTCCTGGCTCGGACCATCGAAGACGTACGAGTGATCCTGCCCCGGCGCTTCGCCCAAGCCCTCTACCAGACCGACTTCCTCTGCGGGTTCGGCGCTTGCCAGGCCTGTGCCGCGGATGTCGCGGGCGGTCGCCGCCGCGTCTGCCTGCGCGGGCCCGTCTTCGACTTGGTCGACATCCTCCGCTGACCTCTGACCACGCGACCAACCGGCTGCACGACTAAACGATCCCATGCTCAACCTGGCTCCCCAGAACAAACTCGGCCTTTATGTCGAATCTCCTCTCCTCGCGGGCAGCGGTGCGGTGGGCTATGGCGACGCGTGGCCGCCCGGGCTGCGGCCCGAGGATTTCGGGGCCATCATCACCGCACCCGTCTCCCTGACCCCGCGCAAGGGGCGACCCCAGCCGCGGTTGGCGGAAGTGCCGGGCGGATTTTTGCTGGATACGGGTGGGCACAATCCCGGTTTTCGGCGATTGGTTGAAAGCCAGGTCCGCACCTGGC
>DRQW01000208.1 GCA_011371305.1 Anaerolineae bacterium | reverse complement strand
ATGACCTCGGATGAGACCATGGAGACCGGCTCAGCCTTCGCCATTCGCCTGGGCAAAACCCCGGTCATCTGCAAAGACACCCCCGCATTCATTGTCAACCGCGTTGCTCGCCCCTTTTACGGCGAGGCCCTGCGCATGTTGGGCGAAGGCCAGGCCGATGTTCCCACCATCGACCGCCTCATGGAATCCCTGGGCTTTCGCATGGGCCCCTTCCGCCTCATGGACCTGATCGGCATGGACGTGAATTTTGCGGTCACCCGCAGCGTCTACGAGGCCTACTTTCACGACCCCAAATACCGCCCCCATCCCATCCAGCAGAAGATGGTGGACAGCGGGCGCCTGGGCCGCAAAACAGGCGCAGGATTTTATCAGTACGATTAAACCCGCGGCAAGCTGATCTTATCCTTCTCACGTCGTTTATGTCATCCAGGCATCTTTTACTACTCCACGGAGCATTATCCACCGCGGGCCAATTCGACCCGCTCATCCCCCACCTGTCGGACGCGTTCACCCTGCACCGGCTCACTTTTGACGGGCATGGTGACGCGCCTGTGGGCGAATTGGGCTTCACCAACGCGGCCTTCGTTCAAAACGTCCTGGATTATCTGGACGCGCACCGATTGGCCGAAGTCGATATCTTTGGCTATAGCATGGGCGGCTATATCGCCTGTCTGGTAGCTCGATCACACCCCTCTCGCGTGCGCCGTATCGCCACTTTGGGCACGAAATATCTCTGGGACGAAGGCGCCCTGACCCGAGAATTCCGATTTCTGGACCCCGATATCATCCGCCAAAAAGTCCCGCATTTCGCCCAAAGCCTGGCGCAACGCCACATCGCATTAGGCTGGGAGCGCGTTCTGGCCCTGATGAAAGATGTCATGCGCGAGAACGCAGCCACAGGCGGCCTCACGCCCGAATGGATGAGTCAACTAGAGCAACCCCTGCGCATCATTGTGGGGGATCGAGACACCACAGCAGGCGTCATTGATTCGTATCGAGTCTTTCAAGCCCTTCAGCAAGGGCAATTCGAAGTCTTACCCCAAACGCCCCACCCCTTTGAAAAAGTGGCCATGCCCAAGCTGGCCCAATCCTTGAACGAATTCTTCCTCTAGCAGACCCTATGGCTCATCTCGTTCCCATCGACAAGGATTTCATCGCCAATCCCTATCCGCACTATCAGCGATGGTTGGAAGGACCGCGCGTCTTCTGGCATCCAGATTTCTTCGGCGGCGCCTGGGTAATCCCACGTCACGCGGACATCATCGCCTTGCTGCGCGATCTGGAAAACATCAGCACAGAAAAAACCGGAAGCCTGGTGAGCCAATTCCCACCCGAATACCACGAGGAGCTGCGGGATATCGATCTCTACCTCGCCCGCTGGCTGGCCTTTATTGATCCACCCAAACACAACCAACTGCGCCGGCTTTTGCGCAAAGGATTCACGCCCCAAGTCGTCAACAGCTTCCGTCCGCGAGTGCAGCAGATTGCTGAGGAGCTGTTGGATAAGGCCTTGGAACGCAGCGGGGATTCCGGCGAAATCGATCTTGTGCGCGACTTCGCCTACAAACTCCCCGTGCGTGTGGTCAGCGCCATGTTGGGTGTGCCCGATGAAGACCATCCCATGTTCATGGACTGGATGGATGACCTGGCGATGTTTCTGGGCAACGCCAATCCCACGGTCGAAGTCGCGCGCAAAGCCAAACAGGCGCTTTATAACCTGACCGAGTACTTCCGGGCCCTCACTCCTGCGCGTCGGGCTCAGCCAGGGAATGATCTCATCTCCATCCTGCTGGCTGCAGAAGAAGACGGCGTGGGGCTTACCGAAGAGGAGTTGTACGCCCAATGCGTCTTCTTCCTTTTTGCGGGCCACGAAACGACCAGTAACCTCATCGCCAACGCCATGTACTGCCTGCTGCGTTTCCCCGAGGAAATGGCTCGCGTCCGCGCGGACTTCCGGTTGATCCCATCCATGGTGGAAGAAGCCCTGCGTTACGAAGGCCCCATGCAATACACCTTCCGCCTGGCCCGACGCGATTTCGATCTATTTGGTCAACCCGTGCGAAAAGGGGATGTCCTGGTCGTTGTTTTTGGTGCAGCCAACCGCGATCCACGCGTGTTCGAAGACCCCGATCGCTTCGACGTGACCCGCCATCCCAATCCGCACCTGACCTTTGGTTACGGGTTGCAAAAATGCCTTGGCGCAGGGACAGCCCGGATGGAGGCAGATGTAGCTTATACCACCTTACTCCGTCGTTTTCCTCGCATCGAACTGGCGGAAACGCCCCAATGGACAGACGTGTATCGTTTTCGCGGCCTGAAGAGCTTACGAATTCACATCACTGCCTGAAATGATGCCCTCTCACCATCAACGTATTGCCCAACACATTCGCACGGACCCCTATGCCGCCTGGCTGGGTGCGAAAATCGAAGCCGTCGAGCCGGGATACAGCCGAGTACGGCTTCAAATCACGCACGATATGCATAACTTCCACCAAGTCGCACACGGTGGGTTGCTTTTTAGCCTGGCAGATATCGCTTTTGCGGCCGCTAGTAACGCCCGGGGCCAAACCGCAGTAGCCCTTCAGGTCAGCACCACCTTCATGCGGGCCGCATCTGCGGGCGATGTGCTGGTGGCGGAATGTCATGAACGCGATCTGAACGGCCCCATTGGACTTTACGACATCACCATCCATCGCGAAGCAGACGACGCACTCATCTTGCAATGCCAGGCCACAGTATATCGAAAAAAACATTGGTTCATTCCCCCTGATGCCTGACATAACCGGCATTCAGGTTATTGTGTTTTTCTCATTTCCATCTACTCCCACACCCAAAGGAGGAGGCCCCATGCGACGTATTTTCCCTATTCTGATTTTGGCCATGGTTTTGACCTTGGCTCTGGCAGCCTGTGGCGGTGGCAAGGCCGAGCCCACAAAAGCTCCTGAACCCACCCAGGCCGAAGCTCCATCTCAGGCTACCGAACCGACTCAACCCCCAGCAGAAGGCGGCGAAGCCAAAGAGGGCCAGCCCTACAAGATCGGCGTGGTCGTCGCGGCCACGGGCGGCGCGGCCCGCCTGGGTGAAGCGGAAAAGAACACCGCGGAGATGATCAAGAAGCAATTGGAAGAGTCGGGCATCACCGGCCCCGATGGGGTGCATCATCCTGTCCAGGTTATCATTCTCGATAGCGAATCCAACCCCGATACCGCGGCCGCAGCCCTGAACCGCCTCATCAACGAGGAAAAAGTGGATGTGGTCGTCGGTGGCACCACCAGCGGCAACTCATTGGCCATGGTGCCCATTGCCACGGAAAATGAAACCGTGCTCATCTCCATGGGCTCGGCGGGCGTCATCATCCGCGATCCCGAAACGGGCAAGACCCGCAAATGGATCTTCAAGACCCCCCAGGAAAACATCCACAGCGCCAAATGGCAGGCCGAATACCTGAAGGCCCAAGGCGTGACCAAAGTCTGCTACCTCTACGAGAACACCGGCTACGGCCAAGACACCCTGAAAAACGGCGAAAAGGCCTTCACGGAAGCGGGTATCAAGATCGTCTATTCCGACGCGTTCGAGCGTTCCGACACCGAGTTTCCGCAGATGACCGCGGTGCAAGGCGCGGGCTGCGAGGCTGTGGTGATTGGCGCATTGCCACCCGGAGCCACCAACGTGACCGCGGCATTGCGCGACTTCGTACCCGATGTCCTCGTCGTCCATGGCCACGGCGTTTGTAACAATGCGTTTATCAACCTGGATCCTGAAGCTGTCGAAGGTGTTGTGCTTCCCTGTGGTCGTCTGGTTGTACTGGATCAACTGCCCGAGACCGATCCCCAAAAGCCTGTGCTGGAGAAATTCGCCCAGGAATACAAAGCCTTTACGGGAAGCGATACCGTGAGCACGTTTGCGGGCCATGCCTGGGACGCGTTGCAATGGGCCATCATCGGCCTGGAAAATCTGCCTGATGGCCTGGATCTCAAGGCTCGCCGCGCGGGCGTGCGCGACAACATTGAATCCAAGGTGAAGAACTGGCCCGGCACCGGCGGCATCTTCACCCTTTCACCTGATGATCACCTGGGACTGGACTACAAGGGCCTGACTTTCGTCAAGGTCGAAAACGGCGGGTTCACGTACTATCCGCCCGAAGCCTGGGGCGGCTCCATGCCCGAGTCTGGCGAGGAAACGGGCGGTGAGGGCCAGCCCTACAAGATCGGCGTTGTGGTCGCAGCCACGGGCGGCGCTTCCAGCCTGGGTGTGCAGGAGGGGGAGACCGCGGAGATGGTGGCCAAACAACTGGAAGAAGCGGGCGGCATCAAAGGCCCCGACGGCAAGATGCACAAAGTGGAATTCGTGATTCTGGACAGCGAATCCAAGCCCGATTCTGCTGCCGCGGCCATTAACCGCCTGATCAATGAAGAGCAGGTGGACGCCGTGCTGGGTGGCTCCACCAGCGGCAATTCGTTGGCCATGGTGCCCATTGCCACCGAGAACGAGACCGTACTGGTGTCTATGGGTTCGGCGGGCGTTATCATCCGTGACCCCGAAACAGGCCAAACCCGCAAATGGATCTTCAAGACCCCCCATGTGAACTCCCAGGTGGCGCAGTGGCACAAAGATTATCTCAAAGCCCTGGGCGTGACCAAGGTGTGCTACCTCTATGAGAACACCGGCTATGGTCAGGACGTACTACGCACAGGCCAGGCCGTCATGGAGGAAGCGGGTATTGAGGTGGTTTACGCGGACGCGTTCGAGCGCTCTGACACCGAATTCCCACAGATGACCTCGGTGCAGAGCTCGGGCTGTGAAGCAGTAGTCATCGGTTCCCTCATGCCCGGCGCGGTGAACGCCATGGCCGCGCTGCGCGACTACATGCCTGACGCGCCCGTGCTGCACAGCGGCGGCATCTGCAACGAAGCCTTCCTCACCCTGGACCCCGGCGTGGTCGAGGGCGCGGTGGCCACCTGTCCCAAGCTGCTGGTCGCGGATCAACTGCCTGAATCGGACCCGCAGTATGAGGTGATTCATCAATTCATGGCCGACTACGAAGCCTACACCGGCAAGCGCGCAGACAGCTTCGCGGGCCATGCCTGGGACGGCTTACAATGGCTGATCATCGCCATGGAACAACTGCCCGACGGGCTCAGCCTGCAGGAACGCCGCGCGGCCATCCGGGACAACCTGGAGACCTACGTGAAGGACTGGCCAGGAACCGGCGGCGTCTTCACCCTGGAGCCGGATGACCACCTGGGCGTCAAGGATTACACGACCGCTCTCACCCTGGTGCAAGTGCAGGACGGCAAGTTCGTCTT
>DRQW01000207.1 GCA_011371305.1 Anaerolineae bacterium | reverse complement strand
TGTCGTGAGCCCATTGCTTCCGGCAGGTAGCTAGCAAGCGGGCGGTTGGGGAGGGAATTTCGTATTCGCACCTGGCCGCGTCGGGCCTAAGCGTGGCCCGTCGGTCCGCGGGATGGCGCATTCGGCTAGGGCTGTCACGAACTTTACTGTTCTCTTCGTTCCCCCACACGGTCTATCGGTTTCCCGGTTGACCAACGCTATTTTCAGAACAGAAATCTGAAACATAACCCCCTCAAAACCTCGCTTGAAAAAATCCAAAAATTGCGGTAGCATACCTCATATCTCTTGAGTAAAGCCGAATGGCTTCCGGCCAGCTATTCTGTTTCGCCGCAGAACCAGAGGTCTTTTCTCAGGAGATGCCCATGAAGCCGTTGCGCAGGATCGCGGTCATCCTTTGGGCGTTGTTCCTTGCCATCGGGTGGCTGTGGACGGCCTGGCCCGCTCGTGGCGCTCCATCCTGCACTTCCCTTTTCTTCTCTGAATACATCGAGGGTTCGGGATACAACAAAGGCGTGGAGATTTTCAATGGTACGGGGGAAGAGGTCGATCTAGCGGGATATGAAATCCACATCTACCGCAATGGAAGCAACCACGCGGACCGACAGATACCCCTCGCGGGCGTGCTTCCCCACGGGGATGTGTTCGTCGTCGCACATAGCTCCGCATCCTTCGCGGCCGACCTGAAGACCAACGCGCTGGATTTCAACGGCGATGATGGCGTCGCCCTGGTGAAAGATGGCGTCATTCTGGATTTCATCGGCGATACCCTCGGGGATCCGGGTGCCGAATGGGGTTCGGGCGATACGAGCACCAAGGACAACACGTTGCGGCGTCGGCCCGAGGTGACCGCGGGCGATGCCAACCCCAACGATCCCTTCGATCCCGCCATCGAATGGGTGGGGTATCCCAAAGACGTATTCGACGGTCTAGGCTGGCATGTTGCCGATTGTGTGGGCCCGGATGCGAGCCCTTCGCCCACGCCCACTGCAACGCCCACCCCCCTGCCCCAAGGCGTGTTCATCAATGAATATATGCCCGCGCCCCCTTCGGGCCAGCAGGAATACATCGAACTCTACAACGTCAACGACTTCCCCGTAGACCTTTCGGGCTGGCAACTGGATGATGCCGAAGGCGGGACACGACCCTACACCCTACCCGCTGGCACCATCATCCCACCTCGCGGGTTCCTCCTTTTCCAGCGAAATTTCGGGCTGAACAACCAGGGCGATCTGGTGCGGCTGCTCACACCCGATGGCCAGGTGCTCGACAGCCACGCGTATCCTCGCGCTCGCAAAGGCGGCGCGTGGTCTCGCATGGGGGATGCTGCGCCCGCGTGGACCGAGAAATATCCGCCCTCGCCCGGTCAACCCAACCGGCCCGCGGTCCTCGAATTTCGCGGGCATCTCTATCAGGGCGCTCCCCCCGACCGGGATCAGCCCCTGGCGGACCACAACATCGGGCTCTACGGTTTCGACCATCCCGATGAAAGCGACGCCCGCTGGCTGGCCAACGGCTATGTGCGGCGCGATGGCAGCTACACCATTCATTTCGACACCACCCAGGGGCTTTACCTCTACTACATGCTCCGCCCCGCGCCCCGGCCCGGCTTCACCTGGAGCGGCGCCAGCTCACCCAACGGGGAGGTCATCCCACCCTCACGCATCCGCTTCACCGTCCCGGCCAGTGGCGTGTATTCAGACAACGACTTCTGGATGGCTCCCCTGCCGCCCACGCCCACCCCGTTGCCATCCCCCTTCGTTGCCATCAACGAGATCATGCCCGCGCCCAAAACTATCGACTTTGATGGCGACGGCGAAGCCACGTTCATGGATGAATACATCGAGCTCTACAACCCCACCGACACGGCCATCGATCTCGGCGGCTGGTGGTTGGATGATAAGGCCGATGGAGGCAGCACACCCTGGCAGATTCCCCCAGGCACGATCATCCCCGCCCGAGGCTTCCTCCTCTTCTTCCGCAAAGATACCGGCATCGCGCTGAACAACGATACCGACAGCGTGCGCTTGCTGACGCCCGACCAACGCACCGAAGCCGACCGCTTCGATTACGCCTGGACGCGAGGGGATGTCCCCTGGTCGCGGGCGGAGGATGGCGTGGGGGCCTGGACAGATACCTATCCTCCCAGCCCGGGCGGACCCAACCTGCCCCCGGCCGAGACCCCCACGCCCACGCCAACCCCCACGCCCACATCCACCCCCACGCCCACCATCACCCCCACGCCCACCCCATCGCCCACCTCGGTTCCACCCCAATTCATCACCCTCAACGAATGCCTGCCCGCGCCCAAAACCGTGGACTTCAACCACGATGGCCAGGTCAATTCCCTGGACGAATACATCGAACTTTACAACCCCAATCCCTTCCCCGTGGCCCTGGCCGGTTGGGCGCTGGACGACCGGGCCGAGGGCGGGAGCCGTCCCTGGCCCTTGCCCGACGATACCATCATCCCCGCGCATGGCTTCCTCCTCTTCTTCCGGGCCGAAACAGGCATCGCCCTGAACAACGACGCGGACAGCGTGCGGCTGTTGGCACCCGATGGCCGCGAAGTGGACGCGTTCACCTATACGCAGACCGCCTCGGACACGCCCTGGTCGCGGATGGAGGATGGCGTGGGGACCTGGACCATGGACTATCCCCCCAGCCCGGGCGGACCGAACCTCGCGCCCACGCCCACCCCCACGCCCTTGCCCCCGCCTCCGCCCAACCAGATCGCACTGAACGAAGTCCTGCCCGCGCCCAAGGCAAAGGATTGGGATGGTGACGGCGTCGCGGGGTATCTGGACGAGTGGGTCGAGCTCTATTACTGGGGTGACGCGGCCGCCAACATCGGCGGGTGGCGCCTGTGGCGCGGGCCGCTGGGCCCGGATGGCCTGCCCACGGGCTTCTTCTACCAGTTCCCACCCAACACCATCATCCAGCCCCACAGCTATCCCCTCATCTTTCGCGCGGAAAGCGGCCTGGCCCTGCCCGCATCGCGCGGAAGCCTCCACCTGGTGCGGCCGGAGGGTGCAGGCTGGCAGGTGGTGGATTCCTTTGTGTGGGAGCGCTTCCCCGGTTACGACCGTTCTTTCAGCCGTTATCCCGATGGCGTGGGCCCCTGGTTTCGGATTTTCGTCACGCCCGGCAGGCCCAACCGACCCTTCCCCACCCCCACGCCCGGCCTGCCCCCTGCCTCATCCCCGGGCCCTGAGGCTTCCCCCAGCCAGATTTACCCCATCCAGGCTGCTTACCAATTTCCACCGGAGACTCGCATCACCGTCGAGGGCGTGGTCACCGTACCGCCTGATACCTTCCACCCGCGCGTCATCATCATCCAGGACACCAGCGCTGGGCTCATGGTTTATCTGCGCCGGGGGCAATACCCGCCGTTGGAAGAAGGTCAACGCGTGCGGGTATCGGGTTATTTGAAAGACTTTCGCGGCCAGCGCGAGATCGTCCTCTCCAGCCCGAAGTGGCTGGTGCGATTGGGAGAAGGTCCGGCCATCAAGCCCCTCTTCCTGCGCACGGGCCTGGTGACCGAAGCCCATATGGCCCAACTGCTGCGCGTCGCGGGGAAAGTTACGCAAGTCACTGCCGAGGCTGTATGGCTCGATGACGGCAGTGGTCCGGTGCGGGTGGAGCCCCCGCGCAGGGCGTCGTGGCGGCTTCCCTTCGTCGAACCAGGCATGACCCTTTCCGCCATCGGTGTACTCAGCCGTGTTGACGATCGTCTGTTCATACAACTCCGTCGCGCCGAGGACATCAGCCCGCCGCCGGGCATGTTGCCGGTGACGGGGGGCGCGGTGAAGCGACCATTGCCAGCCAGGGGATTTGTACGATATCCGGGATTCCGCATATCGTGTCGGCTGCCGTGATGGGAGTTATCTTACTTCAAAACACAAAGGCGGAAAGGCACATTGTGAAGGATGCAGGTTGACAGGCGGCAAAGGCATTTTGATGGCTTTATGGCGTCTGGGCCAGTGCGGCGTTCAATACCTGTTCAAAGACCTCATAGGGTTGCGCACCGCTGACCATCTGGCCATTGATGAAGAAGCTGGGCGTGCCGGTGACGCCAGCCCGCAGGCCCTCATCCAGGTCCGCGGCGACCTCATCCGCATACTTGCCGCTATCGAGGCAATCGTTAAACGCATCCATATCCAGGCCCAGCTCTTCCGCGTAGCCTTTGAAGATATTGACCGCGTCGGGGTTCTGGTTCCACTCCGCCTGCTGCCCCTGAAAGAGACGGTCATGCATGGCCCAATACTGACCCTGCTCCCCGGCACATTCCGCGGCCTCCGCGGCCTTGGGCGCCTGGGGGTGGATCTGCGTGATGGGGAAGTCCTTGAACACGTAGAAGACCTTGCCCGTTTCCACGTAATTCGCCTTGACCTTCTCGAGGGTGTCGTTGAAATAACGCAGGCAGAAGGGGCATTGATAGTCGGAGAACTCGATCATGGTCACGGGCGCGTCCGGGTTGCCCATAACTGCGTGGGTCTCTTCCTCGAAATCGAGATCGGGGGTGGGAGTCGGGGTGGGAAGGAGGACGTTGTCGGGCAAATCGCCGCTGGTAGCTTCGGCCAGCACGGCATCCACGATCTGCAGGAATTGTTCCTTGGGGAGCAGGCCGCCGATGATGCGGCCATTGATGAAGAAGGTGGGGGTGCCGCGCGCGCCCCAGCGACGCCCTTCGTCAAAATCTTCCTGGATGCGGGGCCGCGGGGTCTGGTCGTCAAAGCAGGCGTCGAACGCGGCGCCGTCCAGGCCCAGCTCGCGCGCGGCTTGTTTGAGACCATCGGGGCTGATGCGGCTTTTGTTCTGGAAGAGCCAGTCGTGCATCTCCCAGAATTTGCCCTGGTCCGCGGCGCACTGGGCCGCGAAACTGGCCATGACCGATTTCTGGCCCAGCACGGGATATTCTTTGTAAACGAAATAGACCTTACCCGTTTGAATGTACGCTTCATCCAGAAGCGGGGCCACCTCGGTGAAGAAGCGGCCACAGTAAGGTCAGGTGTAGTCGGACCATTCGTAGATGACGACGGGCGCGTTGGGATCGCCCTTGGAGCTGGCAGGGCGAGGCGCGGGGTCGAAGCCATCCACCAACGGGGGCAGGATGACGGGGGCTTGGGCGCTGGTATCGGGAGGTGTGGGGGTGGCCGTGGGGGTGTTGTCCTGGCCCGAGGCCGCGATGGCGGTGAGGGTGGCTTCCACGGCCGCGGCCACCGCGGTGGGATCATCGGCCGCGGGGGCCTGGGGCGAGGCCGCACAGGCCGACAGCACAGCCGCGATGGCGATGAGCAAGATGCCTGGCAAGAGGAGACGCTTGGAGATCATCGGTTGCTCCTGAGAAAGGGATTCGGAAAACAGCGGAACCGCGGGCACGCCCGCGCGGATAGGGTTGGATATCTCACACCAAGACGCAAGGTCGCTAAGGCAAGATCACAAAGGATAAGTGCTTCGGTGGTGGTGCGTTCACCTGCTACCTGCAGGCTTTTCACGTGAGGTCTCTATTTTACCGCAACGCGCGTGGGCGCCCGGAACGCCGCGAGGACGTTCCGGGCCGCCTGAGCGTATCTCCGGTGTGGGGATCAGACGGTGTGGGGTCGGGCAAACGAAAAAGCGGGGTCAGGGCCCGTAGCTGGCGACGACTTCGGCCCGGCCCGCGGCGTCGAACGCGTACACGTCGTAGGGCTGGCTGGCGCTGCCGTAGTCCATGCCCGGTGAGCCCGCGGGCATGCCGGGCACGGCCAGGCCCACCACGTCGGTCGGGCGCTCGCGGAGCAGGCGGGTGACCTCGGCCGCGGGCACATGCCCTTCGATCACGTAGTCGCCGATGACCGCGGTATGGCAGGACTGCATTTGGGCGGGTACGTTGAACTTGCGTTTGATCGCGGTGAGGTCATTCACGTTTTTCACCCGGACGGTGTAGCCGTTTTCCTCCATGTGCGCGGCCCATTCGCCGCAGCAGCCGCAGGAGGGGGATTTGTACACCACGACCTCGGTGGGCTGGGCCGGAGATGAGTCGGCCTGGGTGTTGATGGAGGCTTGTTCGGGGGTTGAGGCCGGCCCGCCGCAGGCCGCGAGGACGGCTGCCACGGCGAGCAGGCCCAACAACATGAGGAGTTGGCGTTGACGGGACATGATGCTTGGCCTCAGATCAGGGTGATACCTGGAGTAAGGTTTCGATGCCCTCGGCGTAGGCGCTTTCGGGCAGGACGCCGGTGCGCATCCAAACGACGTTGCCTTGGGCGTCGATCAGCACGACTGTGGGATGGCCGGGCGCTTTGTAGGCTTTGAGCGCGGCCCGTCCATCGGGCTCGTCCGCGTTCATCCGTTGGAAAACGACGCGGTCGCCATAGATTTGCTCTAGCCCATTCACGATGGGCTCTACCTGTTGTCAGGCGGGTCAGGGAAAAGTGTAGAGATAAACCAGGGTGGGTTTGCCCTGGGGCAGGCCCGCGGGCGTGGGCGCGGCCGCGCTCCCGCCGCGGTTGCCGCAGGCGGCCAGCAACAGCGAGAGCAGCAGGGTCAGGAACGCCAGGGGGGCCAGGCGGGTGAGTCGGGGCATTGGGGGCTCCTTGGGAGTTGGATTCATGGAAGCGGGTCCTGCAGGGTGGCTTGATATTGGCTGCGCCGCTGCTCCTCGGGCCAGAGGCTCTTGAGGTAAGTGAGCACGGCGATGATCTCCTCGTCGGTCAGGGTGTCGCCGAAGCCGGGCATGTTGCTCTTGAAGTTGGGGATGTTGAGGCCGGCGCCCCCTTCCTTGATGTATTTGAACAGCGTGCCGTCGCCATGATGCCAGGTGTGGCCTTCGGCGTTGTGGGGCGGCGCGGGATAGGTGCCGTCCTCCAGGGGTTGTTTCCAGTTGGGCTGGCCTTCGCCCTGGGCGCCGTGGCAGGCCGCGCAATACTGCCGGTAGATGATTTCCCCCTGGGCGACCAGCTCGGGGTCGAGCTCGGGCAGGGGAAGCGGGGTGGCGTTGTCTTGGATCGCGGTGAAGGCGTCGGCGCTGTCGGTGGCCTCGGGCGCGGAACCGCAAGCGGCCAGCAGGGTGAGCGTCAGCAGGAGCAGCGCGAGCGCGGCCAGCCTGGCGGGCGTGATGTCAGGCAAGGAGGTCCTCCTTCATGGTTTCAAATTCCTCGCGCGTGATCTCGCCCCGGGCATAACGCCGCTTGAGGATGTCCAGGGGCGTTTCTGGCGCGGCCGAAGGCTGGACCAGCCCGGTTTCCGTCGGGTAGGGGGAGGAAGGCTGGGCATAGCCCCGGCCCGAGGGCGGCGATGACAGCGGTCGGGGGAAAAGCCAGCTAATGACGGCAACGGCTGCGATCACGATAATTGCCAGAAAAAGAAACATGAAAAGCATGCCGATAAAGCCAAAGCCCATCATCATGGTCGTGGTTCCTGTGTCGAATGTCGAGAAAAGATGTCTCACGCAAAGGCGCTAAGGGCGCAAAGGGAAAAAGATGTAAAGCAAGTTCCGTGCTTGAAGCTGACCGAGACAGCCCGGCCAAAGGGGAGCGAGATTGCCAAACCATGAAACGTGATGCGTAAAAAGCTCTCACGGTTCACGTCTTCACGCATCACGACCTTGACTTCACACGCGAAGGGAGTTTGTGAAGCTACCTCAGTTTCCTCTATTCGTATGACACCCCTTTGACGGAAATATGACGATTTTATGAAGATTTTGGGGACAGCGGCAGCGTAAAGCCGAACTCACTGCCTTTGCCCGGCCCCTCACTTTTGGCCCAAATGCGCCCGCCATGGGCCTCCACAATGTGTTTCGAGATGGTGAGGCCGATGCCGCTGCCGCCGCTGGCCCGGGCCCGGGATTTGTCCACCCGGTAAAACCGCTCGAAGATGTGGGGGAGATCCTCGGCCGGGATGCCCCGCCCTGTGTCGCGCACCACAAACTCGATGGCGTCTCCGCCGCGGCGGACGGCCACCCACACCTGACCACCTCCCGGCGTGTATTGCAAGGCATTCCCCAGGATGTTGACCAGCACCTGGGTGATGCGGGCGGGGTCCACGAAAATCATGGGCAGATCGGGTTCCATGTTCACGTGTAGGGCCACGCCCTTGTCGTGGAACTGCAACGCGAGGCGGTCCACCACGCTGGAGACGAGCTGCGCCGGGTCCACCCATTCGGGAAACATGGCCATCTCGCCCGCCTCGGCCCGGGAAAGCTCCTGCAGGTCTTGCACCAGCCGTTGCAGGCGCAGGACCTCGTGGTTCATGGTCTGGAAGGTAGCGGGGTCGGGCGGGAGCACGCCGTCGGTCAGGGCTTCGAGCATGGTGCGGAGGTTGGTGAGGGGGGTACGCAGCTCGTGGGCCACGTCGCCGATGAGGTTCAGGCGCCGCTGTTCGGTCAGCTCCAGCTCCTCGGCCATCTGATTGAAGCTTTCGGCCAGCGCGCCCAGCTCATCCTCGCTGACCACGGCCACGCGGCGTTTGAAATTCCCCGCGGCGATCTCGCGGCTTGCCTGCATCATGGCCCGGATGGGCTGGACGATGCGTTGGGAGGTGAACAGGCTCACCGCAATGGCCGCGATGAGGGAGACAATGACCGCGGTGGTGGTGATCTCGTTGATGGCGCGGATGAAATTCACCCGCAAATCTTCTGCCAGGCCCGGATCGGTGCCCAAATGGCTTTCCATGCGCTCGATGTGGCGCTGGATGGCGGCGGGCGTCTGGATTTGCACTGCCCCGGCCAGCACGATCACCCCCACCAGGATCACAATCAAATAGGAAAGGAAGAGCTTGACGCTGAGATTGCGTCGGAAGAAGTCCAGCAACCGTTGCATCATCCGCTATCCTCGAACCGGTAGCCCACCCCCCGCACGGTGGCGATGCGTTGGCCCACGCCCGGCGACACGGCGTTCAGCTTCTTGCGCAACCGACCGATGTGGACATCCACCACCCGGTCGTCGCCGTAATAATCGTAGCCCCACACCTGCTCGATGAGCTGCTCGCGGCTCAGCACCCGGCCATGATGCCGGGCCAAAACCAAGAGCAGATCGAATTCGATGGGCGTGAGGTCCACCGGCCGGCCGGCGATCTGCACTTTGCGGGCCGCGGGGTCGATGCGGATGTCGTCGAAGGTGAGGGGCGCGTCTTCGGCCTGCATACCCGCGCTGCCCCGTCGTAGCATGGCTTCGATACGAGCGACGAGTTCACGCGGGCTGAAGGGCTTGGTCAGGTAATCATCCGCGCCCATCTTCAGCCCCAGGATCTTGTCCATTTCTTCGGACCGGGCCGAGAGCATCAGCACCCAGGCATCGGACTCCTGGCGCAGGCGCCGCAGCACCTCCAGGCCATCCACCTCGGGCAGCATGATATCGAGCACGATGAGATCGGGCTTGAAGGCGCGGATGGCCTGCAGCGCGGCCGCGCCGTCCCCCGCGGTGTGTACGGTGTAGCCTTCTTTTTCCAGATACGCCCGCACGGTTTCGCGCACGGGCGCTTCGTCATCGACGACCAGAATGGTGGCGTTTTTGGTCATGAGAGCCTCACGAGGAGTTGTGACGTTTTGTTCAATTGGCATCTTACCCCAAGTTGAGCATGGGGGCAAGGCGGAAATCGAAGCTGTCCACGCGGATGGCGCGGGGTTGTTACAGAATCGTCATATGCATGTCAACATGCCGACATAAAAAGAAGATACAGTAAAGGTGAAAAGGACGACCTGTTCCCATGCACCTGCCCACCACTTATCCAACCTTACTCATCATTTTCAATTACGGAGGTAACACATCATGATGGGATTCGGCTTCGGCTTTCCATTCATGTGGCTTTTCTGGATTCTGATCATTGGCCTGGTTATCTGGGCCGTGGTTCAGATCGCCAATCGTTCCGGTAGCAATCAGCCCACGGGCGGTCCTTACCCGCCGTACACCAGCCAGCAGGAAGACGCGCTGGAGGTACTGAAAAGGCGCTACGCCCGCGGCGAGATCACCAAGAGCGAATATGAGGAAATGCGCCGCGACCTGCTGGCGTAACCCCTGACCCCTTCATTCCCCAAGCATTTCAGGAGGCAAAAATGATGTACGATTTCTTCTGCAATGGCTATGGTTTCGGCGGATTCTGGTTCATGTGGATCTTCTGGCTGGCTGCGCTGGGGCTGATCATCGGCCTGATCGTGTGGCTGGTCTCCCGGGCCAGCCGTCCCGCAACCCCCGCACCCCAGAACGGCAGCTCCGCTGCCCTCGAGATTCTAAAAACCCGCTATGCCCGAGGTGAGCTAACCAAAGAGGAGTTCGAAAGCATGAAGCAAGACCTGCTACGCTAACGCTTCATCCTTTGGGAGTGCGCGTAAAGGCGTTCCTTGCATGATGCCGGGACCCGGCGAGATGACTGGGTCCCGGCGTATGGGGTTCAACTCCCCGGCGTCAGCGCGAAATCGAATTCGCCCGTGCGGTTGGAGGGGCTGGCGTGGGCGTCGGTGCAGCCGATGGCCTGGACCAGGTAGTAGTGGTTTTCGGCTGGATTGCCCGCGTCGTTGGCAAAGGTGTGGGTGCTATCGGGCGGGGTGAGGGAGGCCGCCGGGGTGAGCGTCGCGGGATCGAAGTAGGGCGTGAGGTCGCGATACACATCATATTGACACGCGGCACTTTGGTCGGGCCACGAAAGGGTGACGTCGGTGGTGTTGGTCAGGGTGATGGACACATCCATGGGGATGGCCCGCCAGCCTGTGTCGGAATCGCTGAACCACCCTTCGCCCTGGCCGTTGACGCCCGTGACCCAATACACATAGGTGCGGTCGTAATCCGCGGTGGTGTCGTCGAAGGTGGTGGCGGTGGTGGACCCGAGCAGGGTTTTGGGCCCGGTCTCGCTTTCGGCCCGATACACCTGGTAGGATGTGGCCGTGGGCACACCATCCCACGAAAGGGTCACCCGGTCGGTGAAGGCGCCATCGCTGGCCTGGAGGTTTGTGGGTATTTCGGGCGGGCCTTTGAAGTCGTGGATCACGATCTCCACTTCCTGGCCATCGGTGGGGGGCTGGCCGCTATACAGCCACAGGTTCATGTGCACGCGCATCTCATCTTCGGGGATAGGGATGACATTCGGGTTCGAGGTGGACCACTGGGCGATGATGTAGCTGGCATTGGGGGGTGTGTCGTAGAACCCATGAAGGCTTTCGAAATCCACCTGGGTGGGTTGCCAGTCGATGGCATGGGTGGTGTAGGCGCCGTTGAGGTTCACATCGAAGGTGTACTGGTCTCCAATGGCATTCTGATACCAGGTGGTGTACTTGCCCTCGGGCGCGGCGGGGTCGGGATCGCCCCACGTGGCGAATTCCACGTCCAATTCTTCGATGTCGTTGTCATTGATATCGGAATAGAGAAACAGGCCCAGCACCACGTTGGGGTCCAGATCATCAATGGGACCCTCGACGTAAAATCGATGCTCCCCGAAGTTGGTGAGATCCCGGGTACTCACCTCGGTTGCGTACCATTGGCCATTGATATAGCGGATAGTGAGATGCAACGCGCCGTTGCTATCCACCCAAACACAATCCACGGTATCACACCAGTTGTTGGGGCCCGGACCACCGGGCCATGACCGCACATTCCACGTCCGGTCGGCCCATTGGATGGTGCGCGTGGTGGGAGCATGGGGTGGCGAACCCGCGGCCATGAGGGGAATCGCCCGTAAGCTGATCAATGCGAGACCAAGGAGGAGCCCTGTGCGTAAAAGCCGGATGATAACCATGCGCATGTCCTCGCTTGAGACTGGAGGTTTCCCAGATTTGAGAACCGGACGAAGATAGTGTATCTTGAAAACGAATTCTTTGCGAAATGGTGTGCGTCGGCATCGATGGCGTCATTCCTGGTGGTTAGTCACTGCGACCATGGCCCGCTACATCCTTTTTCACAAACCTTATGGCGTCCTCACCCAGTTCACCGACCCGGAGGGGCGGCCCACCCTGGGCGACTACATCGACCTGCCCGGGGTCTATGCAGCCGGGCGGCTGGATAAGGACAGCGAAGGGTTGTTGTTGCTGACTGACGACGGCCAGGTGTTGCATCGGGTCACCCATCCCCGTTGGAAACTGCCCAAAACCTATCTGGTGCAGGTGGAGGGCGTGCCCGATGAGGCCGCGTTGCAGAAGCTGCGGGAAGGGGTCATGGTGAAGGGGAAGCGCACCGCGCCCGCGGCGGTGGAACGGCTTCCCAGCCCGCCCGACCTGCCCCCGCGCAAAGTCAGGCAATATCATCCCACCCCCTGGCTGCGCATCACCCTCCGCGAGGGGCGCAAGCGCCAGGTGCGGCGCATGACCGCGGCCGTGGGGCATCCGACCCTGCGGCTGGTGCGGGTGGCCATCGGGCCGTTGCAATTGGGGGATTTGCCGCCGGGCGCGTGGCGGGAACTGACCGAAGCCGAACGCAAGGCCCTCTTCCGGGCCCTTGGGCTGCCCCCCGACCGTCGGTCGCCGGTGAAGAAGGCGGGGTTGCGGCGCCCTCGCCGTCAGGGCAGGCGTAAGCCGCGAAAGTAATCCTCTCACGCAAAGACGCCAGGGCGCAAAGGGAATAAGGTGGGCAGGCGGCAAGTGGCAAGTTACGTTGCGCAGGCCACCTGCCACCTGCAAACTTGCATACTTGCAAACCAGCTTAGCGTCTTTGCGCCTCTGCGTGAGATTTTCATCGGTATCCGCGCGCGGCCGCGCGTGGTGCCTGCTATGAAAATAGATTCGGTAGGCCGGGAAACCGGTAGACCGGTAGACCGGGGTGAGCGAATCGGCCCGGTTTCCCTGGTTTCCGGGTTTCCAGGTGTACCGGGTTACCGCCCACGATTTTCGTCCGTATCGGCGCTGGCAAGCCAGCCGTTG
>DRQW01000206.1 GCA_011371305.1 Anaerolineae bacterium | reverse complement strand
GTTGCCGGGCCTGCTGGCCGACATCGCCCAGGTCCTGGGACCGGACCGGCCCGTGGTGGTGGCTCGGGAGCTGACCAAGCTGCATGAGCAGTTTTGGCGGGGCCGGGCCGAGGACGCGGCCCGGGCTTTTGCCGAGGCGCCTCGGGGTGAGATGGTGGTGCTCGTGGGCGGCGCGACCGAAAAGCCGGGGGCGCAGGGGATCACCCCCGCGGTGGAGGAGGCCCTGGCAGGGCTGCTCGCGGGCGGCATAGGGGTGAACCAGGCCGCGCGGCTGCTGGCGGAGATCACCGGGCTTCCCCGTCGCGAACTCTACCAGCGGGCCTTGGACCTCGAAAATGACTAGAAGCCGTTGCAGACGTGTCTCAGTTCATAACACGGCTTTCTCTCATCCCGTGGCTTGGTTAAGCTTGTCCAGGATGAAAGTAGCAAGTTCCGGCCCCTGATGTGACCCCAGCACGATTCCCTGACCATCTACCACCACCGCAGCCGCGTGGGTGTCGGCATGGGCCACGCCAAAAGCTTTGAAAAACGCCCCCTTCCAGTCGGGCAAAATCACAATGTATTCGGTCGGGTCCCAGCCCTCGGGTAGGTGCTCAGCCCCGTGCTCATAGGCCTTTTGTAGCGCGGCGTTGGCCATGCCCCGAAACATGCGGGGCACCCCGCGCATATCCACCACGCTGACGATGCGCACATCCCGGGCGTCGGGGAATTGTTCCCGCACCGCGTCCTGGACTTCGGCCATGGCGCGGGCAGTCTTCTGGCTTTGGAAGACCAGCACGAGGAAACGGGCATCGGGCTGGCTGGGGTTGATAACCCGCCCGCTGACCACCGCCTCCAGGCGGATGTCGGGCGCGGGTTGTTGGGGTGGGTGCAGGGTGGTGGACATGGCTTCCGGTTGTGGCAGATGAGAGGCGCGGTTTGGGTGTCGCGATGTTGCAAACATACCATGACGGGCGCCTTGGCGTCAAACATGCTCTCAGAGTTGTTGGCGCAGCCACTTCTCGCGATTCGCGCCGCGCGCGATCTTGCCGCTGGAGGTTTTGATCAGCCACTTGGGCCCGACCAGGGTCACATAGCCCACGGTCACATCGCTGGCCCGGGCCACGGCCTGGCGGATGGCCCGGGCGATGGCCTTCCGCTCCTGCGGATCGTCGGTATCCACTTCCGCCACCACCACGATCAGCTCCGTACCCTCTCGCTCATCGGGCACACCGAAGACCACGGCCCGGCCCGGATGCACACCGGGCACGTCGTTGACAATGGCTTCGATATCCTGTGGGTAGATGTTCTTGCCCGCATGGATGATCAGGTCCTTCTTGCGCCCCACCACATACACCTCCCCGTCCGCGATGTAGCCCATGTCGCCTGTCAGATACCAACCATCTTCGGTAAAAGGTTGCAAGTCAGGGCGTTTGTAATAGCCGGTGAGCATGCAATCGCTGCGGATGGCGATCTCGCCCACGCGACGTTCGGGCAGGTCCCGGCCTGCTTCATCCACCACCTTGGCCTGGGTATTGGGGATGGTGGGACCGCATGAGACGAGGATGGTCGTGGCTTCATCAGGCGTCGCGGGGCGGGCCAGGCGATTCTCGTTCAGTGCCTGACGGCTGACGATATCCAGCCGGGGCGGGCGGCCAGGCGGGGTTTGCGTCACCGCGAAGGTATTTTCGGCCATGGCGTAACTCACGGCCAACATCTCCTCCCGCACGCCCGCATCGCCAAACCGTTGCAGGAAGAGCTGATGGCTTTCGTGCCGCGCGGGTTCGGAGCAGTTGATGAACATGCGCATGGAACCCAGCCGCAGGCCCGCCAGGTCGTGGCCGCGCACACGGCGGGCCAGGTGATTGTAGGCGAAGTTGGGCAGCCAGGTGAGGGTGCCGCGATACTCGTGGATGGCCCGCAGCAGGAGCGCAGGGTGCCGTACCCAGTCGAAGGGGGACATGAGCACCAGGGGGATGCCCTGTACCAGGGGCTGGATGAACCCGGCGATGAGGCCCATGTCGTGATAGAGAGGCAGCCAGCTCACGATCACATCGTCGGGGCGCAAGTCGATGGCCCGGGCGTAGCTGGCAAGCTGGTTGAGCACAGCCCGATGGCTGAGGGCGACGCCCTTTTGCAAGCCGGTGGTCCCGCTGGAATGCTGCAAGAAGGCGATGTCGTCCTCCCCAGGCGTGTGGGGCTGGAATGAGGCTTGCTCCGCCGCGCTGGCCAACCCGGCCAGTTCGCTGGACCCGACCACCGGGCAATGGGCCGTGCGGGCCAGGACGGGCGCGAATTCATCGCTGGTGAAGATCAACCGCACGCCCGACCGTCGCACCAGCGCGTTCATGTTCCGCATGTAGATGTCCGGGTCCAGTTTTTCGGTGAGGGTGGGGAACATAGAAGGGATCGCGCCCATGCGCAGCGCGCCCCAGAACGCGTCGATGCTCTCCAGGTTCTGCAAATGGGCGATGATGACCAGGTCCCCCGCTTGCACGCCCAGCTTACGCAATCCGGCCGCGTAGGCCAGGGTGCGGGCCTGAAAGTCCGCCCGGGTGATGGTGATGGGCTGGGCGTCGGTGGCGACGAAGATGATGGCGGACGCGTCCGGCTGGTCGGGCCGCAGCACGGCCGCGTCGAGCAGGGTGTGATAAGCGTTTCGTGTTTCGGGCGTGAGCATGGATGAAAGATTAACCCTTCAACACGCGCGCGACCATTTGGTTCAGGGTATCCATCTTCTCCACGGTCAGGTCGGGGTCGGGGATATAGACGCCGAATTCCCGCTCCACGAAGACCGCGAAATCGGCCAGGGCAAAGGAATCCATCAGCCCGCCGGTGATGATCCCTTCATCATCGGCCAGGTCGTAGTCGGGGTCGCGGATGAGTTCATGGGTGATGTAGGTGCGTAGCTTTTCCCGCACCACGGTTTCGTCCAGATTGGGCATGGGATACCTCGGGGAGATGGGATGTTGAGATCCGATTATACGCGGGGTAGCTTTCTGACAGCAATTTGAAGCCCCCAAAAAACCCGTATCCAGTTGCCAACGGAAGTAAAAAAGACTATACTTGAATACGGCACGATGTCATCTCCATCTCATCCAGGGAGGTGTGATATGACCGAAATGGAACAGGGTTGTGTGGAACCAGCGGCTGGTCCTCTCGTTCCCGAACCCCCATCTGAACAACCCGGCACTCAAACCATCCAACAGGAGGTTGCTATGCTTGCACGCGTTGGAAAGGAAGCCCCTGATTTCGAAGCCACCGCCTATATCCCCGCGGAGGGCAATTTCAAAAACGTCAGGCTTTCCGACTACAAAGGCAAATGGATTGTCCTTTGCTTCTATCCTGGCGACTTTACCTTTGTCTGACCGACCGAACTGACAGCGGTCGCTGCCATCTATGATGAACTGCAGGCCCTGGACGTGGAAGTCCTGGCCATGAGCACGGACAGCCGATTCGTCCACAAAATCTGGCAAGAACAAGAGCTTTCCAAGATGATCGACGGGGGCGTCCCCTTCCCCATGTTGTCAGATGCGGGCGGGAAGATCGGCACCATCTATGGCGTGTATGATGAAGCCGCGGGGGTAGATATCCGCGGCCGGTTCATCATTGACCCCAACTTCGTCATCCGGGCCATGGAGGTGCTGACCCCTGAGGTCGGCCGCAATCCCCGCGAACTCCTCCGCCAGATCAAAGCCTTCCAGCATGTGCTGGCCACAGGCGAGGTGACGCCTTCGGGCTGGGAGCCCGGCGATCCCGCGCTCAAACCGGGTCCGGATCTGGTAGGACGCGTGTGGGAACACTGGAAACCCTAACCAACCCGTTCAGGAGATGACATCCCCAAAAGACAGGCAGCTTTGGCAGCTTCGCCTGTCTTTTTTTCTTGGCTTCGTTCCATACTGGTTTTCTCGGAATCATGCCCTTATAATAAAACCATGTTCAGCTACGTCCGTCGCGCGCAAAACCTCCCCCGCTATCGACGTATCATTTCGGTCTTTGTCCAGCATGGGTTCGGCTCCTTGTTGGAGCAATGGGGCGTGGATCGGTATCTGCTCACCCCGGCCCGGATCATGCGTCGCCGCGAGGAGATGGCGCGACTGACGCCGGCGCAGCATTTCCGCATGGCCTTGGAGGAGCTGGGGCCGACCTTCATCAAGATCGGCCAGATCCTCAGCACCCGGCCCGATCTCCTGCCCCCCGAATACATCGCGGAACTCAGCAAACTCCAGGACGCGGCCCCGCCCATCCCTTGGGAGGAGGTGGAGGCGCAACTGGCTGCGGCCTGGGGCAAGCCCCCCGATGACGTCCTGGCCAGCATCGAAAAAACGCCCCTGGCCTCCGCCTCGCTGGCCCAGGTCCATGCCGCCGTGCTCCCCACGGGCGAAGAGGTCATCATCAAAGTCCAGCGCCCCGACATCTGGCCCACCATCCAGGCCGATCTGGCCATCCTCGAAGACCTGGCCATGATGGCGCAACGCACCTCCCTGGCCGAGCTGTACGATCCCATCGACATCGTCCAGGACTTCTCCTTCACCCTACAAAACGAACTGAACTACCTGCAGGAAGGTCGCAACGCGGACCGCTTTCGTGAGAATTTCAAAGGCGACCCGGCCATCTACATCCCCAAAGTCTATTGGGATTATACCACCCGGCAGGTGCTGGTGTTGGAACGGATTTACGGGATCAAGATCAACAACATCGAGGGAATGAAACGGGTGGGGATCGATCCGAAGCAGGTGGCGTTGAATTCGGCCCGACTCATTGTCAAAGAGGTGCTGGAAGATGGCTTCTTCCATGCCGACCCGCACCCAGGCAATTTCTTTGTCATGCCCGGCGCGGTCATCGGCGCGGTGGATTTCGGCATGGTGGGGCATCTTTCCCGCGAGGATCGCATCAACCTCATCAAACTTTATGTCGCATCGGTGCGGATGGATGCCGAGCGCATCGTAGAGCAGCTCATCCGCATGGGCGCGGCCTCGGCCTACGTGGACCGCAACGCGCTGAAGCGCAACATCAACCGCCTCCTCACCAAATACAAAGGCCTGCCGCTTAAGGAAATCCGGGCGAAGGAGGTGGTCAATGACATCATGCCCATTGCCTATCGCTTCCATCTGCGCTTGCCCCCGGACCTGTGGCTGTTGGGCAAAACCCTGGGCATGATGGAAGGGGTGGGGTTGCAACTGGACCCCGATTTCGACATGTTCGCGGTATCGGAACCCTTCGCCGAAAAGCTCATGCGGGAGATGTGGATGCCCACCACCTGGGGGCCGGAATTGATGGGCGATGTCCAGGCCTGGGGGGATTTTTTCGAGGTCATGCCGCGTGCCAGCGCCAGGCTGCTCTATGGCCTGGAATCGGGTAAAGTGCCCCTGGACATGACCTTCGATGTGCAGCGGCCCGTGATGGATCGGCTCGATCGGGCCTTGACCCGGCTTTCCGTCAGCCTGCTGCTGGGATCGTTTATCCTGGCCCTAGCCCTGCTGATCTCCAACGCGCCCGCGAGTCCCATCATCACCGCGCTCATTGTGCTGGGTTTCCTCACGGCCATGGGCCTGGGCCTGTGGTTTCTCATCTCCGTACTCCGCCGGGTTTAGAAGCTGAACCCGCCTATCCTCCTCATCCCACCTCCATCCTCACCCCTCCCATACCATGAAATCCTATCTGCTCCCCTTTTTCGCCCTGACGCTGCTTTTACTCCTTGCGGCCTGCCTGCCCGTCGCGGTGCCGACCATCACGCCCGCCCACGAGGTCACCCCCTCACCCCCTCGCACCCTCGCACCCTCGCCCACGCGCCCTCCCACCCCCACCTCACCTCCCACGCCCGTCCTCCCCACCCCTACCCTCTTCGACATCCCCTGGGATGACCGCACCCCCTTTGCCGCGGGCCTCGTCCCCGCGGCGCAGGGCCAGTTGCAGGAACGCCCTTTCGCCAGCGTGTACCATCTCGACTTCACCCTCAGCGACGACATGACCCGGCTCACGGGCAGGTTGGAGGTGCGCTACACCAACGCCGAAAACATTCCCCTGGACGAAGTCCTATTCCGCCTGTTTCCCAACATCCTGGGAGGTGAAATGACGGTGGACGGGGTTCAGGTCAACGGGCAGCCTGCAACAACCCGGTTGGAGAAAGAGAACAGCGTCCTGCGCGTGACCATGCCCCAACCCCTGCAGCCCGGGGAGCAGGTCGTCATCGCCATGGCGTACGATGTGGTCATCCCCACCACCGCGGGTTCCAACTATGCAGTGTTCGCGTATCTGGATGACATCCTGGCCCTGGCCCATGCCTATCCCATGATCCCAGCCTACGATGACGAGATCGGCTGGTATGATGAGGTCCCTCCGAACTACGGCGATGTCACCTACAGCGACACGGCCTATTATCTGGTGCGGGCCAGCCTCCCCGCGGCGCAGGTGGTGCAGGCATCGGGGTTTGAACTGACCCGGGAAGAGCAGGATGGCCGGCAGGTCATCACCTGGGCCGCGGGCCCCATGCGAGACTTTTACCTGGTCAGCAGCGCCCGCTATCAGGTCATCGAGGAAACCGTGGGGGACACGGTCATTCGGGCCTACGCGCCGGAAGGCTACAGCGACATGAATGAACTGGCCCTGGGCTACGCAGTGGACGCGCTTCAGGTCTTCAACCGCTATTATGGCATCTATCCCTTCACCGAACTGGATGTGGCGGGCACGCCCACCCTGGCCGGTGGTGTTGAATATCCGGGCGTGATCGTCGTTGCCCTGGACTTGTATGACCCTAACCAGCGCTTTTTCGAGGTTGCCACCGCGCACGAGGTCGGGCACCAATGGTTTTACAGCGTCGTGGGCAACGACCAGGTCCACCACCCCTGGCTGGATGAATCCCTCACCCAATACAACACCCTTCTGTATTTCCAGGAAGTCCACGGTGACGAAGGTTATCGGATGGAACGCAATAACCTGGCACGACGCTGGGAAAGCATCGACTACGCGGACATCCCCCTGGACCTGCCGGTTTCCGCGTATGACGAAGCCGAATACAGCGGCATCATCTACGGCCGCGGCGGGCTCTTCTTTGACGAATTGCGCAAGAAGATAGGCGACGACACCTTTGAAACATTCCAAAAAGCCTACTACACCGCCTTTCAATGGGACATCGCCACCACCGAAGGGCTGAAGCGCGTGGCTGAAGCAGCCTGCGGTTGCGACCTCACGCCCATGTTCACGGAATGGGTGTATCCCAAATCATCTCCCTGAACGTGAATTCATGCATGACTTGACAAACGTCTTCTTCTGGCGATAATACATTTGAAACTGTGCCATGATTCCCGCGAGAGATTTCAGGCTTATGGCTACGAAAAGTCAGATTATTACGGAAATCCACCGTTTGGATGATAAACACCTGGATACGATTTACAAAATCGTGCGCCAGTTGACGCGTTCGGCCGAAATTCAGCATGAAGCGTGGGGCGAAGAGGCGGCAGCGATTCTCCGGGAGATTGCAGAACATGGCGGGTTGGGAATCAAAGATCCATTGGAATGGCAGGGGGAAATTCGGAAGGAACGCAAATTACCCTTTCGGGGAGAATAATCGTCGGTGATGTTGCTGGATAGTAACATACTGATTTATGCGGCCGAGCCCGGTTACGATGCTATTCGGGCGTTCATTGCCAACGGTCAGCCCCTAGTCTCCGTCATCAGCAAAATCGAGGTGCTGGGATATCATCGGCTTACTTCGGAGCAAAGGCAACGGTTAGAGCGATTATTCGTGGTGTTGCCGATTTTGCCCGTGACAGATGGGGTGATTGATTGGGCGGTTGCCTTACGGCAAAAACGAAAAATGTCTTTGGGGGATGCACTTATCGCGGGAACGGCTCTGAGTTTCGGTTTGACTTTGGTTACAGCG
Source organism: Anaerolineae bacterium (assembly GCA_011371305.1). Taxonomy (GTDB): domain Bacteria; phylum Chloroflexota; class Anaerolineae; order J102; family J102; genus M2005. Next base: position 467 of record DRQW01000206.1, on the reverse strand, counting down.
AACATTCGGGATTATGCGTGGATTGAAGGTTTTGAACTCTTGAATCCGCTGGCCCAATAGGGGGCTCTTGCAAACACCATCATGAACGATCCTCTCACCTTCACCTATCCCCTCAGCGCCCTGCTGGCCATCGCCATGCCCATCCTGGTGGGCGTCTTTCTGGCCAAAAAATATGGCCTCACCTGGAAGCTGTTTCTCTATGGCGCGGCCGCGTTCGTCCTGGCCCAGCTTGCACACATTCCCATCAACCTAGTGCTCCAAAAATTCATCCCCGCTCTAGGGCCGGATGGAAACCTGCTGGCTAAAGCTGTGGTGTTGAGTTTCACCGCGGCCATCACCGAAGAGCCCGCGCGCTATTCCGTGCTCAAGGGCAAATTGAGCTGGGCCCGGAGCTGGAAGGAAGCGCTCATGTTCGGGGCCGGGCATGGCGGGCTGGAATCCATCCTCATTGGGATGTCCCTGCTGGG
>DRQW01000205.1 GCA_011371305.1 Anaerolineae bacterium | reverse complement strand
GCAGCAAACGGGCTTTGAACCCCTGGCCGCTACTGAGCAGCCCATGAATGAAGATTTTCATGATAGAAATTGTATCGCGTCACCGAGTGTGTGTAAAATGAGCATACACGGCTTGAACAACACGCCCGTGCATCCCCCAGGTTCGTCAGACGGAACGATCCATGCTAAACTTGAGAGCGTGGCAAGCCATATTCCTGATTTTGCCTTGTAATCATTCTTATGCCAAACATTGAAGTCATAGAATACCAGCCGGAAAAAATCCACCCCGACGCGTTTATTGCGCCCAATGCCACCCTCATCGGTGACGTGCGTGTGGAGGCCGGGGCCAACATCTGGTTCGGCGCCGTGCTACGCGGCGATGTGGACCGCATCCTCATCGGTGAAGGGAGCAGTGTGCAAGACAACGTTGTCCTCCACTGTGACCCGGGTTTTCCAACGCTCATCGGCAAACATGTGATTATCGGCCACGCCGCGGTGGTGCACGGATGTGTGGTGGAAGATGGCGCGCTCATCGGCATCCATGCCACCGTGCTGAGCGGCGCGCATATCGGCGCCGGCGCGATCATCGCGGCGGGCGCGTTGGTGCCGCCGGGCATGGTCGTGCCCCCGCGCACCCTTTACAAAGGCGTGCCCGCCCGATTCGCGCGGGCGGTGCGCGAGCAAGAGCTGGATGCCATCTTGGACAACGCCCGTCGGTATCGGGAACGCGGCCAGCGATACCAAGCCTATTTCAGGAATCGCATGCCATGAACCGGATAGACACCGTCATCTTCGACGTAGATGGCGTGTTGTGGGCGGCCCAGGATGCCTATAATCGCTGCACGCTGTATGTAGCCCGTACCCTGGCCAGAGAACATGGCTGGCCCGATGCCGGGCTGAATTTGGATCACATCCGGGCTTTCAAGCGTTCGGGAGGATTCAACAGCGATTGGGACATGATTTGGGCCCTGGTTGTGTTGCTGCAAGCCCGCGCGGAGGGACGTATTCCACCCGAAAAGAGTTGGTTTGACCTGGCCGAAGAAAACGCGGGCCGCGGCATTTCGTGGGCGCGACTTTACGCTGGGCCTCATGCCCCAGATTTCGCTGAACTCCAACGGCTTTACGACGCCTACTATTGGGGGGCGGACCGTTATCCCGCCATCTATGACCGCGAACCCGTCATCGCATTCCGCCCCGGCTTTGCCCACGCCGAACGTCCCTATGCGCACGCCGATCTCTTCCCTCGGCTCAAAGCCGCGGGCGTGCGCCGCGCAGGTATCATCACAGGTCGTAATCGCAACGAAATGCGCACACCGATGGCGGCGCTGGATTTCAACGGTCTTCTGGTTCCCAACGCGGTCTTCACCGATGAGGATGGCAATAAGCCCCACCCCAACCTACTGGTTCGGGCCATCGAGGCGTTGGGGGCTTCTTATGCGGTCATGGTGGGGGATAGCATTGATGACTTGCGTCTGGTATTGAATTATCGCGCGCTTCCGGCCGGACGGAACCGGGCGACGGTGCTTTTTGTGGCCATCGACCATGACCATAATCCCGAACGCTGGCGATATCTCGGCGCGGATGGCGTCCTCACCGATGTGAACCAACTCCCTGATTGGTTAAAAAACCTCCCACGATAACCTCCCATGCAGGTATTCGAATCCATCACGGCTGCTCAGCTCCAGGGTCCCACCCATCTCACCATCGGCAATTTCGATGGCATGCACCGGGGCCATCGCGCGCTCATCGCCACCATGCAGGCGGATGCGCATGCCCATGGTGCGGCTTGTGGACTACTGACTTTTCATCCCCATCCCCGTTCCGTCCTCCATCCAGACCAACCCATCGCGAGTATCAATTCGTTGGCCGAACGTCTGAAACTTTACGCCCAAGCCGGCCTTGACTTTGCCATCATCCATCCCTTTACCCGACGAACTGCCCAAACGGAACCCGAGGCGTTCATGGATTTACTGAAAGCCCATCTCGCGCTCAGCGATCTTTGGGTTGGACCTGATTTCGCGATGGGGCGCGCCCGTCGCGGGAATGTGGCATTTCTTCGCGAATACGGTCAGAAAATCGGCGTTCGCGTCCATGTCGTTCCGGAATTCCGTTGGGAAGGGATCCCTGTACGGTCTTCTCTCATCCGCCAGACCATCATGCGCGGCAACCTGGAATGGGCCAACGTATGGTTGGGGCGGTTCTTTACCATCTCCGGACTGGTGGTGCACGGTGCGCACCGCGGCCGGAAACTCGGCTTCCCCACCGCGAACCTGACCATTTCCCAAAACCGCGTGCATCCCGCGGATGGCGTGTATGCCGCCTGGGCCACCGTGGAAAACAGGCGCTTTCCCGCGGTGGTGAATATCGGTGTGCGCCCCACGGTCAATGGCAAGGAACGCCTCATCGAAGCGCATCTCATTGGATTCGATGAGGATATTTACGGACGATGTCTGGAATTGGCTTTTGTCGCGCGGCTGCGAGATGAGATGAAATTTCCCAGCCTGGATGCCCTCATCGCCCAAATCGCCCGAGATAAGGACCTGGCCTCATGGCTGCTATCCCAGAACCCGCACATCCCTGATTATGAGCGCTATCGCGAATTGCCTTACACCGCAGACTGGGGGGTGGAGGTATTCGGGACTACCCTGGAGGAGCTTTACATTCACGCGGCCATTGCTATGTTTGGGCTGCAAGCGGGTTATGATGTGGAGGGACCAACCCTACAGCAAGCTATCGAGGTGGAAGGGGCGGATCGGGAGGACCTGCTGGTAAGCTGGCTGAGTGAGCTGTTATGGCAACAGGAAACCCATGGGCTGGTCGTTCAAAATGTCTTCATTCGGGAGCTGACCGAGACCCGCCTGCGGGCGCTGGTCTTCGGACGGGTAGGCCCCAGCGATCTAGCCCATATCAAGGCCGTTACCTACCACGACCTGGCTATTACGCCACCCGCAGAGAGAGGCGGTCTTTGGCGGGCGCAAGTCCTCTTCGATACATGACCATGCGAATGAATCGAGTGCTGTTGTGGCAAGCCTTGCTGGTACTGCTGGGATTCATGGTGGGCTGTTCATCCCAATCAACGCCCATCGACACGGAGCACCTACCACCCGAGCAGCAAAAAATCGTAACAGAAGCCCAACGATTTCTGGGAGCTTCCCGCCTCGAATTTCAGGCGCCTCCGCAACTCATCAGGATCGAAAAGACCACCCATGCTCGCGCACGTCGGTTCATCGATCGCCATGATAGCCTTTCTTTTGGGAAAAAGAAGGGGGCAAACTCGCCCGTTTGGCTGGTTGTGTTCGAAGGCGAGATGCGCATTATCCCTCCGGACCCACTGCGCACCTTCACCCCTGGTCCGTTTACCCATCAATGCGTTTATGTCATCGTCGATCCTGCAACCCACATGAACGCGCTACGGAACTCCCGTTGCCCCCGGCGATAACCCCTTGGTCAAGCACCCCCATCATGCCTTCTCCTGCCGCCTTCCTTCGCTACGCCGCGGCCGGGTTTACCCTGGGCCGAGCCCAGCTCACGCGCGCGGGCCGGGCGATGACAGCTGAGATCCAGGCTTTGCAGGCGGCCATGCCCGCCCGTTACGAGGCCCTCGCCTTACCCGACTTCCTGGCCTGGCTCACGCCCCAACGCGCGGACTGGGCTGGTAGGAGCGAGGAGGCGGTGCGAGAACTAGTGGACGCGCTAGCCCTCCTCGACCATAGTTCCCCCTTTGGCCTGTGCCTGCGCCGCTCCCTCCTCCGCTATCACTTCCTCCGTCGCGTGGGCTTGCCCGTGGGTATCGTCTTCGCCATGCGTAAACGCCAGACACACGAGCCATCGGGCCTGGCGGGCCACGCCTGGAACATCCTCGACGGGGAGCCCTACCATGAACGGGAAGAAAATATGCGGGGATTCACCGAGGTCTACCGCTGGCCCCCAGAGACATGGCAATGAGCAAGGAACGGTTGGACAAACTGCTGGTGGCTCGCGGCCTGGCCGAAAGCCGCGAACAGGCCCAGCGTATGATCATGGCCGGATGGGTATCGGTCGATGGCCGGACCGTCACCAAGCCCGGACACAAGGTTTCGAGCAGGGCGCAGATCACGGTTCGGGAGCAGTTGCCCTATGTCAGCCGGGGGGGATATAAGCTGGCCGCGGCCCTGGACGCGTTCGGCATCTCGCCCGAAGGTTGGATCTGTGCGGATATCGGGGCGTCCACGGGCGGGTTCACCGATGTACTGCTACAGCGCGGGGCCGCAAAAGTCTATGCCATCGATGTGGGTTACGGGCAGTTGCACTGGCGGTTGCGCAACGACCCGCGGGTCGTGGTCATGGAACGCACTAACGCCCGTTATCTCGAAGGACTTCCTGAGCCCATCCAACTGGTTACTATCGACGCCTCGTTCATTTCCCTGCGGTTGCTGTTGCCCGCGGCCAGACGCCTGTTGGCCCCCGGAGGTCAAATCATCGCGCTGATCAAACCTCAGTTTGAAGCGGGACGAGAGCAGGTGGGAAGAGGCGGCGTGGTTCGAGACCCCTCGGTCCATCGCCAGGTGCTGCGGGAGATCGTCCAATGGGCCGCCGATCATGATTTCGGCCCGCGCGGACTCATCCCCTCCCCTATTCTCGGCCCGAAAGGCAACCGAGAGTTCCTGCTGTGGCTGAGGCCGGGCCAGCCCCCTATGGACACCGAAACTCTGGTCGCGCGGGCGACTGACCCTCAATAGGCTCCACCCAAAAGCGCCAGGGTGCAAAGCCTCATCTGGGCTCTCCTGACGCCACACTCAATAGCCTGACTTTCACTTTCTTGGCCACATTGTACTTTATTCCTTAGCGCGTAGCACAAAGAAACCGCGCTGGTGCATGAATTCGGTTCGGCCTAAATATATCGCCAATACCTTCCTATGTTGATTCCCAAACCTCTATCCTGCCAATTCTTACGGCAACGCACTTTCGCATTAAAAGAAGCCCCAAAAGATTGACTTGGCGTTCTGCTTTAGCTGGGTATAATTACAAAAATTTCCTTCTTGGATCCGTCACATCTCGCCCCACACACCTTGAAAGGAGGTTCAGTATGTGCTCCCCTCTTGTTCAAGAGACGGTATTGCGTCGGCTTTCTCGCCGGAACTTTCTCAGACTCGCGGGTGTCTCCGCGGCCAGCATAGGACTTGCCGCCTGCGCTGTTCCCGAGCTACCAAAACAAACAGCGCCAGCCCAGGAAAGCCCACAGGGCACGCCAACCTACAGCTTCTCTCGGGTGGTCGATCTCACCCACACGTTGTGGCCCACGTTCCCCACCTTCGGCGGCACGCAAAATTACGAAGAAGAAGTCCTTTTCACCTTTGAAAAGGACGGCTTCAATATGAAGCGCTGGTTGTTGGTGGAACATACCGGCACACACATGGACGCACCGATCCACTTCTCAGCCAATGGTTGGAGCGCGGATCAAATCCCGGTGGCTAATCTCGTCGGCCCACTGGCCATTATTGACATCCGTAAAAAAGCCCAGGAAAACCCAGATGCCCAACTCACACCGGACGATATCAAAACCTGGGAATCGCAACATGGTCCCCTGCCCGCCAAGGGGATCGTTGCCATGTATAGCGGCTGGGAAGAGTTCGTTAAATCGGATAAATTCCGAAATGCAGATGAGAACGGCGTGATGCATTTCCCAGGCTTTCATGTTGAAGCCGTACAGTTTTTATTGGAAGAACGGGATATCGTAGGCATTGTGGTGGACACCTTGAGCCTGGATTATGGCCCTAGCACGACCTTCGACACCCATTATGCCTGGCTGCCCGAGAATCGCTGGGGTATGGAAAATGTGGCGAATCTGGGCGAATTGCCGCCCAAAGGAGCAATTCTAGTGGCTGGAGGCCCTACCATTCAGGGCGCGACGGGCGGCCCGAGCCGGGTTATCGCATTGGTATGACATCATTTCTAGACGGAGCTGCCCGCTGGCCCGAAGGTACGCTTGACCGCCAGCGGGCTTCTCTTTTTTGGCACTCCTTGCATTCGCGGTCCAATTCCTGTAAAATGACATAAAATCATACCTCAACCCCATCACATTTTTTCCAAAATATGTCCAACCAACCTGTGATTGTCATCGGTGCGGGGCTGGCCGGATCGGAAGCGGCCTGGCAGCTCGCGAACCGAGGTTTCACCGTGCATCTGTATGAAATGCGCCCAAAGAGATTCACCGAGGCGCATCAAACCGATAAATTCGCAGAGCTGGTCTGCTCTAACTCCTTGGGGGCACGATCGCTCGACCGGGCCATGGGGCTTCTCAAAGAGGAACTGCGTCGCCTGGGCTCGTTGATCATCGAGGCCGCGGACGCGACCGCCTTGCCCGCGGGAGGGGCATTGGCCGTGGGCCGCGAGGAGTTCAGCGATTATGTCACCCAGGCGATCACCCATCACCCAAACATTCAGGTAATCCGGGAAGAGGTCACGGATATTCCCTCCGGTCCGACGATTATCGCCACAGGTCCCCTCACCTCCGCGCCCCTGGCCGAACGCATCCGCGAGCTCGCGGGCCAGGATTATCTCTATTTTTACGACGCGCTCGCTCCCATCGTCACCCTCGAATCCATCAAGATGCCTCCCTGCTGGCGACAATCCCGCTATGACCGAGACAGCGGCGAGGGCGAGGGCGACTATATCAATTGTCCACTGACGGAGGAAGAGTATCGGGCCTTTGTAAAGGCCCTGCGCGAGGCGGAGCGCATCGAATTGCGCCCGTTTGAGCAAGATGATGAACGGTTTTTCGAGGCGTGCTTGCCGGTAGAGGTACTGGCCATGCGCGGGGATGATGCGCTGGCGTTTGGGCCGATGCGGCCGGTGGGGCTCCGGGATCCACGCACTGGTAAGCGCCCTTTCGCGGTGGTTCAGCTCCGACAAGATAACCTGGCAGGGACCCTATACAATCTGGTGGGGTTCCAGACGAACATTCGTTGGCCGGAACAACGACGCATTTTCCGCATGATCCCGGGCCTAGAGGAAGCAGAATTCGTTCGCCTTGGCCAGATGCACCGCAATACATTCATCAACTCGCCCGTGCTCCTGCGTCCCACGCTACAATGGCATGATCGTGATGACCTTTTCTTCGCTGGTCAGATCATCGGCACGGAAGGCTATGTCGGCTCTACCGCGGGCGGTCTTCTGGCCGGTCTGAACATGGCCCGGTTGCTTTCGGACCAGAATCCCTTGGTCATGCCTCGGGAGACCATGATGGGCGCGTTGTTCTGGTATGTGACCCATGCCGAGCCCTCAGCTTTCCAACCCATGAAAGCCAACTTCGGCTTGCTACCGCCTTTGCAACCCCGGGTTCGGCGCAAGCGAGAACGATATCGCAAATATGCGGAGCGGGCCTTGCTTGCGTTGGAGCGCTGGATAAAGGAACACGGGATCGAACCTATCCCTCGCATTGCCGCGAGTCTGGTAAGTTAAATCTACAGGCTGGAAACACCCGCCCGAACCAGGAAAGCTAAACAGAAGGCATTTCCGAAATCGAAGTTCTTCCCTTCTTTGCGCTTGGAGCTGAATCCATGAGCGGCGGACCACCAAGCCCCTTTTGGGCTATTCTACCAGCCCGTAGGGATTCGGAAAGGTAGCCATAGGTTGAGCTCCAATCGGAAGCTTTATGTCTTCGCTTACTTCGTTCCTCGCCCGCCTTCGAGATCGCACTCTGCGACGGCGCAAGGTCGCGCCTAAGGCAAAAGCGTTGCTATGGGATGATTCGGGCGCGATCTTGTTGATTAAGCATCCTTTGGAAACCCAATGGCGGTTGCCGGGTGGATTCGCGGCGGTGGATGAGTCGGTGTATGACGCGGTGCTGCGGACGATACGAGAACTTACGGGTTTGCAGGCCATCAATCCTATCCCCATCGCCCGAGTCGATGAAAGCCAGTTTCGGCCCGATGCCATGTACGGGGACTTCTTCCAAATGTATGCCACCCTGTTCCTGGTAACACGTTGGGAAGGTGATCTGCGTCCAGTAGATATCAATTGGGGTGTACGATTCTTTCCGGGCGATAGAATGCCTCCCAACTTACACGACGAAGTCTCACACGCACTGAAAGCACTTCGGGCCTTCGAGAAAACGGGCATGATGCAAACCTACTGACGCATACCAGGCACAGACCGCTGAAAACGCCTGCTTTTTCAACGGATATCGTGACACAAAAACGGGGGGGAAACCATATGTGGTGGGCTGAACTTGGTTCGAGTGCGTATCTTTTTTAGTCGATTTTCGTCATTTGTTTTAAGCATGATTTACGCGTGGTGCCTCGATATGGATGGAATGCGTGGTGGATAGTCCGATGAATCAGGAATACAGAAAACCGAGGCATTCGTCAGGCCCCGTGTTCACTGGACAACTTGGTTTACTACGTTACCGGCCCATCGGTCTACCTACGGGACCACCTGTGTTCCTACTTATCTCCCCACACACCGATGATGGATATTCGTTTTTCACTTCATCCTACCCTCTTACGCGCGTTTCAGCGCGCTCTGGCCATTGTACTCGTGCTGGGGTTGCTGCTATCCATCTCCCCTCCACGCCCCACCCAGGCCGAATCAGATCCGGCCCCGCCCCCTGACGCGGCTCGCGTCATCGAACTCATCACCTCACTGAGCGGCGAAGAGCCTTTTCAAACCACACGCATCTACGACCGCCGCGGCATCCTTCTCGCAGATATCGACGACCGGGGGAGACGCACCATCGTAGGCTACAACGAGATTCCCGATATCGTCATTCAGGCAACCATCGCCACCGAAGACCGACGATTTTTCCAACACCAAGGGATTGATTATCTGGCAATTGTCCGAGCACTGTGGCAAAACACCCAATCTGAAACCATTGTTTCCGGAGGAAGCACCATCACCCAGCAATTGGCCCGTATATTGTTTTTGTCACCCAGCGAACGTTATGAACAATCCATCCAACGTAAATTGAAAGAAGTCGAACTGGCCCAGTTTCTGGAAACTTACTACACAAAAGAAGAAATCCTGGCCATGTACCTGAACATGGTCTATTACGGAAATCAGGCATATGGGATAGCTGCCGCCGCGGAGGTCTATTTCAACAAATCTCTTTCCGAATTAACTCTAGCAGAAGCAGCACTACTAGCCGGTCTTCCCCAGGCGCCCGCGATGTATGATCCCTTCCGCTATCCGGAACGCGCGTTGGAGCGCCAACGCACCGTCATTTCGCTGATGCAAGAAGCAGGTTTCCTGACTTCCTCCGAGGCGGATGCGTTACGGGCCCAACCTGTGCTGTTTCACCCCTATCAACGCCCTCGGAACCGCGCACCTCACTTCGTGAATTACATCCGAGATATCCTTATCGAGCGCTTTGGCACAGAGGGCATCCATCGTGGCTACCAAGTCCACACCTCGTTGGACTTGCGTTATCAGGCTCTGGCGGAGCGCATTGCTCGGGCTCAGGTTAAGCGTAAAGGGAAGAAATATCGCTTTTCCAATGCAGCCGTGGTTATCATCCAACCGCAAAGTGGTGGGATACTGGCCATGGTGGGTAGCATCGATTTCAACGACAAAAAGATCGCGGGCCAGGTGAATATGACCACCGTACCCCGCCAACCCGGTTCTGCCATCAAACCCATTGTTTACGCTGCAGCATTTGAACGGGGATGGAGCCCGGCATCCATCATCTGGGATCTGCCTGTGTATTACACGCTGGATGGCCGACGTCGATACGCTCCTCGCAACATCACCGGGCGTTTTTATGGCCCCTTGCGGTTGCGGATGGCCCTGGCCAACTCCCTGAATGTGCCCGCGGTCAAACTGCTTCAGGCCATCGGAATCCCCGCTGTGCTAGAGACCGCGGAGAAACTGGGCATCAAGGCTTGGCGCCAACCCCAAGACCAATATGGGCTCTCCTTGGCAGTGGGTGGCTACGAAGTTCCCCTGCTTGAACTCACCCACGCCTTCGCCACTATCGCCAACCAAGGAGTTTACACGCCCCTTTATCCCATCACCGAGATACGAGATGGCGCGGGGCGGGTGGTGTTTCAGGCCAAGCCCAGGGAGACACAACGGCAGGCCATTTCCCCCCTCGCGGCCTATCAACTCACCAGCATCCTCAGCGACGCCCGGGCCCGCCGCATGATGTTCCCCCGTCCATCCCCGCTGGACACCAGCCAGATCACCGCAGTCAAGACCGGCACCACGGACGGCTGGCGTGATAATCTCACCGTCGGCTTTACCTCTTATCTCGCCGTGGGAGTATGGATAGGAAATACCAACAACAAACCTATGCGCAATGCAGTCGGTGTTTACACGGCCGGCCCCATCTGGCACGATGTGATGGAAGCTATCTGGGCAGATGAGTCTTTGTACGATGCCTTAGGGTATGCGGATGGTGTTTTGCCCCAGGGTTTTATCCTTCCGCCCGATACGGTCACCATTCCTGTTTGCGATTGGTTGCCTGGGAAATTCACGCCTCGTTGCCCTCGGATGGTAGAGGAAGTCTATCCTGCCAGCCTGCCCACGAGCCTACCCACAGGACGCGATCGCGGTTACTGCTTGCCCGCTGGTGCAGCCCCATCCCCACCAGAAGCCTATTTCCTTCCCTTACCCAAAGACACCCGATCCGCGGCTGCGGCCCGAAATTGGGTCCGAAAGCGTTTTCTGCGCGCGGTTCAACATCTCAATGACTGCGACACAACGCCCAACAAGCGCCCTCTGGTCAAACAACCCAAATTACTGCCACCACGCCAGTGGGTCCTTAGTGCGGAGAAGATGAAAACCTCCGTGCATCTTCAAGCATCCAACCAATACGGCGAATGATCTGTGACCCCTGTATCTCAGTGACTATGGTTTTTCAGGGAAGCTGATCATGAAAAGCGCGTTTCGCTTTCTTTCATTCCTTTGTGCCATCTGGTTCCTTGCCGCCTGCGCAAACAACATATTCCAGATCACTCAGTCAGCGCCCGGAGAAATCGACCAAGCGGCATCAACGCCTACCCCGACACCAACCCCCTATTACTACATCGTGAAACCAGGCGATACCCTGTGGACAATCTCCCAAAAAGTCGGAGTGGACATCGAAGTTCTGATTCAAGTGAACGAACTCTCCAATCCCGATGTCATTCAGCCGGGTGATCGGCTTCTCATCAGCAAGAAAGTAACCATCTCAGGGAAGCCTTTACCCACTCCTACGCCCACCCCCATTCCCTGTATGCAAGGTTGCATCCAACCCCCCGAGGGGTGTGTGGTCAAAGGCTTTCGGGCCAGGTTAGATGGAATGAAGCTCTACGTCCTTCCCGAAGATGCCATCTACCCCGTCCAGCGGGGGGAAACATGGTTCTGCCGTGAAGAAGATGCTATCGCCGCGGGCTTCGTGCGTTGGACGCCATCCGGTCCAAAAATACCTTAAGGAGCAGGTAAGTTTGTCCGTCGCAGCTGAACAGGTACAATAAAAAGCACGAAAACCACCCCCCGTTGCTTGCGCATTACCACCATGACCCAACTGCAACGCAACCGGCCAGTCTATCGTCATACCTCCCCCGCGGACGCGTGGACTCCTGTCCTGGTTGCCGTGGTCAACAACGAAAAGGACCTCCAGCGCGCACTAAAAGAACACTGGTATCGCATTCCAGTGAAGCGCGCCCCCAGACAGATCGCGGCGGAGTATCTCGCACTTTATCAGACGGGAAAATTCGGGGCACAAGGCAGACGGATCAACATTTATGCGCCCATTCTCCGCTATCACATCGTCACGCGTCGGGAGCTCATCCCCGACGAACCGGACCACCCTCGCGCCCACGACCAGTATTTCAAACTCGAGCTAGGCGATTTTATCCCCTTGAAAACACCTATCACCAACAAACGCCATCCCAGGCTTACCTTTCTGATCACAACCCTGGAGCGGCTACTCCAGGCCCAGGATGTCAGTGACCTGTGGTTGCGGGAAGCTGCTCGAAAAAAGCTGTACACGGCCGTGCGAGAACGTGGCTTGGCCGTAGAATGCTGGTATCCGGTAGATATGGGCGATCGGCCAGAGGCGGACCTGGCACTATTTGGCCCGGATGGACGCATTCACCTTTATATTGAGGAGCCGGAAGACTGGGTCTTCGACGAACCCGGACCGGTTTGGGAAAATCAGCGCGTCGTGCGGGTCAATGCGCTGGAGGTGCTACGGGATGCCGCGGATGTGCTCCGTCAAATGTGGGAATAACCAACGTTCGATGTCGGTGAGAAGAAAATTTGGTAAACGATTTCCCCTGTGAACGACCCACATTCTGTTCTGGTTCCTGGGGTATCTTCATGGTGCAAGCCATGGTTTGTGGTGCAGCGGACCTTGGTCACCGAAAAACCATCCAGCCCGGCGTTTAATCATTGAAAGGAGATGTTACAATAGGGGGAAGGATGTGCGGCTTCAGAAATAACACCCACCGAAAAAACCTTTGCTTTCCCGTTTTCCATTTTTTGCTACCTAGCCTTTCAACCCATTGGAGGTCATCATGCCCGATGAAATTATCAAAGTCTGCATTGATAAATTTCTAACCCAAGCCATGTTGCCCGATGCGGCTCGCCTGGCCGTGGAAGAAAATTCCGATAACGCACCTGCATTCAGTTTTGCCCCAGGCTTTGCCATGCCTCCCTTGCCTCCTCCCTTCTTAGCCATCCTCACAGGGCGAAAATGGCGACCAGGACGCACTTTACGCGTTCGCTTCCTCGATGGGGACCCCGTCGTCCAACAACGCATCATCCCCTTCGCATTGGATTGGACGAAATACGCCAATATTCATTTCGAATTCGGGGATGACCCCAATGCCGAAATTCGCATTTCCTTCCAATATCCTGGCTCCTGGTCCTACATCGGCACCGATGCGTTGGGGGTGCCCAAAGATCAACCCACCATGAATTTCGGTTGGTTGACCCGCGACACGCCCGACGATGAATACGCTCGGGTCGTCCGCCATGAGTTCGGACATGCACTGGGCGCAATCCATGAGCATCAAAATCCGGCCGCGGGTATCCCTTGGGACAAAGAAGCCGTCTATGCCTATTTTACAGGCCCACCCAACAACTGGACCCGTGAACAGGTGGACCTCAACCTCTTCCGTAAATACAGCCGAGATATCACCCAATTCACGGAATTCGACCCCAAATCCATCATGCTCTACCCAATTCCCAACCAGTTCACCATCGGTGACTGGGAAGTGCCCTGGCGCAATATGGAGCTTTCACAAAAGGATAAAGAACTCATTGCCACGGTGTATCCTCAGCGAAAAAAGCCGATGGTGGAACTCCAGGTAGATGGTCCCAGGGTCGATGCAGAAATCGGCAAACATGAGGAAATTGACTGGTTCCATTTCATTGTGGCCGAAAAGGGACGATTTGAAATCGAGACTTCTGGCTGGACCGATATCGTGATGGCGTTGTTCGGGCCTGATGACCAAACACAATTCATTGCGGAAGATGATGACAGCGGCTGGTGGTTCAACGCCCGCATCCGGGCCGAACTGGATCCAGGCGAATACTACATCCGCATCAAACACTATCGCCCTCGCGGTACGGGAAAATATAAGATTTGGGTAAAAAAAGCCGTGGGATAGGCTGCAGCCAACGCCAAATTCTTTTTCGAGGCACCCCCGATGAATCTCCATCCCCCTTCCACACATCGACTATTTGACCTGCGGTGGGTATGGTTGAGCATTGTCATCCTCGGACTGATGCTTACGACCGCAGCTTGCAAACGCGACAACCGTCACGTTCAGGATAGCGGCATAGGTTTCACCCTGCAACGTCTCACTCCTGAAGTGAGCATGGGCAAGGACGCGTCTTCCCTGCAACCGCTGACCAGCGCCACACCCAGCCCAGTGTCCAGAGGCATGGTGATCACCACCAACGACACAGGTGAAGGTGTGCTCCGCGGCGCGCTCGCCTCGAACGAAACCTGTACCATCCATATCTTCTTCGATACCAGCCTGCGTGTTTCGGCATGTAGCCGGGCCATGCAACATGGCGGTGCTACTGTCACCTGCCAGGAAGAAGGAACAGCCGTCTATCAAGGATGCGTGGCCAATTTGCAACAAACCCCCAGCGGCATGGTCCAGATCGTGGGAAGCTGGGTCGTTATCAGTTATCAGCCAGAGATGGAGCTCACTCTGGTTTCGGTTCTGGAAGGCGAAGCCCAGGTCCGGGCAGTCATCGATCCCGAAACTGCTCAGGTTTCTGAAACCTGGAAAACCATCCCCGCGGGACACATGTGGTACACCACACCAGGTGAGACCTCGCTCCAGATCGGGGATTTACCCCCGCGCGAAGCCCTGTCCCTAAACGAGCTTCCTACCATTGTGGAGGCAGCCAAGCTGACCCCGTGGTATGACCGGGTGCGGGATGAGGCCATTGAGGAGGGTGTGGCTCCAGAGGATTGGCAAACCCCTATCGAGATCCAGGGAGGTGGTGGCCCGCTGACCGATCCGGCCATCGGACGGGCAGTCATGATGAGCATCGACTGGGAAGACATACTCGGGCGCATTTCCCTTTTTCCCGGGCCGGCCCCCGTGTCTCTCCCCGATCTTCCTGGCCGCACCACCGCGGATTTCCCATACAATCCCGATCGGGCACAGGCCCTGTTGAAAACGGCTGGGGCCGCTGGCCCCATAGGCTTTTATGTGGTAATGGAAGACGGAGCTTATATGCGCGCCGCATCCCGATTGGAGGCATTTCTTGCGAAAGTCGATATCTTTGTCGGGATCATTCCTATCGATCCTGAACATGCCACCGCTGTCATCGAAGATGTTTTAGGAAAAGGTGCGGGTGTCATTTGGATTGGCCCCACCCTGAACTTGGACATTCCAGCATTGACTGAAGAAATCGATCCGATACCATCACCTTCTCCCGCTGTCCAGGGAGGTGGCGGCCCACTGGAGGATCCCTTCGTCGGCCGGGCCGTGCTCACCGCCATCGACTGGCGCGCTCTGCAATTGATCCTAAAAATCGAAGACCCCATTCCCATCACATTTCCTGGACTCGAAAACGTCACCTCGGATGACTTCCCGTATGATCCCGTCTATGCCCGTCAGATCCTGGGTGAATCGGGGGCAGATGGCCATTTTCCCATCATTTTGGTCGTGCAAGAAAATGAACCGTTCCTGAAAGCTGCGGACGCTGTTCGGACTTATTTAACCGAAATCGGGGTAAAAACCGCGATCTATCCCACCAAGCCCACGGCCGCGCCGGACATTCTGACCACATACGTAAGCAACGGCCAAGCTGTTTTTTGGCTGGGGCCTGCGATCCATGCGGACTGGCATGAAACTGTTTCGACAGAAGCGCCCCCAATCCAGATCTCGTTGAGCCCTCAATCCCAGGAAAGCGGTGCACTTACTTCCTTGGAAGAGGTATTTCCCAACGAGTGGAGGGTAGGAGACACCCATAAGGATGCGACCGTTCAGATGATTCTCAGCTTCGATATCACCGATCTTCCGATGCAAGCACAGATCATCGAAGCCTGGCTGGACCTTTCGGAAGTGAAGACCATGGGCCAACCCTTCACGAAATTGGGTTGCTTGCGGGCTTATCTTTCTCCATCCAAGGGATTTAGCATCGAAGCCTTTGCCTGGGAGCCTGAATTGGGCGCTGTAGCACGTTGGTGTTCGGAGGAAGATCTGCTGGCCAACGAGGTTCAGGACGATATCGTCGAGACTTTACAGCAGTCGTTAGGTACGAAACGCTACCGTTTGCGCCTTCAATTCAACGAAGGATATACCAATTACGATCAAACTGCGGATTTGTTGATTTTTCGTGAACCTCATTTGCATGTGATCTATACCCTGCCGTGAGTCCTTCCTTTTCGCCCGTCCCCGACCGCATTCTCCTGAGAATCCAACGAGACCACTCCCGCGGTTTCACCATCACGCTGACGCTGCCCGATGGTTCAACCCCGGGCGGAGCTCGACTGAACCTGGACGCGTTGGAGGATGCATTGGCTTCGCTAGAGCAAAGTCAACCCGTTTGGTCCTCGCGCAATCCCGCAGCGTATGGCCAGATTCTCTATCGTCATCTTTTCCCCGAACCCCTGGGGTTCCATTATGCCCAGGCTGTGGCTGCTGCCGGTTATCGAGGTGTGCAATTGCTGCTGGCCCTGGATCCCAACGCGCCGGAACTCCATTATGTGCCCTGGGAGCGGTTGTTTCAGCCATTTGGTGGGGGCTGGAAACCTGTAGGGGCCTCATCCGATATCTTCCTCGCCCGCTTCCTTGCACCCCAAGGCGTGGGTTGGCAGACGCCTTGGGGTAGCGGCCCCTTGCGCATGCTTGTGGTCATCGCCAATCCCTATCCCCCAGGACATCAGCGCCATTTCGATGCCCAGGCTGCCTGGGAGAGCCTGGAGGAAGCCCTTCAACCATATGGTGATCGCGTGATGGTTCGGCGTATGGAGGCCCCTATCACCGCGGATCGCATTGTCCAGGCCCTGGCGCAAACCCCCTACCACATCTTGCATTTCATGGGCCACGGCATTTGGGATGAACAATCGGGCCAGGCTTCGCTTATTCTCGCCACCGAGCAGGATGGAACCATCCTCCCGGACAAGGTGGACGCCGACTCCCTCATCGCCAAACTTCAGGTTCAGGCGACTCTGCCGATGCTGATCACTTTGGCCACGTGCCAAAGCGCGTTCCCTGGGACGCGAGAGGCGCTTTCGGGCCTGACGCCCAGGCTCATCCTGGCTGGATGCCCCGCTGTGGTGGGCATGTTGGATGAAATCGGCGTCGAGTCAGCGAAGACCTTCTATCGCACCTTCTACGAGATGTTGCTGCAAAGCGGCTATGTGGATCAGGCGATCACCCATGCCCGAGCTGCTTTGTATGCCCCGGATACGTGGGAGTGGGCGGTCCCTTCCCTCACCATGCGGCTTCAGGATGGCTTACTTTTCCTTCCCGACGAGCAATTCAAACCCGCGCACCGTGTTCCCTACAAATACCTGGCTCCCTACACTGCCGCCGATGCCGACATCTTCAAAGGACGAGAGGAACTCAGTAACCGAGTTGCCGAACGTGTGGATTCTTATCGAGTCACCGTCCTCTATGGCGAACCAGGCGTAGGCATCACTTCGCTACTCGAAGCAGGAGTTCGGCCCAAACTGGAGGAGCAAGGTGACTTGGTTATCCACGTGACGGAATACGAGGACATTGCCAGCGAAGTGCGTCTCCAGGTCCGTTGGCAAGGGCGCCCGCTACGGCTGGCGTTGCGAGGCGATGCGCCATTGGAAGAAGTGCTGCGGGCCATCAGTGCTCATACTGGACGGCGCATCGTCCTTATGATGGACCAGTTCGAACGGGTTTTCGCCCTGGGCAGAGAAAAACAAGACACGCTGGCCGATGAGGTCGTGGCGGCGATGGCCACGCTGGGCGACCGCTTGAAGCTGGTCATCGCCATGCATACGGGGTATCTTGGGGATTTTGCGACACTGCAGGAGCGATTCCAGGCTATTGCCCAGCCTTGGATCGAAACCCCTGTGTTGCCGCGCGACGCCGCAGCCGAAGCCATCGTGGGGCCACTGCAAACCTTGGGATGGCCGGTGATGATCCAACCTGAATTCGCCCAGGAACAGATCGCCCGGGATTTGGATGCACTCTATGAACCGGAAAAGGAACAACTTGGTGGAAGTGTTCATCCCGCGCAATTGCAGATCGTTTGTTACTGGCTCTATGAGCAAGCACGAAAAAAGGAACCACCGGAGATCGACCAGGAGCTTTACGTGAGGGAAGCGGGTGGGGCGGAGGGCATCCTCACCCGGTATATGCAACACACGTTAGCCACCCGCCTGGCGGATGTCCGGGAACTGGCCGAACATATCTTGGTGAAAATGGCTGCCCCCCGTGCCCCACTCCTGGTTCGCCCTGAGGATCTGGTTGAGGAAGACGCCTCTCTAGAACGCATTGCCATGGTATTAGAACGGCTTGCCGAAGCCCGATTGCTCATCCACCGCCGTCGCGAGGGACGGATAGCCTACGCGTTCGCCAATGTCATCGTCGCTCAAGAAGCCCGCAATTTGGGCGGCGAGGCGCTACGGCTACGCTATTTGGCGGAGGATGAACTGGAGCGGATCTGGCGCATGTGGATCGCAGCGGTGGCCGAAGGAGAAGACCCGACCAGCCCCGCGGACCATGCCTTGCCCAACCCAGACCAATTGACGCTGCTGGCCCAAGCACATGACAGCCTCGCCCCACTCCCTGTTCAATCTCTGATGCTTCTACGGGCTGCAGTGAAAGCCCACGATATCACCCTTCAGCCTTGGTTTTCTTGGGTCCAGGCCGAAGGTGTGAGGGATTTGTTACGATGGCTGGACACCGAAGCCCAGGCCGACGCGTTCAGTGCGTGTGGCGTAGTGGCCGTGGACCGAGCCCGACGTTTATTAGGATTGGTAGGACGCTCTCAACCAACCACCAGCTCCGTAGGCGCCCTCGCCCAGGCCGCCATACACCATCCCGATGGCGTCACCCGACAAACCGCGGCCCTGGCTCTGGCGGCATTGAAGGAGGAAGCGGGCGTAGCTGAGCTAGAGGAGGGGCTTCGATCTCATCTCAAAGGCCCTGTCCGCTGGCTGCGCGCATCTCAGCTCTTCGGCATATTGGCCGATGCAAGCAACCTCATCCCCCCGTCACGACTCTCCCCTGGTGACCGACTCGGAGCCTGGGGCTGGCGCGTGGGGCGACGTCTTGCCCATCAGTGGCAACCGTTATGGGCGCAGATCAGCGCTGCCGCCCTGAGCGTGGGATTCCTATTCGCGACCTTCCGCTTTTTCTCCGCCAGCATCGCCCTGGGCCATTCTCCGGGGATTCAGTTTGGTGTGGGATTGTGGTGGGGGCTCCTCATGGGGATATGCATGGCCTTGGGTTTGCTTTTGCCGGAGTACCTGCTTCTCCGCCATCCCCAAGCCGAGATGCCTCCACCACGCCCGGCGGCCAGGATATTCATCATCCTGTTCGGCGCCGCAGCCTTTGCTCTGAGCATCACGCTCATCGCAGGGTTCGCAAGCCTGTCCGACCTTACCCGGCAAGTTTTTCTGCGTGTATCATTGTTACTCCCACGAGCATTCCTGATAGGCTTGCCCGCGGGCCTAGGCCTCAGCATCGCATTGGCCGGTTATCCCTGGCAGCAAAACCACATCCCCTTCAAATCCTGGCTCATGCGCCTCGGCGCCCTAGTGCTAGGGGCCATTGCGGCATTTGGCGTTGCGCACCTTCTCAACCTGAATGCCTTCAGTGAAGCCGAGGGGCTACCCGGAGTCGGGATCGCGGGTGATTTTTATGTAGGATATCTAGGCCGGTATGCTTGGTCCTTTGCCCTGATCCAAACCCATGCCTCGCGCATAAAAACCCTTGCCGGATTTCTCGATCTGGTGTTTGTATTGCTAGTCCTTTTCACCGGTACCCTCAGCGGCTTACGATGGGTATGGCCACGCGTTCAGAGGTCGTGGGGCCTCTCAGCCAATTGGCGGTAAAAACAAGAGGACGCGCCCGTGTGGCAGGCGGGACCATGGGGATGCACCAGCACCAAGAGCGCATCGCCATCGCAGTCCAAACGGATGGCAACGACGTCCTGATAATGGCCGCTGGTCGCGCCCTTATGCCACAGTTCGCCCCGACTGCGGCTCCAGAATACTGTTTGGCCCAGTTCCAGGGTCTGGGCCAGAGCCTCGCGATTCATATAAGCCAGGGTCAACACCTGGCCTGTGCGCGCGTCCTGGACGATAGCGGGAATGAGCGGGGATTTACTGAAATCAACATCCTCTACCCGGGCGATGTCGAGGGCTCCGGATTGGAAATCGAAGCCGGAAAAAGATAAGTCATACATGGGAAGAAGAGGGACAAAGAGGCGAAGTAAACGCTGACGCCGATTTCCCACAGGGAATGAGATGATGGAAATCGCGGTGGTCAATTACAGAAAAGAGGTGGAAAAGGGAGCGCTGTTTTTGCCAAATTACATCATTCTGATTAGGATGTCAAAGTTCAAAATCCTACCAAACATCATTCTCAGACAGCTCTCTTCCTAAAGACCTGATGTTTTTCAAAAGTTACATCCCCGCAGAAGAACGAGCGGAAGCCAACCGGAAACTTCCCAAGCTATTCGTAGAGGGCCTGTTGCTAGGCGGCACAGGCCTGGGTATCTTCGCCCTGATCTTCGAAATCGCAGCGGACGCGTTCAGTGTGGCCGCGTACCAAACGCTTCTGGCCATCCATGGCGCCGCTGGCTACCATCGGATCGCGATCTGGGCGTTTGTCGTATTGTCCATCCTACTTTTCTTTGGGATTGTCCCCGCATACAAGGCCGGAAGCTATCTGCGTCCCAACGCGGGCGGAAGCGGCCCTATGGTGGAGGCCATCGGACCAGGCTGGCTCCGATGGCTTTCGTGGGTGGGTACGAGCTTGTTCTTTGTGGATGCTGTCCTGACCATCATTATCAGCTCCATCTCGGCCGCGGACGTGACCATGCTTGTCATGCCCGAACTGGCGCCTTATCGCATCCTGCTGGCAGAGTTCTTTGCCTTTTTCATCATGGTGGTATTGGTGCTTATGGGGCCCAAAAAGGCTGTGCCACTGTTTCTCATCGGTGGTGGAGCGTTCACCCTCTTCACCCTGGCGGCACTCTCGCTGGTGGCGGTGGAAGCGGCCATTCATCCTGAATGGGCCTTTCTCACCGATGGCATCGTCCGCCGACTGGAAGCCACACGGGTCGTTGAGCACGTCGTTCGGGTCCAACAGGATATGGCCACACTGGGCACAGTTGTTATCATGCAACTCTTCTTCCGCTCCATGTCCAGTGCTATGTTAGGCTTTTCGGGATATGAAGTCATTCCTGCCAGCGGCAAGCATGCGGCCCGCCCTAAATGGAAAGTAATCAGCGTCGCCCTAACCCTAGCTGCAGTTTTTCTAATTGGCACGGGAATGGCCCAACTTTATGCCTCGAAAGTCTGGGAAATCCCAGCGACCGAAGGTTACAGCACCTTGCTCATCGAGTATGAAATCGTTGCGATCCAGGCTATGAGTCCGGGCGTTCAACCCGAAGCGATCGTGGTTACCCCTGCGGACAGGCTGGCCGCGGAACAGGTATATGCTGAAGAAGCCCTGGCCAATCCTTTCGAAGGGATTTTGGGTGGAAAAATCCGCCCTCCAAAGCCGCCTCCTCCCGACCACGAGCAATTCATCGAGGACGTCTCCTACGACATCGCGGTGTCGCGCGCCATCACAGAGACCCTGGCGGGCTCCCCCGGTGCTACGTTTCTGTTCATCGCGGGCACGCTTATGGCCATCATCTTGCTATTGGCTCAAGGTGGCGGTTATGTGGGCGGCGCCGCCGTGGCTGCCAACGCGGCTCGATTGGGCCGGCTTCCTGGCTTCCTGCTGGATGATCGGATCGGCATTGCCATCATCTGGGGCGTCTCCGCGGTCCTGATCCCCATCATCCGACAAGTCGTCGTTGTGGAAAGCTATTACGCGTTCGGTTTTGTCAGCGCGTTCATCATTACCAGCACCGCGGTTTTCTTCGTTCGCAATGACGTGTTGGAAAAGAAGGGGATCAAGCCCGGCTCACCCGAAGCAAAATCCCTGCGCTTCGCAGGGGCCCGGGGCATGTTTGCCAGCTACCTCATGGGAGCCGTCCTGGTAGCGGAAAAAACCCACGCTTTGTATGCCGTAGCCGTGGCAGGCATTATCCTGACTGCCATTCAGTTGCTTGTCGCCAATGGCGGAGTCAAAAAACAGGATGTACGCAGGCTCATGGATGCCATTGTCGCAAGCAAAGAAAAGATTAAGCCGCGATCCGGTATCGAGCGGGCTATCGAACAGGCCCGGCAACGCGGCATCGCCGACGCACTGGTCGATCTGCAGCGAGAGGGACGGCTGGTCAAGTTCAACGTTGATTTCTGGCGCATTCAGCAACTAATAGCCTACCTTTACAATCTGGACCCAGCCATTTTTAATAAAAAAGCGGAAGAGCACGAGGATGAACGCATCGAAGAGCCGAACCTGATCCTGGCAGAGGCCTATGAGCGGGCTTATGCGCAGAAGGAAACACTCTTGCAGCGCATTGAAAAATACTCCCACTTCGGTATTTTTATGTTCATCCACAACTATCATGTCAACTGGATTTCACCTGAAACCGGCCGCGGGCCCGAAGTGGTGCAACAGGCTATGGTTGACATTCTCTTCCCCCTCACCCCACATGAAGAGATCTGGGCAGAATACAAGGCATTCAAACCTATTCGCCAGCCAGAACCCATTTGGCAATTCAGCCGGCAGCGCTATCTCTGGGCCAAAGACCAGTGGCCCAACCTTTCAGATCGGATTACCACCATCTGGACGTTGCAAGACTTCGGGTTGTTGCCCAAGGATATCGAATTCGACATGGTGGTGACTGTTGCCAATGGCAAGGAGTTCCGTCGCATCCATGTACATGCGACCATGCCCGAAGATGAAGATTACACTGCGGTAAAAGAGGATATCGCTACGCCCTTGTTGGAGCCGGAAGAGGTTGTCAGCATGGAGGAAACCGACCTGGCCGAACCAGCGGCCACGAAGGAAGAGGTTCCCACCGAGGAGGAGGGGGATGAAAGGTAACGCACTCGCCCCAGAATTTGCTTTGGAGCAAACGATCTTACTATAATTGCAAAACGAAACAACGCCGCTGCGGCGCGGGCTGCTGGCCCGACCAGCGGCTTTTTATTATCAATCAGCCATCATTTTCTTCTCGGAGGACTCATCGCCATCATGCTCAAATCCATTGACTGCGGCGCATTGCGCAAGGAACACGTGGGTCAGGCCGTCACCCTGGCGGGTTGGGTGCATCGCCGCCGCGATCATGGCGGCCTCATTTTCTTTGACTTGCGGGACCGTTCCGGTCTGGTGCAGGTCGTATTCAATGCCGACATCTCTGAGCCGGCCCACACATTGGCCGAGACCGTACGACCTGAATATGTCATTCAGGTCAAGGGGGTCGTCGCGGCCCGGCCCGAGGGTTTGGTCAATCCCAACCTGGCCACGGGAGAGATCGAGGTCGAAGCTCATGAACTGATTATCCTGAACGTTTCTAGGACCCCACCCTTTCCCATCAATGAAGACACGCCTGTGCGGGATGAAGTGCGCTTGAAATACCGCTATCTCGACCTGCGTCGGGAGCGCATGCAGCGGAATATCATCCTCCGGCACAATATCATCACCTTCATCCGCGATTTCCTCAACAAGGCCGACTTCCTGGAGATCGAAACACCCATTCTGCTGAAGAGCACCCCCGAAGGCGCCCGCGACTATGTCGTCCCCAGTCGTCTCCATCCGGGCAAGTTCTACGCGCTTCCCCAATCGCCCCAGCAAATGAAGCAACTCTTGATGGTGGCAGGCTACGAGCGCTACTATCAGATCGCCCGCTGCTTCCGAGATGAGGACCTGCGCGCGGATCGCCAACCCGAATTCACCCAGCTGGACCTGGAAATGTCCTTTGTTGAGCAGGAAGATGTGCGGGCGTTGATCGAGGCCCTGCTCATCGAACTGGTGCAGGCGGTCAGCGAGATGCACATCCAGGAGCAGCCTTTTCCGGTGCTTACTTACGCGGAGGCTATGGCCCGCTATGGTAGCGACCGTCCCGATTTACGTTACGCCATGGAGCTGGTGGACCTGACCGAAACTGTACGAAATAGCCGATTTGGCGTTTTCGCCAACACCGCGGCCGCAGGCGGCCAGATCAAAGCTATCTGCGTTCCCGGCGCGGCTTCCTTCTCCCGCAAACGCATCGATGAGCTTACCCAGGGCGTTCAGGAACGGGGTGCGAAGGGCCTGGTCTGGCTCAAGGCGGAACGGGATGGGCTGCGCTCCTCCATCGCCAAATTCCTGTCCGAAGATGAAAAGGACGCGATCATCGAACTCACAGGCGCAAACGAAGGTGATCTTATCCTGGCCGTAGCCGATACGCCTCGGGTCGTGGCCGAAAGCCTTGGTTGGCTGCGCACCCATCTGGCTGCCGAATTGAACTTGGCCGATCCAAACACGCTGGCCTTCTGCTGGGTGGTGGACTTTCCGCTGCTGGAATGGGACGAGGAAGAAGCGCGTTGGGTGGCGGTGCATCACCCCTTCACCAGTGCCAAGCCCGAACACTGGCCTTTGTTAAAAACCGATCCCGGTAAAGCTCTAGCCAACGCCTATGACATCGTCTGCAACGGGATGGAAATCGGCGGGGGTAGTATCCGTATCCATGACGCCAAGCATCAACGCATGGTATTCGAAGCGCTGGGTATCTCCCAGGAAGAGGCCCAGGAGCAATTCGGCCATCTTTTGGAAGCCTTCAGCTACGGCGCGCCTCCCCATGGCGGCATCGCATTGGGCCTGGACCGCCTCATCGCCATCCTGGCCCATGAGGACAGCATCCGCGAGGTCATCGCCTTCCCCAAGACAGCCTCTGCCACCGACCTCATGCTCAACAGCCCCAGCCCGATCTCTCCCCAGCAGTTAGAGGAACTCCATCTGAAGATCGTCGAGTAACGTGATGGTCCTCATAGCAAGGTAAACCAAAAGCGCGCCCCCATTCCTTGCTCGCTTTCCACGCCGATCTCACCGCCGTGGGCCTCAACGATACGCTTGGCAATGGCCAGTCCCAGACCAGATCCGCCAGTCGCATGACTGCGCGACTTTTCCCCCCGATAGAACTGATCGAAAATATGGGGGAGGTCGTCGGCCGCGATGCCCTCCCCCGTATCGATAATTTCCACCAGGATGGCTGATCCCTGACGTCGGGCCTGCACCCTCACCTCACCCCCCGCGGGCGTATGACGGATAGCATTGGCGATTAGATTCGCCAGCACCCGCTCGATTTTTTGCACATCCACTCGCACTAAATCGGGTTCAGCAACCACCTGGCCCGAAAGCGCCACGCCCTTGCGGGTGGCCATCTCCGTGAAGCGATTCACCGTATCGGAGATGAGATCGTTTAAGTCCACCAGTTGCAAATTCAATTCCAGTGCACCCGCGTCGAATTGGGCCAAGTCGAAGAGATCATCGATAAGCAAGGAAAGGGAACGGATGTCTCGTTGGGCTGTGCGCAAATAACGTTGCTGCATAGCGGGGTCCTCCACCAGACCATCGGCCAGCGCCTCCACCAAGGCCTGGATGGAGGCCAGGGGGGTGCGCAGGTCGTGCCCCGCCCAGGCAATGAGATTTCGTCGCATCTGATCCAGCTCACGTTGCTTGCGGTCGGCCTCTTGCAGGCGTTGGGCCATGAGATTAAAGGTTCGGGCCAGGTCCGTTACCTCGTTGGAACCCCGCACTGGCGCCCGCACATCGTAACGTCCACGCGCGATGGCCTGGGCGGCCTCGTTCAGCTCCCGAATGTAATCCGTAACCGCGTTGGCAAAAAAATACCCCAGCGACATGGCGATCCCCCCGGCAAAGATAAGCAACACGGTGGCCAATAGCAGATCGTGCTGGCTGGCGAACATCAACCGGGCTGTGAGCCAAACATTGAGGAAGGTGAGGATACTGGCCAGGGCATAGCCGCCCATCAGTAGCCAGCTAATGTATGGGGCTTTCTGAGCCAGGCCTGTGCGATAAGCTACATAGCCTGCCAGGATGGAAATGCCCGCGGTGATGCTCAGGAACAGAGCCATGGCCCGAAAGTCAGCCACGGGCGGTTGCATGAGCAGCCAGAACAGCCCCAAGGCGATGATCATGGTCAGGATCACGCCCGCGATGAAGCGTAGGGGCAGGGAAGTGGACCGGGTGTGTGGCGTCGTGGTGAGGGTGGATTGCATGTTTTTTACCTTGGCGCTTTTGCAACTTGGCGAATGAGAACGGTTTTTCAATGAAGCCCAAATTAGGGTTCGAACTTGTAGCCAACACCCCAGACGGTAAGGATGTAGCGGGGCTTGGAGGGATCGGGCTCGATCTTCTCGCGTAGACGGCGTACATGAACCGTCACGGTGCTGGGGTCGATGAATTCATTCACGCCCCATACGAGATCGAGAAGCTGATCCCGATTAAAAACCTGACGGGGATGGCGGGCCAGCAGATAAAGCAGATCGAATTCACGGGCTGTGAGCGCGACATCCTCCTCGCGTACCTGTACTTGGCGAGTGTTGGGATCGATAACCAAGCCATCGAATTCCAGGACGCGCTGGGCCTGCACGGGCGAACTCCCCGTGCCCTGGGTACGGCGTAGCACCGCGCGTACCCGGCTCACCAGTTCCCTGGGGCTGAAGGGCTTGACCACGTAGTCATCCGCGCCCATCTCAAAGCCCAGCACCCGGTCGGTCTCCTCACGCCGGGCTGTGAGCATGATGATAGGCGTTTCGCTCCGGGCCCGCAACCAACGGGTGATCTCCAATCCATCCACCCCAGGCAACATCAAATCGAGCACCACAAGATCAGGTGACTCTCGGGCGAGATACTCCAGCGCGGCAGCGCCATCACCCAACACTTCCACCCGATAACCCGCACGCTGCAAATAGAGGCGGGTCACTTCGGCGATGCTCGGTTCATCTTCAACTACCAAAATTAAAGGTTGTGTCGTCATGGTCTCAGTGAAATCGGGAATTCTTACAAAAGCCTTACAGAAAAGTAGCGTAAGGGAATTGTAAGATATCCGTCGCAAGTCTGTAAGAGGCTTGGGCGAAGGTGGGGATAACGGCACTGATGGCCTGACCTCAACCTCACTCAAAAGGAACGCACCATGAAAAAACGACTGCTACTTTCCCTTATTGTACTACTAACTGCCGCTATCGTCATCTCGGCCTGTGCTCGGTCTCAAGAACCCAGCTCCACATCTGTTTCTGCCACCATGTCCGATGATAGCATGGACAAGGATGATGCCATGAGTAAAAATGACACGATGGGCAAAGAAGATACGATGGCGAAAGAAGACGCCATGACCAACGATGACAGTATGGATAAAGCGCAAGACATGAGCCATGACGAAGAAAAGGAAGACATGGACAACGAAAGCATGGAGAAGGATGGGAGTATGGCCTCGGAGGCATCCATGGAGAAAAAAGATGGCGACATGACTTCGGATGCGTCCATGGAAAAAGAAGACGACAGCATGGCTTCGGATAACACCATGGAACAAAAGGATGACGCCATGGCATCGGATGAGTCCATGAAAAAGGAAGATGGCGAGATGAGTTCCGACGGAAGCATGGAAAAGAAGGATGGCGGCATGGATTCTGAGGACGCCATGATGAAAGGAACACTAACGCTTTCTTTCACGAATTTTCCGAATTTAGGCCCAGATTGGGCTTATGAAGGTTGGCTCATCGTGAACGGGAAGCCCGTCACTACCGGCGTATTCACCGTGGATGATAAGGGCATGGCCAGCACCACCGAATTCCCGGTAGACGCCCACGCCCTGAAGAACGCTACCGCTTTCGTCCTCACCATCGAACCCAATCCCGACGAGAACCCTGCTCCCAGCGCAATCCACATCCTTGGTGGCGATTTCAGAGACGACACGGCCACCTTAACCGTGAGTCATTCCCTGGCCTTGGGTGTTGATTTCAACGGAGTACAGGTATCTTACATCCTGGGCGCACCGTCCAGCGAGATGGCAGCGAAAGATTACCGCAAGGGCATTTGGTGGCCTAACCTGAAATTGCCCGATCTTCCTCAGGGCTGGGTGTACGAAGGCTGGGTCGTGGGTCCTGACGGCCCTATTTCTACTGGGCGCTTCACCTCGGGTGACATGGCTGATAGCGATGGCAACGGTCCTACAGCCGGCCCTAAACCGGGCCCCAGCTTCCCTGGCCAGGACTTCATCAACCCGCCGATCGACCTCACCTCCGGCTACGCGGCCGTCATCAGCATTGAGCCCGAACCAGATTACAGCCCCCTTCCCTTTGCCCTGAAGCCTTTCATCGATGAACGTATCGAAGACGTGGGCGACCACGGCTCCCAAGACATGGAAACCCGTACCGACGGCTTCCCCATGGGCACGGTCCAACGTACCAACTGATACCTGTTCACTGAAGACGGAATACTGTTTTGCCCCTCGCCCCAGGTTGTGGCACAATGCCGGAGCTATGACCCGCCATTGGAAAACGCTCCTCAAAGCCGCTATCAGCCTGGGGCTGATTCTGTTTCTCCTCGCCCGTATTGACCTACCCTCGCTGGGGAACGTAATCACCCACGCCAATCCCTGGTGGGTGGTCATCACTGTCCTCCTTTTCGCCTTCAGCATCCTATTGCGCACTATGCGCTGGCAGGTGCTAGTTCAGGCCCGAGGTATGATTGTGGGGTTCGGAAGCCTGGCACGCTGGTACTACATCGGCGCGTTCTTCAATACCCTCCTCCCTACAGGCTTCGGCGGCGATGTGGCCAAATCGGTATATCTCGCTAAAGCGACGGATGACCCAGGAGGTGCGGTGGGGACGGTCGTGCTCGACCGGCTGTTGGGCATCCTTGTGCTGTTGGGCATTGGCGTCCTGGCCATACCGTTCAACCGGGCCGATATCCATCCCCTGATTCCGCTGTTCATCCTGGCGGCTTTCTTCGGCAGTATCGCGGGCTTCTGGCTTCTACGCCAACGCACCCTCATTCAATGGCTACGGGATCACATTCTGCGTTTGTTCCCCGATGGGTTTGGTCGGCGTATCGTGAGTATGAAAAGCCTGCGTTCCCTCTATGAAGCGTTGCAAGATTATGACAGTCGCATCCTGGGACGAGCCATGATGATTTCTCTCATCTTCAACGCCTCCTGGATCCTTATCAACATGACCGCGGGTTTGGCCGTGGGCATTCAGGCAAGTCTCATCGACTACCTCGTGTTCACACCTTTGGTCTCCCTGGCCTTACTCCTACCCTCCATTGGTGGCATTGGTGTACGGGAATTGAGTTATGTGGGCCTGTTCACCCAAATCGGCGCCTTGCCCGAACAGGCCATCGCCATGTCATTGATTATCTATCTTGCCACTGTTCTCACCGGCCTCTTCGGTGGTTTGCTTTTGTTGTTTTGAAGAAAACACGGATAAATACACAGAAAGACTCAGATAGTAAAGGTCTGCAAACTGGAAAGCCTGTAAACCAGTAGACCGGGAGGATAATGACGCTACCTGGTTTCCCTGGTCTTTCAGGTTACCGAGCCACTGATCATCATTTTTCGTCGGAATCAGCGAGCGGCTCTACAGCAAAGCATTATTCCCGATACCCTCCAACCCTAGCCAACACTACCATGATCCGCACCGTCTTCATGGGAACGCCCGAAATTGCGGTTCCCTCCCTGCAAGCACTCCTCGATCATCCCGACTTTCACGTCGTGGGCGTCGTAACCCAACCTGACCGCAAAGCAGGCCGCGGACGCAAACTAACTCCACCGCCCGTCAAGGAAGCCGCCCTGGCAGCGGGCATCCCTGTTATCCTTCAACCCAAAAGACTACACGAACCCAATGCTTTCGAAACCCTGGCTGCACTGCAACCCGACCTTATCGTCGTCACCGCCTACGGCCAGATCCTGCGCCCCAACGTACTAGCCCTGCCCAAACATGGCTGTGTCAATGTCCATGCTTCCCTGCTCCCCCGCTGGCGGGGTGCTTCGCCTATCACCGCGGCCATCCTCGCCGACGATCCCCTCACCGGCGTCACCATCATGCAGATGGACGAGGGCATGGACACGGGCCCCATCCTCAGCCAGCAGGCCGAGCCCATCCGACCGGACGATACCACGGGAAGCCTGAGCGCCCGGTTGGCCCGGTTGGGGGCGGATCTGCTGATTGAGACCCTGCCTTGCTATCTCGAAGGCAAAATCCGTCCCAGACCTCAGCCCACAGAGGGCGTCACAATCTGCCGATTGGTGAAGAAGGAGCACGCCCGGATCGATTGGACCCGGCCCGCGGCCGAGATCGAACGCATGGTGCGGGCCTATCAGCCCTGGCCGGGCGCATTCACCACCTGGGCGGGCCAGCCTCTGAAGATCGGGGCCGCGTCCGTGGCCGAGGGCGAAGCGGAGCCAGGCCGGGTCATCGCCTGGGATAAGAAGGTCGCTGTGGGCACCGGCCAGGGTTTGTTGATCATCGAACAGGCGCAATTGCCGGGTAAGAAAATGTTGCCTATCGATGCCTTCTTGCGTGGTCGGCCTGATTTCATTGGTACGAGGTTGGGCGAATGAACCGGTTGTTACAGGTGTTGAAAATAGTCATTTCTAAGGTTTGGAGTGAAGCAGTGGTTGGCAAGATAGTGCCAGGCTATGCGCACACCCTTTTCTTGCTCGGATTACTCCCACTCATCAGCCTTCACGCATCCCCACATCCCCTCCCCACTCGAGCGGCAGCCCTCCTAGCCTCTCCCCTCCCTCCCCCCATCCGCCTGCAGGTTTCGGCCTGGATGCCCACCTCTTGGGATACCGAAGCCGCCTGGGCGTCCTTTCGCGCCCATGCCAGTCAACTCGATGCGATCAGTCCCTTCTGGTATGGCGTAAGCACGGATGGTGCGCTTGCTCCCCTGCAGGGCGCTCGCGATTCCTCCCTGTTGCGGGAAGCCCGCTTCGCGGGCGTACGCGTCATCCCCACAATCAGCAATCAATACCATGGCGACCGCATCCACGCCATCCTCACTGATGACGCCCTGGCCGCGTCTCATCGTCAGGCCATCGTGAATGAGGTCAGCCAATACGATTACGACGGCATCGACTTGGATTACGAAGGGATGTGGGCTGAAGATAAGGATCGATTTTCAGTCTGGGTCCAGGCCCTGGCCGACGATCTCCACGCGCGAGGCAAGCTGCTCACCATCACCGTGCAACCCAAGACCTTCGACGCGGCAGGCTGGGACGGGCCGGGCGCGCAGGATTACCGGGCGCTGGCCGCGGCCGCAGACGAGATGCGCATCATGACCTATGGCTGGTGCTGGCGGACAGGTTGTATAGGCAGCGACCCACCTGGCCCCATCGCGCCCATCCACTGGGTGCAGCGGGTCATCGATTACGCCAGATCCCAGGCCCCGGCCGACAAGCTGGTCTTAGGCATCCACCTCTATGGTTACGACTGGTGGGACGAGAGCAAACCCTTGTGGGTGCCACTGAGCCTGGCGGATATGACAGGGCAGGCTCTGGTGTGGGAGGAGGCAGAAGCGATGCGGCTGGAGCATAACGCAGACCTGCAATGGTGGGAGGCCGATGATCGAGGACTGGTGCGGGAGCCTTGGTTCAGCTATGGAGATGGAGAGCACACGGTGGTGTTCGCCAATGCGGACAGTGTAGCCGCGCGAGCGCAACTGGCCGCGGATGCAAGCCTACGCGGGGTCATTTTATGGCGGTTGGGGGGTGAGGACCCGACGCTATGGCAGCGGCTACCTTCGCGGGCCTATCGGGCCTATCTGCCTGTATGGACGCAGGACTGACATGGCGCCTGACGAGTGACAGCTTTATGACATCAGCGCCAACCGCAGCGCGTTGAGAGGCCGCAAATTTTTCGTCCCCAGGCCCATACCGCGTGCCAGAACACGAGCCTCTGGCAGAGGTTCACGGCACCGCCAAAGGGGATGCAGAGCAGCCAAGATGGCCGCACCGGTCGGCGTCAGCAGCTCCACGTCCACCGGCCCAGCCACGTGGGGGATGCGATGGTGCTTGAGGATAGCTATGGTGGCGGGCGCAGGTGCGGGCAAGATGCCGTGGCTGAAATTGATGACACCGCCGCCCACGGCCACAGGGATGAGACAGGTCACCGTACTCATATCGATGCCTAACTGCTGCAACCCCGTAGCCGCGCCCATCACATCCAACAGTATGTCTTGAGCCTCGTGCAGCATGGCCTCTTCGCCCGCATGACTGTGCGGGATGCCCCTTCGGTGCAACTCCAGATGATTGGTCTCAGCCAACCAACCATCATCTCCTACCCCGGTCTGGTCCAGGGATCGCACATGGGGCTTAATGTCAATGATAGGTGTGCCATCGAACAGATCCAGCGGCCCGGTCATCAACCGATTGCCTTCGACTCCCCGTACCTCAGTTAAGGTCAGACCAATAGGGTTGGGGCGATTGGGCGAACGGCTGGCGAACAATCCCACCCACTTTTTTTCTCCTTGTTGCCAGGGAGGCGTCACCTGCAGAGCATATCCCGTGCTGTGATGCATCCAGGAGAGAACGAACACGTGGGAAAAGGTGTCGATTTCTGCAAGACCGGTCGCGAATTCAGGAAAGACCTCGATAAAGAACTCGCCTTCGGTATCTACCCCTGGTTGATAGGGGGCGTCCGGATGATGGTGGTCATGATGGTGGTGAGTATGTAAATGAGCATGTGGATGGGAGTGGGCATGGTCATGCTCTTCATGAGTATGATGATAGGGCGTATGAGCGACGCCGATGGCCTGCACGTACATGGCGCCGAAATCGAGCCGCCCGCTGCTGTGCGCCTCCCGTTCTGCGTCAATAAGGATGGCCAGCGCACGACGGGCAAATTCAGCATAGGGCTTCGCCAATCCTTCTGCTTCAATGGCCTGTTCCAGCAGCTTACGAGCTCGTGATTCGGGCAGCACGTGGTCATTAGCGGCCAGATGCACCTTCAGGCGATATCCATCGCCTTCTGGTGTGGGAATACATTCGACATGGATCTCGGCCTCACCCAACAGACGGGCCGTACGCGTCATGACGCCCAGGATGGCATCCGCTGGGGCGCCCAGGCCAATAAGTGCGGCGGAAAACATATCCCCAGCCATACCCATGGCTGGGTCGATAATCAGTGTGTTTTTCATCGGCTGTCTGGAGCTACTGAAAAAATACGCAAAACGGAAGAGCCAACGAAGTGACGTTCGTCGTGGGGTTTCGATAAGGAAAACAAACGCCTGTTGTTTTTACAATCCATGGGAGGAGCCATTATAATCACTGTTCGGATTCATCTGCAATTTTAGACCAAAACGCAACGAGGATCGGCAATGACGCTGAAATTGCTACTGCTGCAGGCCCGCCGGGCCGAAGACCCCGCCCGCCACGAAGAGCGTGTCTCTTTTGCCAAGCGATTACGCGTTCCTCTGGACGCTATCGTGCCCTATGACCTGTTACAAGGCCCCCCATCTTTGGAAAAGGTCCGAGCGCATAAGGCAGTACTCGTGGGTGGATCGGGGGAGTTTGATGTTTCTAAATGGAATCTGCCTCATCAAGACGCCACCCTACAACGCTTGCGTGAAATTGTGGATTTGGGGCTACCCATGTTCGCCTCCTGTTTTGGGTTTCAGCTCATGGTGCAGGCATTGGGAGGGAATATCGTCAACGACCCCGACACCACCGAGATCGGAACATTTCCCATCTACCTCACCGAAGCAGCCAAGAACGACGAACTTTTCGGCATCCTGCCCGATGAATTCATGGCCCAACTTGGGCACAAAGAACGGGCAGAAGTCATGCCGCCCGGCGTGATCACCCTGGCGTACAGCGACAAAGTCGCGTACGAAGCTATGCGTATTCCTGGCAAGCCCATCTGGGCCACCCAGTTTCATCCTGAACTCGATTTGGAAGACCATCTTGTGCGTTTCCGCCGCTATCTCCATATTTACGCCCATCTGTTCACCGAAGAGCAAATCCAGGAAATGCTGGATTCCTTCCAACCCAGCCCGGAAACCGAAAAACTCCTCCCCCGCTTCATGGAAATCGTCTGCGCTCCCTACGATATTCCTTGCCACCAGCCTGACTTCTGGGCGCGTGTCCCAGATGCTGCCGAACCCCAGTCCTAATCATCGCCCTCACACTCCATCCCAAGCAGCCTCATCCCCAAATCATATAACACCTCATACGGGTCGCCCGCCAGCCCAAAGACCTGGGCAAAGGCGGGCTCTGTCTTTTCTCCGGCAAGTTTCAATGCCCTCACCGCGGCTTTGGCCGCCGCGCCGCCCTGCGCCAGTAGGTGTGCCTCCGCGACCAGATGCACCCAGGCCCGTTGTCGTGCCACCGGCGTGGGCGAACCATACACCTGGATAGGAAATCCACCATACCTGAACTCGCATATCAGCACAGATTGCCTGTAGTGTTGCTTACGGGAGAAACGAAAGTCTGGGAGATAGCTGAAGTGGGCTTCCAAAGTTCGGGCCAGCGCGTCTAGGTCAGGTGCGTGGCATATGATGTCGAGATCGCTGCCTGGGATATCCACATCGATGGGAATTGTACCCACCAGCCGGGCTTGGAAGGGCGCCAGGATTTCCAAAATACCCAAAGCAACCAACACCCGCCACGCGGCCTGCTGCGTGGCCGTTCCTTCGCGCAATGCGTCGATGGTCTGCAAATCTCTCATGATTGCGTCCAGTCGATCCGATCACGCCATGCCCACAATACATCACCCACCGCTTGCTCTTCATACGCCAGTGCAGCTAACACATCATAGGGACTGAGCCATTGGCCCTGGACCTCAAACTGGCGGTGGAGGATAGGACCACCGAAATCCTCCAGGTTCCACATGGTCTCCTCCCGTTGCTGATAAAGCTCTCGCATGAGATGCGCCCAATCCCAACCCCAGCGGGCATACACCGCCTTGCGGTCCAGCTC
>DRQW01000204.1 GCA_011371305.1 Anaerolineae bacterium | reverse complement strand
TCCAGGGCCTCGAACAAGCGATCCGCATCGCAACCACCATACACCCCCAGGATGCCCGCATCATGAAACGTGTTGGTGAACGAACCGATGTTGTAGGTCAGGCCCTGCTCCTCGCGCAGACGCTGCCACAACCGGGAACTCATGCCTTCGCCCGCCATGACATTGAGCAAACGCAGGACAAAACGTTGAGGATGCAACCGCGGCAGGCCGGGCACGGCCAACTGCAAATGCGCCTGCTCGCTCTCACGGATCGCGATGCGATATCGGGGATTAGATGGCGCGGGGGGTGCAGGCAACATCTCAGGCGGATCACCCTCCCCTTGCCAACCGCCGAACTCATCTTCTACCGCCCGACGGATGACCTCTGGCTCCATGGCCCCGGCCAGGGTGAGCACGGCCCGGTCGGGACGATAGGCGCGGGCATGGAAGGCCCGTAGCGCCTCGCGAGAGAGTGCCGCCACCGTCTCCAGTTCGCCCGCGATCTCCCGGCCCAGGGGGTGTTCCCCCCACATCGCCTTGTTCCCCAACTGGCCCACTAGATCCTCGGGCACATCCCGATACATCGCAATTTCATCCAAGATCACCCCTCGCTCCCGCTCCATCTCCTCGGAATCGAGCAGGGGCCGCTGGACCATGGAGGCCAGCAGTTTTAAGCTTTCCCGCCAGTGCCTGGCGCCCACCTTGATCCAATAGGTGGTGAACTCGTAGCTGGTGGACGCGTTGAGATAACCGCCTCGCCCTTCCACCGCGTTGGCAATCTCCAGCGCGGTGGGCCAGCCCTGGCAGCCCTTGAACACCATGTGTTCCAAGAAATGGCTGACGCCTGCTTCCTCATCCCGCTCATAGCGGGCGCCCACTTGCAGATAAAGCCCCATGGCCAGGGAGCGCACGCAGGGAATGGGCGTGTACGCGACCGTCAGGCCATTGGGAAGCTGGTAATACTCGAATTCCTGGTGCGAGAGGTTGGCGGTCACGCGCGATTATTGCCCCTTGAGCTGGTCGAGATAGCGTTGGGCTTCGGTGATGGCTCGTGGGTCTTGCGGTGGCGGCCCCGCCAGGAAGGTCTCAAATTCCTGGATAGCCAGATCCTTTTTGCCCTGCAGCATATAGAGGGTGCCCAAACCGAAATGAGCCTCGGGCAGCTGGGGATCGATGTCCAGGGCTTTTTTGAACATGGCCTCGGCCTGTTGCTGATCCCCCATCTGCAAGAAGGTCGCGCCCAACAGGTACGTGGTGGCAGCATCGTCGGGCCGGAGGCTGAGGGCTTTCTCAAATTTGGCTTTGGCCTCGGAAAACCGCCCCATCTGGTAGAGGGTCACGCCCAGGTTGGAGAGGATGGTGGGATCGTTAGGATTGATCTGGAGGCCCTTTTCATAGGCTTGTTCTGCTTCAGAAAACCGCCCCCGTTCGGCATAGGCGTTGCCCAGCTTGAGATAGCCCGCGGCCGAGGGGTTGGCCTCCACTTCCTCCATCATCTGTTTGAGCGCAGCATCGCTTTCGACGCCGGTCGGGGGCGTGGCCTGTGGCCCCGAAGGAGGCGGGGTCGTATCGCCCCCACCACAGGCAGCGACCACCAGAATAAGCATTAACCACACAGCCGCCATCAGTAATCGTTTCATACAGGTGCTCCTTGTGATTCCAGCACGACGACACGGGTCTCGTCGCCGGTTAAATCGGACTTTCGTACTTTCAGACTGGGGATGGGCTCAATCTCGCCCACGCCCATTTCTTTCAGGAACTTCTCAATCGGTTCCAGGTTGAGTTTCAAGCCCGGTTGAGCATAGTGCATGGGGATGACGATCTGGGGCTCCAGCTCGGTGATGACCTCCACAGCCTGGGAGGCATCGAGGATATCCCCACCCCCTACGGGCACGATGAGGATGTCCGGGCTGTTCATGGCCTCGATCTGCTTGCGATCCAGGGTGGAGCCCAGGTCGCCCAGATGCCCTATGCTGATGTCCTCGAACTCGTACAGAAACGCGGTATTCCGCTCCCGCTCGCCCGGCTTGCCCCGATGATAAGTGGCGACGCCGGTGATGAACACGCCGTTGACCTCGTATTCGCCCGGGCCATCGAAGACATGTTCATAGCCTTTGATGGCCTTGAGATAATTGTGGCCGGGCACGTCGTGGCTGATGGTGACGACTCGGGCCCGCAAGCTGGGCAGTGTCAACCCGATTTCAGG
Source organism: Anaerolineae bacterium (assembly GCA_011371305.1). GTDB lineage: Bacteria > Chloroflexota > Anaerolineae > J102 > J102 > M2005. Next base: position 14,828 of record DRQW01000204.1, on the reverse strand, counting down.
CGCGTAGGGATCGGCGACAATGGTGAGTTGGCGGCTTTTGAATCGGAAGCACGCCAGTCCGTACCAGGTGATTTCCATGACGTTGATCGATGGGTCGAGTGAGGATTGGGTAATTGACAGGCCATCCGTGTGGTCGTGGACAGCAGCCTCCAATTATACACCAAAGTGAGGGATTTGCCATACGTCTCGGACATTTCCAAGCCTTCAACGGGGCCATTGACAAAGTGCCGGTTTTCCCTAATAATGGGTCAATCATCCCTTGTTCCCTACCAGATACCATCCCTCAATCCCTACACACCCCAAAAAGGAGGTCTTGTCCATGAACCGTCGTGTTGTGTTCGCCCTCGCTGCATTTATCCTCGCCCTCATGCTCGCCGCCTGTGCACCCCCCGCCTCGGCACCCGAATCGGACAAGGCTGGTGAAAAGACCGGGGTGCTCAACGTGTTTGGGGCCTATGCCACCGCCATCGAAGAACCCTGGGATGGGGTCATCCATTCGGCGTTGAACAAAGCCCAGGATGAGGGGAAGATCACCTATACCTACACCGATGACATCGGCTATTCAGGCGATATGGAACGCATTTTGCGGGAGGTGGCGGAAAAGAACAAGCCCGATATCATCTTTGGCGACGCGTTCGGCAATGAGGAAGCGGTGCGCCGCGTAGCCAAAGATTACCCCGAGATCGCGTTCGTGTTCGGGTCGGGTGGCGGCCCTGCGGAGCCCAACTTCTCCGTGTTCGACAATTGGATTCATGAACCCGCGTACCTCAGCGGCATGTTGGCCGGAGCCATCACCAAAAGCAACAAGATCGGCGTCGTGGGTGGCATGCCCGTACCCGAAGTGAATCGCATCGTCAACGCGTTTATCGCCGGCGCGGAGGAAATGAATCCCGACGTAGTTGTGCTGACTTCCTTCATCAACAGCTGGTTCGACCCCGCGGCTGCCAAAGAGGCCGCGCTGGCCCAGATCGATGCGGGCGCGGATGTGCTCTTCGCGGAGCGCTTTGGCGTCATTGAGGCCGCGGCCGAAAACGGCCTGTGCGCGTTCGGCAACATGAGCGATCAGCGCGAACTGGCCCCCGATTATGTGGTCAGCGGGCCCGTCTGGCACATGGAGCCCACGGTCAACTACATCATCGATCAGGTGGCCAAGGGCGCGTACACCGCTCAAGACCTAAAGGACTTCAGCATGATGGGCAAAGGCGGGGCTAGCCTCGCGCCCATTAACAAAGACGTCAAGTGCGCCGAGATCACCGATGAGCTCATCCAAAAGGTGAAAGAGCGCGAGGAACAAATCAAGAACGGCACCTTCCGCGTCGACATCAACGAGGCGCAGCCTCCCGCGTCCACGAAATAACGGGTTTGCCAGGCATCCACGCATAGGGCGATGGTATGCCTGGGCGAAAACGTTCCTTGCACCGATGCCATGACCATGGATGATGGGCGCACGATGCTTGAGCCAAAGAGGTGTCGTCCATCGTCCATGGTCCCTCGCCCATGCTTTCACCCTCACTTGGCCCATGACCGAATCCATCTCGCCACCGGCCGTGGAGATGCGCGGCATTGTCAAGCGCTTCGGGCCGGTCATCGCCAATAACCACGTTGATTTCACGTTGGAACAAGGGGAGATCCACGCGCTTTTGGGCGAGAATGGCGCGGGCAAAACCACCCTGATGCGGATCTTGTATGGGCTCTATCATCCTGACGCAGGGGAAATCCGCATCAAAGGCCAGCCCGTGGTCATTCACTCGCCCAAGGACGCCATCGCCCACGGCATCGGCATGGTCACCCAGCATTTCGCCCTGGCCGCGCCCCTGACCGTGGCCGAAAACGTCGTGCTGGGCTACACCGACGGCTTTCGCCTCGATCTGCCCGCGGCCAGCCAGAAGGTGCTGGACGCGGCGCGGCGCTTCGGCATCGAGGTGGACCCCAACGCCCGGGTCAAGGACCTATCCGTGGGCCAGCGACAGCGGGTGGAAATCCTGAAAGCCCTCTATCGCCAGGCCGATGTCCTCATCCTGGATGAACCCACCGCGGTGCTCACGCCCCAAGAAGTGGAACAGCTCTTCGAGGGACTGCGCCGAATGCAGTCCCAGGGGCTTTCGGTGGTGTTCATCAGCCACAAACTGCACGAGGTGATGGCCATCACCGACCGGGTGACAGTCTTGCGCCAGGGGGAGGTCATCGGGACGGTGCGCACACAGGAGACGACCCCGGCCGAGCTCGCCCGCATGATGGTGGGACGCCCCACTTTCGGCGTGAGCAAGCCCGACACCTCGCCCCGGGATGACGTGCTGTTGCGGTTGGAAAAAGTCGCGGCCCTGGACAGCCGGGGATTGCCCGCGGTCAAAGATGTGACCCTCCACGTGCGGGCCGGGGAAATCCTGGGACTGGCAGGGGTGTCGGGTAACGGCCAACGGGAGCTGGCCCAGGTGTTGGAAGGGGTACGGAGATGCACGGGCGGCTACATCGTTGCCAACGGCCACGACATCACCAACGCGGGGCCGCGCAAGGTCATGGCCGCAGGTGTGGGCCGCATCCCCGAAGACCGCCACGAAAGCGTCGTGCTCGACCTGACAGTAGCCCAGAACATGGCCCTGGAGCATCTGGATGCCTATACCCGAGGTGGTGTGCTGGACAAAAAACGCATGCGAGCCCATGCAGAACAACTCATCGAAGCCTATCAAATCAAAGCCCGCCCCGACGACCCCATCCGTACCCTTTCGGGAGGGAACATGCAAAAGGTCATCCTGGCCCGGGTGCTGGAGCGCAATCCCTCGGTAATCATTGTTGCCCAACCCACTCGCGGGCTGGATGTCGGCGCTACCGAGTATGTGCATCAAAAATTGGTGGAACAGCGCGAACGAGGTGCGGCCATTCTCCTTATCTCAGAAGACCTGGACGAGATCCTGACTCTTTCGGATCGGGTCGCGGTCATGTATGAGGGGGAAATCATGGGCATCGTGCCCCCCGATGTAGATTTGGAGACCTTAGGTCTGCTCATGAGCGGCGTACGCATTGCCAATGAACCTGAAAACACGGAGGCGGCATGAAACTACGCATAGAGAAATCTCCCGCGCCTGTTTGGTTTCGGCCCCTGATTCCCCTACTGGCCATTTTGTTCACCATCCTCATCACCTCGGTGCTGGTGATCCTGGTAGGGGCCAATCCCTTCCACGCGTTTTACTACTTCCTGATCGATCCCCTTTCCAGCCGGGTAAGTTTCATCGAGGTCTTGGTGAAATCGACGCCGTTGCTCCTTACGGGCGCGGCCGTGACCTTTGCCTTCGTGGGTGGGTTCTGGAACATTGGCGCGGAGGGGCAAATGCTCATGGGAGCGACCGCAGCCACGGCTATCGGCATCCACATGCACGCCGCGCCTCCGTGGGTCGCCATTCCCCTTATGCTCGCGGGCGGGTTCGCCGCGGGCATGGCCTGGGTGCTCATCCCTGCGCTCATGCGGGTCAAGCTGCACATCGACGAGGTGGTGACGACCCTGTTGTTGAACGCGGTGGCTTTGCTCATTGTCAGCGCCATCCTCAACGGCCCCTGGCGCGATCCCGTCTCCCAATGGCCTCAATCGCCCGAGATCGCGGCCAGCGCCATCTTTCCCAAACTGATCCCCCGTACCCGGTTGCATCTGGGCTTTCTCATTGCCCTGGCGGTCATCCTCATTGTTTGGTTCATTCTCACCCGCACGCCGTTCGGGCTGAAGATGAAAGCCGTGGGATTGGGTCCCCAGGCGGCCCGGTTTGCGGGCATCAACGTGGACCGCACCCTGCTCATCTCCGCGCTGGTCAGCGGGGGCATTGCCGGTCTGGCCGGGGTGAACGAAGTCGCGGGCATCCACTACCATCTTATCGACGCCATCGCGGGGGGACAGGGCTATACCGGCATCATCGTGGCCACCCTGGGCGGGCTCAACGCGTGGGGTGTGACCCTGGCTGCGTTCTTCATCGGGCTCATCGACACCGGCTCGCAGACGGTCAGCCGTGCCTTGGGCGTGCCCATTTATCTGGGCGATGTGATCCAGGCTACCCTGTTGCTCACCACCCTTGCGTTTCTCTTATTCCAACGCTATCGCATCCGCATCCGCTGAAATCATCATGGAACAGGCTGTTTGGTTGACCTTTCTCGTAGGTGTGTTGGCCGCAACTTTGCGTGTGGCCACACCTCTGGTATGGGCCAGCATTGGCGAGGTCTATACCGAACGTTCGGGCGTGCTCAATCTGGGTATCGAGGGAATCATGTTTTTGGGCGCGTTTGTGGGTTTTGCCGCCGCGGCCAAGGCGAGTCAGGCGGGTTTGCCCGGATACTTGTGGATTGGTCTGGGCGCGGCTGTCCTGGCTGGGGTGATCATGGCCCTGCTCATGGGGTTGCTTAGCGTCACGCTGGGCGTCAACCAACACGTCTCGGGTCTGGGCATCACCCTGCTCAGCATCGCGCTCTCCATGTTCGGGTTCAGGCTGGTGTTTGGGGAAAGCAAGGTGCTTCCTTCCATCGAACCCTTCGGCCAGATCGCCATCTTCGGGAATATCCCCATCCTCGGGCCTGTGCTCAACCAATACCTGCTGACTTATGTCGCCTTCCTTGTGCTGGTTCCCCTGGCCTGGTGGATGCTTTATCGCAGCAGTTTCGGTCTTTCCTTACGTGCGGTGGGCGAAAACCCCGAAGCCGCGGATGCAGCGGGCGTGAACGTCTATCGCATCCGCTATCTTGCCCTGATCATCGGCGGCGCGTTCATGGCTATCGGTGGTGCGTTTCTCTCGCTGGCCCAATTGGGCGCGTTCTCGCCCGGCATCATCGCCGGCCGCGGTTGGGTGAGTATCGCACTGGTCATTTTCGCGCGATGGGACCCGGTACGGGCCATGTGGGGCGCGTTGCTCTTTGGTGCGGTCTCGGCTTTGCAATTACGATTGCAAACCCTGGGCTTCCAGCTCCCCTACGAAGCCTTCCTCGCCCTTCCTTACCTCATCACCATCTTCGCCCTGGCCATTGCCGGGCGCAATGCCCCTTATCCGGGCGCTTATCTCAAACCCTATCGACGGGAATAATCGTCTAACTCGTATTTCCATACATCAGGAGGAAAATCATGGATGAATTCATGAAAGCCGCTATTGAGGAAGCCAAAAAGGGGTTGGCTGAGGGCGGTATCCCCATCGGCTCCGTGCTGGTCATCGACGGCAAGATCGTGGGCCGCGGGCACAACCAGCGGGTGCAAAAGGGCAGCGCCATCTTGCATGCCGAGATGGCCGCGCTGGAGGACGCGGGCCGTCTCACCGCGGCGGAATACCAGCGCGCGGTCCTTTACTCCACCCTTTCCCCCTGCGACATGTGCAGCGGCGCCATCCTGCTTTACAAAATCCCCAAGGTGGTCGTGGGCGAAAACGTTACCTTCAAAGGCCCGGAAGAATATGTGCGCTCCCGCGGGGTCGAGGTGGAGGTGCTAAACGATCCCGAATGCATTCAGATGATGGAGGACTTCATCGCCAACAATCCGGAGCTGTGGAACGAAGACATTGGCGAACCTCACGACCATGAGGGAGAAAGCCATGAGCACTGAAGCCGCGCTGCAAAGCAAGCTCGCCTCGGGCCAGTTCGAATCCGAGGACCTGATACCCTTTTTCGAGTTCCTCGCCCAGCGGGGGAACGAGGATGCAGAGATGCAGGATGAGGTGGAAGGCTGGTCGGGCGTCATCCAGTTCCGCCTGGAAGGATTAGGCGATGCCTGGCTGGCTGTGAAGGATGGCGTTTTCGAGTTCGGTCGCGGGCAACAAAACGCGCCCGCGGTGACTCTGACCATGCCCGCGGCGGACGCGGCCCGCCTCTTCACCGGCCAGCTCGATCCAGCCGAAGCCGTGGGCACGGGCGTATTGCGTATCGAAGGCGACATGACCGCGGCCTTGCGTCTGCAGGCCCTGGTAGAAATCGCGATGGACGCGCTGGCGGGTTAGCGAAATCGCGCGGGTGGCGCAAAGAACGCCTTTTGCCAACCTGGCGGCAGGAAACGCATTGCGTATTGCGTATCCCGTATTCCGTCGCGGCCAATCATAAACGGAGTACGGAATACGCAGTACACTTACTCCCACACGTTACCCCTTGCGAAACCGTCAAATCCTGGAGAGACATCCATGCCTAAAGTGACTATTCTCGGCGCGGGGAGCGCCGTGTTCGCCAAACAACTCATGATGGACATCCTGCTGACGCCCGGCCTGGAGCAGGGGGAATTCGCGCTGGTGGATATCGATGGCGAACGGCTGGAGCTCTCCCATCAGATGGCGGAACTGCTCATCGAGTTGACGGGGAAGGACTGGCGCGTGTCGGCCAGCACCGACCGCACCCAGGTCATGGCGGACAGCGATTACATCATCAATATGATTGAAGTGGCGGGGCTGGCCTGCGTGCGTCCCGATTACGAGATCCCGCTGAAGTACGGGGTGGATCAATGCATTGGCGACACCATCGGCCCGGGCGGGTTGTTCAAAGCCCTGCGCACCGCGCCCGCCTGGCTGGACATCCTGGCCGACACCGAACGGCTGGCTCCCGACGCCCTCGTCCTCAACTACACGAATCCCATGTCCATCATGACGCTGGTGGGCGTGCGAGCCAGCACGCTGCCCATCGTGGGCCTGTGCCACTCGGTGCAGCACACCAGCGAGCAGCTCGCCCGCTATCTCGACATCCCCTACGACGAGCTGGTTTACGAGGTGGCCGGGATCAACCACGTGGCCTGGTTCACCAGGTTGGAGCGGGATGGTGAGGACCTGTATCCGCGGCTGCGGGAACGAGCCCGTGATCCCGAAATCTATGAGCAAGACCCCATCCGTTTCGAGACCATGCTGCAACTGGGCGCGTTCGTCACCGAATCCAGCGGACATTTCTCCGAATACGTGCCCTGGTTCCGCAAGCGACCTGACCTCATCGAAAAATACACCCGCGCGGGGTACCTGGGCGAAAGCGGCTTCTATGCCAACCACTGGCCCCAATGGCGGGAAGCTGGGGATTTCGAGATCAAACAGTATCTGAAGCGCAAGGCCCGAGGCCGCGATCCCCGCGTCAAGCTGGAGCGCAGCACGGAGTACGCATCCTACATCATTGAAGCCATGGAGACGGGCCGCCCCGCCGTGATCTACGGTAATGTGCCTAACACGGGCCTCATCGACAACCTGCCCCAGGATGGCGTGGTGGAAGTGGCCTGCCTGGTGGACAGGCGAGGCGTGCAGCCCGTGCACTTCGGCGCGTTGCCCCCGCAACTGGCCGCCATTGACCGCTGGCACATGGCCTTCCACGAACTGACGGCGAAATCCATCCTGGAGGAGGATCGGGAAGCCGCCATCCACGCGCTCATGCTGGACCCCCTGACCTCGGCCGTGTGTTCCCTGGCGGAGGCCCGGGCCATGTTCAAGGAGATGGTCGAGGCGGAGAAGGACTATCTGCCCGAATTCGTGCGGCGATGAGATGCCGTGAGTCATGCTGCGTGATGCGTGAGAACGGGACGCATGACCCAACCATTATGCTTGTGAGGCTTTGCCTATGACCGACGCCATATCCCTTCCTGCAACCGAAGAAACGACCGCGGTTCAGCCCAAACAAGTGGCCTCGGGCCGCTCCCTCTTTGCCCTGGCCTTTGGCTATCTCATCGACCAAGGCGAGGGCCAGGCCATGTCGGTGCTGTTCCCCACCTTGCAGACCCTGTGGGGGCTGAGTTACAGCCAGTTGGGCGTCATCGGCACCATCCGCAACATCCTGCAGTCGGTGACCGCGCCCTTCTGGGGTTATCTTTCCGACCGCTATTCCCGCAAGTATGTGATCATGGTGGGGACGGGCATCTGGGGCATCTGGACGCTGCTCATCGGGTTCACCACCAATTTCGGGCAGTTGCTGACGCTGCGAGCTATTTCGGGCATCGGGCTGGGGTGCCTCATGCCCGCGGTTTTTTCCCTGATTTCCGACATGTATCCACCGCAGAAGCGGGGTCAGGCCCTGGGCATCCTCAGCGCCATCGGCGTGCTGGGCGCGATCATCTTCACCATCGCCCTGGGCTTTTTGGCCACGCCCGACCTGTGGCGCTGGGGCTTCTTCATGCTGGGCGGATTGAGCGTGTTGTCGGGGCTGTTGGTGTGGTGGCTGGTGGATGAGCCGGTGCGGGGCCAGGGAGAGCCGGAGCTGGAGGGCAAGCTGGATGCGTCCACCGCGGAGCTTTTCCGGGTCAAACTTTCGGACGTGCCCAAGCTGCTGTCCATCCCCACCATCTGGGTGGCTATCGGCCAGGGGCTGGCGGGCAGCATGCCCTGGGTGGTGCTGGGACTCTATTTCATCACCTGGCTGGTGCGCACGCACGACATGGATGAGACCATGGCCTCCATCATCTTCGCGGCTATTGTCGTGGGCACGGCCATCTCCAATGTGTTCGGCGGGTATCTGGGCGATTTCGCTGAGCGAAAGAGCGTGCGCTTTGGCCGCCCCCTGGTGGGCTTGATATCTGTGCTCAGCGGCATCCCCCTCACCTATCTGCTTTTCACCTACTCGCAAAATTGGTCCATTCCCTTCATCATTGGATTCAGCTTTTTCACCGCGTTGTTCATCAGTTGGGCGGGGTCGGGAGCCAAGGCCCCGATGATGCAGAATGTCACTCCGCCCGAAATGCGGGCCTCGGCCTATGCCTTTGTGGCCTTCATCGAAAGTGGGTTCGCGGCCCTGGCTGCTTATTTCGCAGGGCGTCTGGCCGACAGTATCGGCATCACCCAAGCCATGTTGTGGATGGTACCCTTCCCCTGGATCATCTGCGCCCTCATTTTCTCACTCTTCTTCATCACCTATCCGCGAGATTACGCTAAACTGCGGGCGGAGATGGCCTATCGAGCAGAGGGATTGTCATGACCGAGTTTCCCCAATTCCCTCCCGGCTTCCTTTTCGGCACGGCCACGTCTGCTTATCAGATCGAAGGTGGCTGGCATGAGGATGGCAAGGGGCTTTCCATCTGGGATGTGTTCAGCCACACACCCGGGAAGATCAAGACGGGCGAGACGGGCGACGTGGCTTGCGACACCTACCATGACTTTCAGACCGACATCGACATCATGCGGGAGTTGGGCCTGAACGCCTATCGGTTCTCCATCTCATGGCCGCGCGTCCTTCCCCTGGGCATGGGAGAGGTGAACCCAAAGGGGTTGGATTATTACAGCCGCCTGGTGGACGCGTTGCTGGAAGCGGAGATCACGCCCTTCGTCACCCTCTTCCATTGGGATATGCCCCAGGCGCTCATGGACGCGTACGGGGGGTTCGCGGGCCGGGAGACCGCGCTTATCTTTGCGGATTATGCGGAAGTTGTGGTGCGGCATCTGGGCGACCGGGTGAAGCACTGGATCACCCTGAACGAGCCGTGGGAGCACGCGTGGTTGGGCTATTTCGTGGGAGAACACGCGCCCGGTCGGCGTCGGCCCTGGGAATACTTCCGGGTGGCCCATCACGAACTGCTGGCCCACGGCATGGCGGTGGAGCGCATCCGGGCCCTCTCGCCCGACGCGCAGGTAGGCATCACCCTGGGCATGCATACCATCGAACCCGCCCGTCCCACGGCAAAGGACCGGGAAGCCGCGCGGCTGGCGGATCAACTCACCAACACCTTCTTCCTGGACGCCATCTATCGCGGACGCTATCCGGCCGAACTCATGCGCCGCATCCGCTTCCTCCGCCCGCCCATCCAGCCCGGCGACATGGCTATCATCGCCCAACCCATCGATTTCCTGGGCGTGAATTACTACTCCCGCGGGTTCGTCAGCCATCGGTGGTACATCCCCCTGTTCCGGGCGTGGCTCGACGAGGGACCGCGACAGCCCGAGCCGGGCGCACCTCCGCCCCAGTACACAGCCATGGGCTGGGAGGTCTATCCCCAGGGCCTGTACGACTGGCTCATGCGCCTGACGCAAGACTACGGCCGCCCCGTGTTGTATGTAACCGAGAACGGCGCGGCCTTCGATGACGTGGTTTCCAAAGATGGCCGGGTGCATGATCCCGACCGGATCGCCTTCCTTCAGGCGTACATGAGCCAGGCTGCGCGGGCGATTCAGGACGGCGCGGACCTGCGCGGGTATTTCATCTGGACCCTGATGGACAATTTCGAGTGGGCCGAGGGTTTCAGCAAACGATTCGGCATCGTCTATGTGGACCATCGCACGCAGCAGCGCATCATCAAGGACAGCGGGTATTGGGTACGGGAACTGATCCGGCATCAGCAAGCCAGCGGGCGCTAGAATACATGAAACAAAAACACACGGCTACACTTTTTGCATTTTTCTAACATATCTTTGAAACGAGCATAGCAATTGTGGGATATCTTGGATGGGAAACTCGCGTCGTTGATGGCGCTCTAAAGTAACTCGCAGCCCGTTCCCACCAAGGAGATATCCCATGCTTCGCCGTTTCTTTCCCGGGATCGTCCTGAGCCTGTGTATGCTGATCCCTGCCGTCCTCTGGTTGCCCCGTGCCCTTGCCGTCACCCCGTCCTCACCGGAGGATGACGTCACCCAGGCCCACGGCGTCTTCCTGACGTTTCATCTCGAAGTGGCGGATCTCGCCCATGTCCAGGCGCTCTGGCCCAAACTGGTGAACTTCATGGATCTGGCCGACGCTTATAACGCCAAAGTCTCGCTGCAATTCTCCGAACCCTGGCTGCGCTATGTCGAGGAAAAGGAGCTGTCGGCCACCGTCCAGGCCTGGGAGGCCAGCGGCCATGAGATCGCGCTCCATCATCATGGCCCCACCCACAAATTCTTCGATGGCTATACCGAGCGTCCCGACCTGATCCGCACCGACGGCTGGTACGCCACCCCCGGCATCTACAAAGGCAATATGGCCAAACTCATGAGCCTCTTTGCCGGACTGACTGATCAGCCCATCCTTGCCGCGGGCATGTCGGACGCGGACATCGATTGGCCTGCGGGCGTCCTGTATTACGCCACCAAAGCGGGCGAAGATAACGCGAAAAGCGATCTCATCAGCACCCCAGTCCAGACCACATACAACGGCCATGTCGTCATCAAAGTGACCAACGCGGGTTATGCCATTGACCATCTGGGCGACGCCGCGGTGACGCTGGCGGATATCGAGAACGCTTTGCGCTCCGCTTCATCCGACCAAGTCCTGGGTATCGTCGTCAATGATGACACTATCAGCAAACATTTCGACGAGATCGAACCCCTCTTTCAGCTCCTGGCCCGTTACGATGCCCAGGCCCGCACCATCGCCGACGTAGTTGGGAGCTATCAACCCGTCCCCACAGCAACGCCAGGTGCCAACCCTTCCCCCACCTCCACGCCTACGCCGACTCCCGCCGGAACGCCCACCGTTACCCCCACGCCCCAGCCCTTCCCCCTGGTGGAGGACGCGGTCTATACCCAGCGGGGTGACGTTCGTACCATCACCATCCCGCACACCGACTGCGCCAACCTCACCGCCTCTCCCATCCAGGTCGGCCATTGGCTCATCTATCCCAACCACGAACACAACCGCAATTGTTCCGGCCCTGGCCCGTACCGCCACGCCCTCTTCGGCTACAACCTGGACGACGGCAAACTCTATCGCTTGCGGGACGACGCCGCGGGCGAGGCTACCCTCACCTACGCGGACGAACGCAACACCCTCTTCTGGAACACCACCTTTGGTGGTACGGTCTTCATGCTGGATGACGCCGATTTCTCCCTGCAAAGGAAAATCTCGGTGCAAACCACCAGCGACAGCAGTGGCGTGTTTCTGGATGGGCTTTACTACTTCGGAACAGTGAATACCCCCACCGATACCTGCCAAAACCCCATCAACGCCAACTGCGGCGGTGTATTCGCCCTCGACGCCCAGGGACAGATCGTGCATAGCCTCAACACGCACGACGACTTCCGGGCCTGGATCGGCACCAGCCTGGTCAGTGACGGCGACTATCTTTACATTGGCTCGGCCAAGCAAACGAAGGGCCAGGAGCAGGTGGAGGAAGTCTATCTACATGGCTGTTCCGTCACCAAAGTCGATAAAGCGCTGAACGTCCTGGCCACCTTCGATCCCGGCGACTTCGCCTGCTATTACCTTCCCTATCAGGGAGCCAATGCCGACTCGGTGGCGGGGGAAATCACGCTCGATGGTGCGGGGTTATGGGTGCAATATGTGCGGCCCAACCAGGCGCCCGAACATGCTGGTCAGTTTCAGGTGACACTCTATCGCCTGGACAGGGATCTGGAAGAGCAATGCCGGGTGAGTTTCCCCTTTGAGCCCCAGACCCAAGCCGTGGGCTTCTACGCCGCGCCCACCGTGGATCAACATGGCCATGCCTACCTCGCGGTGACCGTGCCTGATGAAAACCACACTCGCAAGGGCCAGCTTTTGAAAGTGACTCCCGATTGTCAGACCACCCTGCTGGCCGAAGCGCCTGGCAGTTTCGCCCACGCCTCGCCCACCCTGGCCGACGACGCCTATGTGCTCTTCGCTACCGATGGCCTGTTGCAAATCCTTACCCTGGAAGGCCAGGTGGTCCGCAGCTATGACCTCGCCACCGATGCCCGGGTCCTTTCCACGCCCACGCTCATCAACGGCGCCATCTACGTGGTGCAGGAAGATGGCTCACTGAACATCATCGAACACAGCGGGCTACAGGGCTACGGTCAGGCTATCTGGCCTCGCTACCGCCACGATAACCGGGGCACGGGCGTGCTATCCAGCGATCAAGCCACCCCCACGCCCATGCCCCCGGAGGAACACCGAAGCTTCTTGCCCTGGGTACGAAAATAGCCGGCCAGGGCCAGCAATGAGGATAAACGCATGAAAGCACTCCTCCGAAGGAAAGCTCTGGGCGTCTTTCTCACATTTGCCAGTTTGCTGCTGGTTTGGAGCTGGACGAGCCGTTCAGCCGCCATCCAGGTTCAGGCTTCGGCCCCGGCCCAGGCCGCCATCCTGGTGGATGCCACCCGCCCAGGCCCTGTCATCTCCCCCGACCTGTGGGGCACCAACCTCACCCAGCAGGCCAATGCTCAACAGACCGTCGAGAACCCCGACTTCATCACCTCCACCCGAAGCCTTCATATTCAGCTTATCCGCTGGCCCGGCGGCAACAACGCCGATGCTTATGACTGGAAACGGGATGAGGAGATCCGGCCCGGACATCGCCGCCAGCGAACCAACGGCGTCGATCTCGCCCGTATCCTGCGTTTCGTCCAGGATGTGGGCGCCGAGCTGACGGTCACCGTCAATTTCGGCACGATGACCGCCCAGGACGCGGCCGATCTCGTCGAGTTCCTGAATGGCCCCGCGGATTCCCCCTGGGGTGCACAACGTGCGGCCATGGGGTTTCCCGAACCTGTTCGCGTGCGCACCTTTGAAGTGGGCAACGAGATCGGTCAGCCCCACATGTGGTATTACAGCTGGATGGCCGAAGACCCCGTGCGCTATTTCTTTGGGGGCCATGCCCTGCGACAGGGATTTTACAACAATGCGGGGAGTCAGGCATACGATCCCGTTGGCGCGAAAGGCGACTTTTTCAAAGCCGTTGGCGGGCCTCATCAGACCTATACGCTGCGCTTTCCCCCCGTGCGCCAGGTGCGGATGGCGTGGTTTGTGGATCAGGATGCAGCTGAAAGCTGCATGACCACATATCGCCAAACAGGCACGTTGCCCATCATACCGGGCCAATGCCAGCCCTGGGAACAGGTGGACGATCTCTCCAGCCAACCAGGCGATGCCCTTGTCTTCATTCTGGACGCCTCGCGCGGGGTGATCCGGTTTGGAGATGGCATCCACGGATTCGCGCCTCTGCAAGGCAGTTATTTTCTGGTAGAATACGAAACCTACGGCCATGAGGGCTTCCTCGATTACGCCCGGGCCATGCGGGCCGCTCCCTCGGTCGTCCCCATCCGCATCGGCGCGGCCATGCTTCCCTTCCAGGATGCCCAACCCATCGCAGATGACGCAACGATGCGCGAGATTTTCCAGGCCATGGACTTTTACGTCCGGCATCAGTACGACAGCGGGCTTCCACGTCCGGCCTGGAACGATTACAACGCCCGTCGACAAATCCCCCTGGACCGGATAGACACCCTCGCAGGTGTCTATGGCCGCGTGGCGGATTACATTCAGTCATTAGGGCTGGGGCATGTACCCGAGATCGGCGTCAGCGAATGGAACATCTTCCTTAACCAGGATTACTGGCAGATCAACCGCACGCTGGAAGGCGCGGTGCTCACCGCCTCCTGGTTCATCCACGTCCTCAACCAGGCCAACCGCGCGCCTGTGGCCTTTGCCGAACAATTCGCTTTGGGTGGTGGCAACCTCGCCCTCATCCGTTCCCAAACCAACAACAGCATCGCGCCTATGGGCTATGTGTTTCAGGGCTTTGGTCAGTGGCCCCACAGTCGCCTCCTCCCAGTCCAGGTGACCGGTCCCGGCGCCATGGCTTTCAACCGCGAAGTGCCCTACATCGCCGCGGCCGCGGCCCTCTCGCCCGATGGTCGCACCCTGCGGTTGGCATTGGTGAACAACGCCCGCGACGAGACCATCATCGTCGGATGGCAGACCCTCGGTTTTGTTCCCCGGGCCGCGCGGGCCTGGCAGCTGACCGGGCCTGGCTTCGAAGCCCATAACGACCGCAACCCGGAGACCATCATCCCCCAACCAACGAATATCGAGCCCCCGTTCAACACCATCGCCTTGCCGCCCCACACCGTTGCCTTTATCGAACTGGACGCAGCGATTCCGCGCCTCCATTTTCCTCTCATTTTGCAAAAATAATGGCATTCGCTATGAAGCCATCCCCGACCTCATACAATAGCCAGCAGCACCGTCAGGGTGAG
>DRQW01000203.1 GCA_011371305.1 Anaerolineae bacterium | reverse complement strand
GACCAGATGGTAGATGGCCATGATGATGATGGCAACCCCCCGCAGCGCGTCCACCTCCCAAAGCCGGTCATACCGGAAGTGGATCACGGGCCGGATGCTACCCTTCATGCCTTGAAACCAGGTGGTGAATGCTGTCATAGCCCCATTTTGCCCTAACTTTGCCCGGTTGCCAAACGATGATCCTTCCTAAGATGAAAAAATGAGAAGTATTTTGAACTTTGTTGATACGTGCTGGTCAGTGTTGAGGTATCTATCTTTATTAACGCCCGGCATCTGGCTCGCCCAGGCCGCCCCGCTCGTTCCACCAATCTTCCACGCGCATGTATCCCAACACGCCATGACTCAACGCCAGCCGCAGGGGCTCGGGGGGCCAGGGAAGCAGGCGGCGGTTGACGAACCAGAGGTCGGTGAGCGCGGTTTTGCGCTCCAGCACGAGATCCGCCAGGATGCGGCCATTGCTGGGCATGAGCGAGACGCCGTGGCCGATGCATCCCACATTGTAGATGGCCCGCTCATCGCCCACATAGCCCAGCGCAGGAACCAGGTCGAGGGTGGCGGAGAACGGCCCGCCCCAGCGATATTCGATGCGCACGTCCCGCAACTGCGGGAAAATCTGCTGGATGAAGGTTTCGAGATGACGCCAGGCCGGGGGATTTTCATCTCGATCCATATCGTCGCCGAAACCCACGACCACCGGCCCGCCGCCCATCAACAGGCGGCCATCGGGCGAGGGGCGGAAGTAGTGGATGAGGTTGCGGGCATCTTCGATGCCCATGCCCTGCTCCCAGCCGATGGCTGCCCAATCCTCGGGCGAAAGGGGTTCGGTGGCGACCATAAACGTCCAGGCAGGCACTTGCTTGCGTTTGGTCCAGGGGAAGAGTAAGGACCAGGCGTTGGTGGCGAAGACGACCTTCTGGGCTTGGATGATGCCGTGCGGGGTGTGGACGCGCACGCCCGAGGCCGTGCGCTCTACCTGAGTGACGGGCGTGCGCTCATAAACCTGGGCGCCCGCCTCCTCGGCGATACGCTTGAGTTCCCGGGCCAGCTTGGCCGGATGCACCAGCGCGCAACGCGGCTCCCACCAACCTCCCAGAAACATGGGGGAATGCACCGCGGCCTGGGTTTCATCCTTTTCCCACCAGCTCACCCCATCCAGACCGATCTTCTGTGCCAGCTCCAGTTCGTGCTGAATGCGCTTGACGTAATTGGGATTCGTCGCGGCCCGCAGAAAGCCCGAGCGGGTGAAATCGCACTGGAGCTGGTGGGTCGTCACCAGCGATTCCAGGTAATTCACCGCGTCCACCATGTAGGCGTACGCGTCCCGGGTCTTTCCCTCACCGTGGATCATGTGGGTGACGGTGAGGGAGGCGCCGAAAATGGTCATGGAAAAGCCGCCATTGCGCCCGCTGGCGCCATAGCCCACCACCTGGGCTTCCAGCACCGCCACGTCCGCGCCCGCATCCTGCTGTTTGATGTGAAAGGCCGTGGAGAGGCCGGAGAATCCCCCACCGATGATGACCACGTCGGCCCGGGCATCGCCTTGCAGCGGCGGATTTTCCTCGTAATCGGTGGTGGCCAGCCAAAAGGATTTCTTCTGGTAGTCCTTCATGTGATCACACCGAATGGATGACGTCGATCACCAGTTTGCCGAAGTGTTCGTTGGCGATCATCTTCTTCAGCGCGTCCACATAACCCTCCAGGGGCCAGATGCTGTCGATGACGGGCATGATCTTGCCCGAGAAGATGAGGTCGAATGCGTTGCGCGCATCCTCCATGTTGCCCATGGTGCTGCCGATGATGCGCTGCTGGCGGCCAAAGATGAGATTCACGGGCACTTGGGCTTTGTAGCCGCTGGTGCCGCCCACGGTGAGCAGTCGCCCGTGCTTGCCCAGCGCCCGCAGGCTGCTGCCCCACGTGGCCTCGCCTACATTATCCACCACCACGTCCACGCCCCGGCGGTTGCTGTGTTTCCACACCGCCTTCGCCCAGTTGGGCTCCTGGCTGCGGTCGATGACCCAATCCGCGCCCAGCTCCCGGGCCTTCTCCGCCTTCCATCCGTTGCTGGCCACCACCCACACAGTGGCCCCAACCAGCTTGGCCAGTTGAATCGAGGTCATATTCACGCCGCCGCCCGCGCCCACGACCAGCACCGTCTCATTGGGCCGCAGGCCGCCATCCACGATGAGGTTGCGCCATGCGGTCAGGGTGACCAGATTCCCCGCGGCCACCCGCTTCAGGTCCACACCCTCGGGGATGGCGATGAGATTGCGGGCGGGGAGTTTCATGTATTCGGCGCAGGCCCCGCGCACATGCTCACCCACGATGCTGAAATGCTCGCACAGGTGCTGATTGCCTTGCAGGCAGTAGCGGCACTGGCCGCAGAACAGGGTGGGATTGCCCGTGACGAGCTGGCCCACCTCCCAGCCGGTGACGCGTTCCCCCACCGCGGCGATCTCCCCCGCGAAATCGCTGCCGGGGATGTGAGGCAGCTCCAGGTTCAGGCCGGGCCAGCCCTTGCGCACCCAGTCGTCCAGGCGGTTGAGCGCTGCGTAGTGGACCTTGATCAGCACCTCGTCCGGGCCGATCTCGGGCACGGGCATGTCATCGACCACGTCGTACACATCCAGGTCGGGGCTGTGTTCTCGAAAGATGACAGCTTTCATGAATATCCCCCTGGTGATGAGAAGTATAATTGGCCGCGGATGATGCGGATGCTACGGATTTACACGGATTTTTTGGACGGGGTAAAAACTTTTCGGCGGAATTCGGGTTTTGGGCCAAAGTTCAATAGCAAGCCCACCTCGATTCCTGTGGCTTTGAGATAGTTGACCAACTGCGCCACGTGGGCTTCGCTGATACGTTCCGCCGTTTTCAACTCCACGATGACCTTGCCATCAACCAGGATGTCGGCGAAGTACTCACCAACAACGATGGCGTCGTAACGAACTGTGATAGGGGCCTGTTGGGTTACACGATACCCCCGTTTTCTGAGTTCATAGGCCAATGCATTCTCATAAACACGCTCAAGAAAACCAAATCCTAACCGATTATAAACAGTAAAAAATGCATTGAGAATTTCACCTGTCAATTCGCCGTATTTCAGGGTCGCAGACATTATTCCTTCTTGATATCCGTGCAAATCCGTCTGATCAGCGTCATCCGCGGCGAGTTAAAAAGCACAGTACGCGCGGATCAGCACGATCCGCGCAGGCCCAGCTCGTTGCGGGCGATGACCATGCGCTGGATCTCGCTGGTGCCTTCGTATATCTCGGTGATTTTGGCGTCGCGGAAGTAGCGTTCGATGGGCAGTTCTTTGGAATAGCCCATGCCGCCGTGGATCTGCACCGCCTGATGGGTGACGAACATGGCGGTTTCGCTGGCGAAGAGCTTGGCCATGGCCGCTTGGGTGGTGAAACGCTGGCCCGTTTTCTTGGCCTCTTCTTTCGCCAAAGCCGCCTGATAGATGAGCAACCGGCTGGCCTCGATGCGGGTCTTCATGTCCGCGATCTTCTGCTGGATCATCTGGAATTCGCCGATGGGATGCCCAAACGCGACCCGCTCCCGGGCGTATTGCACGCTGGCTTCGTACGCGGCCTCGGCCACGCCCAAGGCCTGGGCCGCGATGCCAATGCGGCCCGCGTCCAGCACGGTCATGGCGATCTTGAAGCCCTGGCCCGGCTGGCCCAGCACGTTCTCCACCGGGCATTTGTAATCCTCGAACATGATCTCACAGGTGGCTGAGGCGCGGATGCCCAGCTTGGGCTCCACCTTGCCCCGCACAAAGCCCGGCTGGCTCGTATCGATGAGGAAGGCGGTGATGCCCCGGTGCTTGGGCTTCGCGTCCGGGTCGGTGACCGCGAAGAGGACGAGGCGGTCCGCGACCGGGCCCGAGGTGATCCACGATTTGCGGCCGTTGATGATGTAGTGCGTGCCATCCTCGCTGAGCACGGCCCGGGTCCTCATGGTGCCCGCATCGGAACCGGACATGGGTTCGGTCAGCGCATAGGCGCCGATCTGCTCCCCGGTGGCGATGGGCGGAATCCACTCCTGCTTCTGCTCTTCGGTTCCAAACATGTAGATGCCGTAGCAATAGAGGGAGTTGTTCACCGACATGATGGTCGAAGTCGCTACGTCCGCCTTAGCGATCTCCTCCATGGCCAGCACATAGGCGATGGTATCCATCCCCGCGCCCCCAAGCTCTTCAGGCATCTCGATGCCCATAAAGCCCATCTCTCCCATCTTCTTGATGATGGGCATGGGGAATTCCCCGGTTTCGTCGTAGTGCGCGGCTACCGGTGCGATCTCGTTCTGGGCGAACTCCCGGGCCGCGTCGCGAATCATGACATGCTCTTCGTTGAGATGCAGATCCATGAGGGTTGCTCCTTGTGAGGGTATGGAGTTGTGAAAGGTTTTGAATAGTTAGTTGAGACCAGGTTCAGGATTGAGGATTGGGATTGGGAATTAGCCTGCGAATCCTACTCCTAATCCTATTCCTCTCCTCCAAACGTCGGCGGGGGCAGCTTTTCCATCACTCCCTTCAGCCGCGCGTAGCTGTTCTCCAACGTCTCGGGCATGACTTTGGTCTTACCGATGACAGGCATGAAGTTGGTGTCGCCCATCCAACGGGGTACGATGTGGATGTGCAGGTGTTCCTCCATGCCCGCGCCCGCGGCCTTGCCGATGTTGATCCCCACATTGAAACCATGAGGATGGTAGGCTTCGGTGAGAATCTGGGTGCAATAGGTGGTCAGCTTGATCATCTCAAACTGGGTCGCATCGTCCAGCGCGTCCAGCGTGCTGACATGCTCATAGGGGAGCACCATGAGATGCCCGTTGGAGTAGGGATAGCGATTGAGGATGATGAAAGTGTGAGCCGCTCGGTGGAGGATCAGGTTTTCAGGATCATGGCTGGGATCCTGCGCGATGTAGTCACAAAAGGGGCAATCTTTGGGCTTAGGGTTGACCATGTAGTCCCACCGCCAGGGAGTGTAAAGTCGTTCCATGAGGATGCCGGAATTCCGTGGATGGTGTCGTTTATTTATCACAACGTTTTGGGATCGTTTTTTGATTATAGTACAAGTGGGAGATCACCAAAAAATCGGCCCCTTCGGAAACTGGAAGCCTTGGGGCACTCCGGACTGAACCCCTTGGTCTTGGCTTTCTTTTCTGCCGATCCTGTGATAGGGTGGATTTCCCACACGTCTTTCCCAACAACATACAGGGAGGTATGTTCATGGTTGACTGGAGTTTTATCGCCACCATCGGGATTATCTTTCTTTCATCCCTGGTAGCAGCGTGGCTGCGTTTCCGGCGTCGAGATGTCTGTCTGGCTTCGTTTCATGGGTTTCATGTGACGATGGAATTGGCCAATGGCCGTCGCGTGTGGGGCATTATGGAGGTGTTGCCCACAGGCATTGAGATGCACTATCGCAATGCGGTGCAGGATGATAGCCATCTCGAGACCAGTTATCTGCTTTACGATGACGAGTTTTCCAGCATTCAGGCGATTTATCGTTATGCTGATGATCTTTCACCGGAAAAGGCGAAGCAGCGCGAGAAAGCCATCGAGAAGGCGTTTCATCCCAATATCGTGCGGCGGAGTTTGCGCAAGGCCCGCATTTTCGTCAGCAATGCCTCGGAATCCCTAAACGAAGTCATCGGCATGGCCATTGGCCGCGCTCGCAAACCTGTGGGCAACATCGTCACCGAAACCAGTGAATCTCACCTGAAGAAATTGGGCACCGAGGCGCTGGGCCATGTGGGCCATCGGGCTGACCCCTTGCTGGAAAGGCTGGTGGGCAATAAGGTGGTGTTTGAAATGGTGGAAGATGATGTGGTGCATGAGCATGTGGGGGTGTTCAAGAACTACTCCGCGGATTTTCTCGAGATTCTGGACGTGCAGTTTCCTTGCAAGGAGCGCATTCCCATCAATCGGGATGAGGCCCGACAGCTCGCGGGCCTGGAAGTGTCCGCGGAAAACGATGTGATCCGTATCCGTAACGGCTCCCCCGTGCCAGTCATGCTGTTGAAACTGACGACCACCGAGAGCGAACAACTGCTGGATGTGGTCGTCGATTCGGGTGGCGAGGTGACCCTTTTCTCGCAGATCGATTTCGTCCAGGCGATCCTCCACGCCCGCATTGTGCGCGAGCTGGACATGATCGTGCCTCGCAGCCGGGCCGTGGTGCGTCATCGGGCCGAAGTCAACACCGCCGGTTCCTTCATCGATATCATTTTCGATGTGGGGGTGCGGCTGCCATGGAGCAGCAAAGACGACAAAATCATGGCCAGGCTCTATGAAAAGCTGGAGGCCAATCCCATGGATGTATGCAGCATGGCGGTCTTGGGCCGCATCTTGCTGGAAAACGGCGAGTTTGATGAGGCCGAAGATTGGTTGAAGAAAGCCTATGCCATGCGTTTCTCCCTGCCCGATAATGGGCGCAGCGTGAGCTTGCACCTCCAGGAGATCGCCCGACATCGGACGCGCACGGCCACGTTGCTCACCCGGGCGGTGCATAGCCCCACCATCCCAACTTCCGACGATTTCACCGTGGTGATGCAAGATGCCGCGGATGTGTGATATCGCGACGAGGCCCGTGTCAGCCGCACGGGCTCTGGTTTAGAGTCTGTTCTGAAAAGAACATGATCGCTGGTCGCTGAAGGTTCGCAAAGCCTTGGTTGGGCGAGTCTGCCATGGTGCGTAGTCCGTACTGCGTATTCCGTCCAGTCGTCACGCAATACGCAATACGGAATACGAGTCACGCCGCCCTGGCCGCGAGGCATTTTCGTCGGTATCGGCGCGGGGTGGCCCGCCGTTGGACTGCTATGAAAATAGATTTGGTAGGCCGGGAAACCAGTAGACCGGTAGACCAGGAAGGTGAGCAGATTGGCCCGGTTTCCCTGGTTTCCGGGTTTCCTGGTTTACCGGTTTACGGGGCTGCACAGCCCGCCATTTTCATCCGTATCGGCACGGGGTGGCCCGCCGTCGGACTG
>DRQW01000202.1 GCA_011371305.1 Anaerolineae bacterium | reverse complement strand
CGATCTGCATCCCATCTTGCTGGGCTTCGCCGTGGCCATCCTTCTCGGTTCCTGGGCATATGCGAAGCCCCAGCATACTGAGATAACCGCCCGGGATGTCATCCCCGCTGCGGATATCTTTTTCGAGCTGGATTACCCCGACATGCGGGGCAGCACCGCGTTCGCATCCGCAGGCAAACCTGCCACTTCTCCCAAGATCGAGGCCTATGTGAAAGGGGAACCTCTGCCTCTGGCCGAGATCTATCGCGGGGAGGGAAGGGTGGAGGCGGTCCGCCACGGTGGGGGCGAAGATGTGGTGCGGGTCAAAGCATCCACCCCTGTAACCGTGCGCTTCTACACCTACTGGTATCCGGGCTGGCGGGCGTGGGTGGATGGCGAACCTGCCGAAACCCGCTACGACCCCGATGATCCTAACGCGCTCATCCTGGTGGATGTCCCTGCGGGCGAGCATACGGTGCGCATTCGCTTTACCAACACCCCCTTGCGCACCGCGGCCGCGGTCATCTCCGCGTGTACGCTGATGATTTTGATCATCCTCTTTTTCTGGGATACAATCCGCACTCATGTCCCATAAGACCTGTCCCAACTGTGGCACGCGTGTCAGCCAGAAAGCCAGCGATTGCTTTATGTGCGGCTATCGCTTCGATGCGCCGCGGCCACGATTTCGTTTACGTGTGCCCTGGGCCGATATCGCGTTGGTCATTGTGCTGGTGGGGCTGGTGGTCTTGTGGTGGCGGTGGGATGAGGAACGCCGGGTGCTGGCCCTGACACCATCGCCCACACCCACCTTCACGCCTACCCCTACACTGACGCCCACGCCTACCCTCACGCCGACCCTCACCCCCACGCCCACCATCACGCCCACGCCCACGCCCGTGGTCTATGTCGTCAAGCCGGGGGATACCTACTATGGGATTGCCGGGCGTTTCGGCATCACCTTGGAGGAACTCCTGGCTGCCAATCCGGGCGCAACGACCACCTCGCTGCAACCGGGCCAGACACTGGTTATCCCCGACACCGCGAACGCGCCCGAGCCGCTCCCCACGCCCGAACCCCTCACCGGCCTCATCAACTATCCTGTGGAACCCGGGGATACGGTAGAGGCCATCGCCATTCGCTTGGGGGTGGACCAAACCGTCATTCTGGAAAACAACGACATTTCCGATCCCAACAACCTCGAGGCCGGACGTGTGTTGATCATCCCGGTGGGGGCCATCACCCCGACGCCTGCCCCCGGCCCATCCCCCACCCCTACCCCTCACGCGCATCCGCCGCAGCTTATCAGCCCGCCGAATGGTGTCGTCTATGCCGGGGAAACGGGACCGTTGCTGCGGTGGGTTGCCGATCGTGTTTTGCCCGAGGACGTGTGGTATGAGGTGGGATTGGCTTATGGCGATCCCCATCTCCCACGGCCCGATCCCCTCCACACCAAAGCCTCTAGTGTGCGTTTGGATGAGAAGTTACGTCCGCCATCCACGTCAGGCGCCGTGGAGGTGCGCTGGTGGGTTCAACTTGTGCGCGTGTTGCCTGATGGCGAGCGTATCCCCATCAGCCCTCCCTCCCCCGTGCGCTGGTTCGAGTGGCGCTGAAGCACGGGTATGGGATTAGTCATCATGCCCGAACGAGCGGAAACCCTAATCCTGTTGGAAACCAACCTGGATGACATGCCCGCGGAATGGCTTGGTCCTTTGCTGGACCAACTGCTTGCGGCCGGCGCGCTGGACGCGTGGTTTGCTCCCATCCAGATGAAGAAGAACCGGCCCGCGGTGCAGCTTAGTGTGCTTTGCCCACCCCGACAGGCGGCCGAACTCCGAGCGTTGATCTTCGCCCACACCTCGACCCTGGGCATTCGCGAAAGAACTGTCCTCCGTTACAGCCTTCCCCGGCGCACGGAAACCGTGGACACACGTTTTGGTTCCATAAGGATGAAACTGGCAGAGTATGCGCCTGGGCGGTGGAAGGCTGCTCCCGAGTTCGAGGATTGCCTGGCCGCAGCCCGGGCCGCGGGCGTATCACTGGCAGAGGTATATGCCGCCGCCCTGGCCGCGTGGGAACGCGGGGAATGTGAAAATAGCGATGGTAAACCGGAAAGCCGGTAAACCAAGAGACCGGTAAATCAGGAAACCAGTAAACCAGGAGATCGGTAAACCAGGAGACCAGGATAGCGGGAGAGGGAGCGACCACGGCCCGGTTTCCTGGTTTGCAGGTTTCCTGGGCTACTGACCGCGATTTTCCTCCGCATCGGCGCGGGTGCGGCTGGCGTGGAATTGCTTTAGCGCGTCGTAGAGGCGTTGGGCGGTGATGGGTAGCTCGCGGATGCGAACCCCTGTGGCCCGATAGATCGCGTTACCAATAGCCGCGGAGGCTCCCACCAGCGCGTGGTTGGACAGATCCCGCGCGCCGTACGGGCCGGAAGATTGGGGAATTTCCACCACGATAGGGTGGATCTTTTGGGGCATGTCTGCGGTGGTGGCGATGGGGTACGTCATGAAATCCAGGGTCACCGGCACGCCATCCTTAAATCGCAATTCTTCCAGCAGGGTCTGGCTGGTGCTCTGAATGATGGCGCCTTTCAATTGGGCTTTCACCCCTTCGGGATTGATGGCATGGCCCACATCGGCCGCGCCCGCAAGCTGCAGCACCTTCAAATCGCCCGTCTCGAGATTCACCGCGACCTCGGCGGCGAATCCGGTCGTAGCAAAGGACTGCAAGAGACCATCCAGGCCATCATGTTTGGCGGTGGCTTCATAGACACCCGTCGCCCGGAACACAGGCGGGGGGCCATCGCCTGTGCCTTCCTGCAAAAGCTTTAACACAGAAAGCCGCCTTTGGGTGGCATAGGAGATCACATCGCCATCCACCAGGTCGAGATGAGTCATCGGCTCTTCCCACAATTCCGAGACGTAAGAGAGGATCTGGCGTTTGAGCTCTGCGGTGGCCTGCAACAGCACCTTGCCTGTGCTCCAAAGCAGATTGTTGTAAATGGCCTGCCAGTCCGATTCATAATTCGCGGTGTCGGTGGGCAACACCGTGATCCATTCGCTGGGGAAATTGAGCTCAAAGGCGATGAGCTGGGTAATGAACGCGTAAAATCCCTGTCCCACATCGACCCCGTCCACGATCACTGTGCATAGATTTTCGCCATCGCATTGAATGGTGGCCCGGCTTTTGCAGCCAGGCGAGATAATGATCGGACTCCACCCCATAGCCATGCCTTTTCCCCGGGCGATGGTCCCTGTCACTTCCCGGTTTTGGTCTGGTTGCCAGCCGATGGCCCGGGTAGTTTCCAGGATGCAGGATTCCAGGCCGTTGGCGTGCATGACGAAATTGGGGAAAAGCTGGTCGCCCCCTTTGACCAGGTTGCGCTGACGCAGAAGCAGGGGGGAAAGGCCCGCCTCCTCGGCCAGTTCATCCACCAACTGCTCCACGGCCCAATGCACTTGGGCTACGCTCAAGCCACGCATGGGGGCAGCCGGTAACAGGTGGGTGTAGATGGCGTTCACCTGGACTTCGGCATGGGGGATGGCATAAGGGCCTGTGCCGGCCAGCGCAATTCGTTGCATCTCCCTGAGAAAGGCATCCACGCTTGCGCCTACATTCCAATCATAAATCCCCCGGAACGCCACGATGCGCCCCGCCTCATCCAGGCCCATGGTCACCTGTGCCCGCATGGCAGGGGTCATGAAGACGGCCAGGAACTCCTCCTCGCGGGTGAGGTGCAGCCGTACCGGGCGGCCCCCGGCCTCGCGAGCGATCGCGGCCAACAACCCCTCCACACTGACAAAGACCTTGCTGCCGAAGCTGCCCCCCACGCAGTGGGTGATGATGCGGAGGTTTTCGGGGGGCATATGGAGCGCGCGGGCGATGATCTGGCGTTGGAGGAAGGGTGCTTGGACGTGCATCCACATGGTGAGTTCGTCCTGACCCTGCAATTGCGCTACGCCGCCGTGGGTTTCCAATGGCGCGTGTTGCAGCGGTGCGGCGGTGTAGGTGCGTTCGACCACAAAAGCTGCTTGCGCCAGTGCGGCATCTACGTCTCCCCGGCGAAAGCTCACCCGATGGGCGATGTTCCGTTCGGGCTGGGCATCGAGTTTATCGAACCCCCGGTAGGTAGCCATCGCGGGGTGCACCTGGGGCGCGTTCGCGGCCAGCGCACTTTCGATATCATAAACGCCGGGCATGTCCTCATAAACCACTTCCATCGCGGCCAGGGCGGCCGATGCGGCTTCGGGCGATTCCGCGGCCACTACAGCCAGCGGCTGACCCGCGAAATGCACTTCCTCCACCGCCAGGAGCATGCGGTCTTCAATCGTGGCCCCCAGGCGGGTTTGCAAGTCCGCGCCCGTGATCAACGCCACGACGCCCGGTTGTTTGCGTGCAACATCCACATGCCGTAGCTGAAATCGGGCATGGCCCCGGGTGCTGAACAAAATGCGCGCATGCAACAAATCGGGCCCGAAGGGCTCATCGCCCGCGTAACAGCTCGTGCCCGTGAGTTTCTTTTGGGCTTCGACCAGGGGGAAGGGTTTGCCGATGATGTGGGTTTTTCGCATGACCATGATGATACCTCTACCGTCGGGCCCTGGAAGCGACCTGGATGGATTTGATGATATCGGCATAGGCCCCGCACCGACATAAATTCCCCACCAACGCCTCTCGAATTTCCTCTTCATGGGGACGAGATGTGCGGCTGAGCAATGCCTTTGCCGAAATCAACATGCCCGGAGCACAATAGCCACACTGCACGCCGTGATGATCGATAAAGGACTTCTGCAGGGGATGGAGTTCTTCGCCGTCCGACAGCCCTTCGACGGTCAAAATGTCTGTTCCATCCACTTCTGGAGCCAGCACCATGCAGGCATTGACCACCTCGCCATTCATGATCACACTACAGGCGCCGCATTCCCCTGTGGAACAACCATGCTTGGCCCCCGTTAACCTCAGATCGTTGCGGATAACTTCCAGCAACGTCTGGTGGGAGAGCACCGTCAGTTCCATGGACTGGCCGTTGATGGTAAAGGAAATGTGATGTTTCATGATCGGATGCTTTGCAGATGGTGGATAACTTCGGTGATGGCTTGTTTGAGTAAGGCGTTGAGGGAGGCACGACGGTAATCAGCCCGGGCATAATCCACATCGGCGGGATGAATTTGTTCCTGAACGATCTCCAGGGCCCGAGCGATCTCCGCTTCTCCGGGCGTGCCCTCCAGCACTGCTTCTGCATCGGGGATGCGTTTGGGGCGGTTGTCCATGCCCAAGACCGCGATCCGCCAATGGGTGAGGGCCTGTTGCTTGCGATAGGCCAGCACCGCAGCCCCCGCGATCATCCTGCGCCCGTCGTGTCGTACCGTTTGGCGATGATAGATGCCATAGGTGCGATTGGGGAATGGAGGCAAATGCACATGAGTGATGATCTCATCCCTGGCCAAAGCGGTCTGATAATCCCCTAAATAGAATTCGGCCAGGGGGATTTCCCGGTGGCCGCGTGGGCTCCACGTATGGCAGACCGCATCATAGCAAAGCATGGCCGCGGCCAACTCGGAGATGGGCGAAGCCCAGGCCAGGGTCCCCCCGATGGTGGCCCGGTTGCGCACCTGGGGGGAGGCCAGTTTTTGTGCGGTCTGATGGAGCAGGGGATAATGCCGGCGAATCTCCAATCCGACGACAAGATGCTGGAGATTGACCGCCGCGCCCAGTTTCAGCCCCTGATTGTGATGATATCGCACATCGCCAAAACCGGGAAGGTGTTTCACATCGAGCAAGATGTCGGGCGATTCCTGGCCGGATCGGATTTGCAATAGCAGGGTGTTGCCTCCGCCCAACAACTTGACGGCTTCTTCCGAAGCGAGATAGCGCCCAGCCTCTTGCAGGCTCTCGGGCCGAATGTAGTGGAAGGGTTTCAAATCGCGCGTCTCCATAAATAACATTCGAGTTGCACGGGCGTAAGGCCCGCCGGGATAGATGACGATCTCATGCCAACGCGCCGGGGACGCGAAAAGCTGATTTCGTCAAACGTCATGCGTTATGAACTGGCGTTTGATGCGTGTGGCTGTCTCGCCCAACTTGGGCTCACGTCATTTTTCGCCAGCTAGCGCAACACGATTTTCGGAACAACAACTCAATAAAAAAGAACACGGGCTATAGTACCCTATTTTTGCAGAAAAGCCAATGATCCTGCTACCAGTTTGAAAAATCAGGCGTTTTCCCAAGGAAAAATCCCCCAAAACGGCACGTTTGGGTTTCAGAAGAGATCAACCCTGTGTTAGAATGAGTTATGCATGACATTCAGATCATTGTTCGGCCCGCTCAATCGGCGGATATCGACCGTATCCTCCGATTCCGGGAACACGCGCGCCGTGTGGTCATGCACTTTGGCTATGAGGACCTGGTGCAAATGGTGAAACGGGGTATGTGCCTGGTGGCCGATACAGGGCCGCTCTTGTGGGGTTTTGTGTGTACGGCCAGTTACCAGCCTGGTTTGGCCATGTTACGGGGCATCGGGCTCATCAACGGTTGGCGCATCGATGATGGTCTTTCCTATTTGTTGCGCCCGATGGAACAAAGCCTGATCGAACAGGGGATGCGTTATCTCATGCATCTTGCGGTGGATGTGTGGCTCTCTGCACCTTTGATGCGTCAGGGCTTCATCCCCCACGATTACATCATCCACTTCGAGCGGGCCACCCCGGTGAAACCCCTGCTGCCCGAGTATCAGTTGGAAGATGTGACCCTTCGCCCCTTACATCCTCATGAAATCCAGGCACTTACGTTGCTGGACCATCAGGCATTCGATTGGCCCTGGCAATTCAGCAGTGGGGAGCTGGTCAAATGGTTGATGATCGCGGACCGGCTGGTGGTGCTGGAGGCAGAAGGCGAGTTGGTGGGCTATGCATGTACCCAGGTTCATGGCGAACAGGCTCAGATTGTGCGCCTGGCGATTTTGCCTCAATGGCAGGGGCGAGGGTTGGGGCGTTATCTCCTGGCCGATGCCTTGGATTTTGCCGCGCAACGGGGCGCGCGTTTCGTGACCTTGAACACCCAATGGCACAATACCGCGTCCCAGCGGCTATACAAGGGGTTCGGATTCCGGGCCGTGGGACGACGCATTCCTGTGTTAATCAAAGAGCTCAAGGAGCCATGATCCGGGCGGTGATCTTCGATATGGGCGGTGTGTTGGCCCATACCCACGCGGGTGATGCGCTCCTGGCCTCCTACGAAGCACGGTTGGGCTTGGAACCAGGGGCTTTGCGCTTGCGCTTGTATAGCGGCCCAGCCTGGGAGGCTGTCTCGAAAGGCGAGATAGCTTTGGACGCGTATTGGGAGGAAGTAGGGGCGGGGTTGGAAGATATTTTGCCGCCCGAGTTCGTCCATTTTCGTGACAATTTCCATCTGGCTTTCCTCGATCCAGCCACGTTACAATTGGCCTGGCGGTTGCGCTCCCGCTACCATGTGGGGCTGCTGTCCAATGCCACCCGGCTCCTAGCCCGGGACATTGCGGCCGAGCCCCGCTTCGCGGGCCTGTTCGACGCGGTGGTCATCAGCGCGTTGGAAGGGTGTCGCAAGCCTGAACCCGAAGCCTTTCTCATCGCGGCCCAACGCCTGGGATTTCCTCCCCACGCTTGCGTGCTCATCGATGACAAGCGCCGCAATACCGAGGCGGCCCAGGCTGTGGGCATGCACGCGGTCCTGTATGAACATGCTTTGCAAACGGAACGGGCACTGCGGGCTTTGAATGTGTTCGTATGAGCAAAGTCTCGCGAAGTGGGCGTTGGGCGTGACGCGCGGCGATACGGATGCATATGGCTCGTGTCCAGGTTGACACGGGAAGTCGATTCCGTGATGCGTTAGGCGAAAGTCCTCACGTTTCACGCCCGCCAGCGCCTCGCTCAACGTTGTCCTGACGACCTCAATCCTAAACGGTAGCCCGGTATACTTGGAAACCAGGAAACCAGGAAAACCGGGCCGATTGCCCCCGGTCTACTGGCCTACCGGTTTCCCGGTCTACCAAATCTATTTTCAGAACAGGGGAAGAAAGCCTACTGTACCGATTTCACCTTTTGCTTACAATGTCCATATGCAAGCGGATGTCACGTCAGTTCTCACACAAATCACACCCACCCAAGCGGGATGGTGGCCCATCCCGCAGCCGGGGCTTCTTCGTCTGGCGGGCCGCGATCGATTGGATTTTCTGCAGCGGCAGAGCACCAACGATGTCAAAACCCTGGCGCCCGGTTGTGTCCTCACCACGCTACTTACCTCACCCGAAGGCCGCATCCTCGATGCGTTGACTTTGTTTATTGAAGAGGATTCCCTGATCGCCCTCACTTTGCCAGCACGGGCGAATCAAACCGCAACCCGCTTGCGCGCGCAGATTTTTTTCATGGACAAAGTGACGGTGGCAGATGAAAGTGATGCATGGGTGCAGTTCGACTTGATCGGCCCCCGCGCGAAGGAGCTCTTGACCACCCTGGGGGTGCGCTCTGGCCCGGAGCCGGGCCAGCTCATTCCACTCTCTTTGGGCGGAACCCGGGGCTGGGCGCTGGCCCCCGAACCCATCCTGGGCGACCGGATACGGCTGATCATCCCTGGACCTGCTCAAGATGCCCTGATGGGACGATGGCGAGATTCAGGTGTCGCGCCCCTGGATGAGGAATCCTATGAGCGTTGGCGCATCGCCCAGGGCGTGCCCGGCCCCGCGGAATTGTCCGACCGTTTCACGCCTCCCGAGCTGGGACTCCTATCCCTCATTTCGATGACGAAAGGCTGCTACACGGGCCAGGAGGTCATTGCCCGTCAGATCAATTACGAAAAGATCGCCCGCCGATTGGTGCGCTTGCATCTGGAAAGGCCCGTGGCCGCGGGCACGGCGGTCCTTAGCGAAGAGGGGCGCAAAGTGGGTGAAATCACGTCGGCAACACCGCTGCCAGACGATGGTGGGATCGCCCTTGCTGTCTTGCGCAAGCCCCACTTCCAACCTGGCACACCGGTGAGCGCAGGAGGCGTGGGTGGGGTGGTGATGGACCTTTTCCCAAAACGTTAGATTTCGTGTATCCTATGTGATATCGATTTCAATGGGAGGCATTGACAGAAAAGCCGAACCCCAAATAGGACCCTGGTTGGGCGAAATTCTTTGTCAAAGCATACCCATTGAAGTTTGGGGCTGTGTGGGGATAACTGCATAGCTCACGCCGTCAACACGCTACGGTCTCCTCGTTTCGATCGACGGCATGTTTCTGTGGTTTGCCTTTCGACAAGGAGGTTTTTTATGAACGTTTTTCGACAACTCGGTTTCGTCGTCACGCTTATGGCGCTTTTACTGGTGCACCACGCGGCTTGGGCACAGGAGGGAGGTGGGGGCTTCGCGGTGGAGGAACCTGGTCAAGGCCCAGAGGTAGTTGCGCCTGTGTCCATCGACGCGTTCACTTCTGCAGCCTTCTCGGATGGGCCCGTTTATGACAGTGGATGGATCGCCCTTCGCCCGGGAGCGGCACGGACGTTGAAACATGCTTTGGGCGGGAACCAGGATGATTATGTGGTGATTCTGGATTACAAAACCGATGATGTCAACGGGATCAACCAGCGCTATTTTGGTGGTGCGGATTTTGGAACGCACCCCGCACCCGGCCACGCGGCAAACGATCGGGTGGGTGCTTATTGGCGTTCTCTGACCAGCTCCACCATTACCATCTATCGTCGCCCTGAAGACACCTATGCAGATTGGGTGCGCGTGCGCATCTGGGTGGACCCCTATCCGAATTATGACAGTGGATGGGTTACGCTGGCGCCCGGGGCAGCCGCTACCACTCTCAATCACAACCTGGGTGGCGATCCTAACGACTATGTGGTGGACATGGAATACAAAAGCGCGGGCAGCGGTATCAACCAACGCTACTTCGGCGGCGCGGACTTTGGTTCCAAATCCTTTGGTGGCACCCGCAACAACTATCGGGTAGGAGCATACTGGCGCTCTCTGACCAGCAACACCATCACCCTGTTTCGCCGAGCTGAAGATGAATATGCCGGCCAGGTACGAGTACGTATCTGGTATCGACCCCGGCCAACTTACGATAGCGGCTGGGTCTCCATCAATCCCAACCAGGCTATGACCCTCTATCATTACATTGGCGGCGACCCGAACAACTATGTGGTGTCGATGATCTACAAAAGCGCAAGCAGCGGGATCAACCTGCGTTATTACGGCGGCATGGATGCCGGAGCACAACCCCCTCCTGGGGTGGGGGGAAACGACCGGGTTGGTGCATATTGGCGCTCATTGAACAAAACATCCATCACCGTCTATCGGCGTCCTGAAGACCCATATGCCCAACAAGTGCGCATTCGCATCTGGCATTACTGGCAGCCTGTCGCGCCCGATTATGATAGCGATTGGGTGAGCCTGAACGCGGGCGGGCCAGCCTATACCCTACAACATCATGTCGGGGGCAACGCCACTCGATACCTGGTCCAGCTGACCTACAAAGCTCAGGGCGTGACCGGCGTCAACCAGCGCTATTACGGCGGCGCGGACTTCGGAACCCACCCTGCGCCCGGACATGTGCCCGATGACCGGGTGGGGCTCTATTGGCGCTCCCTCAACAGCTCCACCATCACCCTTTTCCGCCGTGCGGAGGACACCTACGCGCCCAAAGCGCGCGTGCGCATTTGGAACATGCCCAAACCCGATTACGATAGCGGTTGGACAGCCATCAATCCTAATCAGGCCAAAACGTTCTATCATAATCTGCAGGGTAGTGTGTATGACTATCTGGTGGATTTGCAATATCGCGATGGCAGCATCGTCAATCAACGCTATTACGGTGGAATGGATGTGGGCGCCCATGGGCTGCCGGGCGTGGGCGAAAACGCCCGCGTGGGGGCCTACTGGCGCAGCCTGACGAACACCTCCATCACCGTCTATCGGCGTCCCGAAGATGACTACGCCCAACAGGTTCGGGTGCGCATCTGGCGCATGGCCCCTGCCAACTACGACAGCGGTTGGGTTTCGCTAAACCCCAACCAGGCAAAAGTCCTGTATCACAGGCTCAACAGCCATCCCGACCACCTCCTTTTGCAAATGTGGCAGTATGACACCGCCGGCAATGGGATCAACCAACGACACTTTGGCGGCGCCGATTTTGGAACCCATCCTCCCTCGGGGTATCAGGCCAACGATCGTGTCGGGTCCTATTGGCGTTCCCTGACAACGGACAAAGTCACCATCTATCGTCGCCCTGAAGATGGCTTTGCGGATCGGGTGCGCGTGCGCATCTGGGATTACAGCCAACGCCAGTATCTGCCCATGATGCGAAAATAGCTCCACGTTGGGAACGTTTGTATGAAAAGGATGATTCTGGCGAATCTCGCAGCCCGGCAATTGGAAAGGCCAGGGGCCCGGGCTGCGGGCTTATTTCGTCCGACGCTTTGCAGCCGTGGTGGGCTCTATCAGAAGCGCGCGGATGGTGGCCAGAGGCATGGATAGGGGGAAATGGATGAGATGCGCAGGACAGCTCTGACGACAATCGCTGCTGCCGAAGCCGGGCGCGGGGATCGACGCCCAGGGATGTCCGGCCAGTGCCTTCGCCCAATCGCATTCATGGGGTTGACCATCCGCCAGGGTAAGCCAATAGTCGGGCGGATGGAGCAGGGTCAGGGCATCAATATGCCAGTGAGGGCGTTTGGTTGGGGCCAGGTGCCGACGCACCCGGGCGCGCAATCCCCCGGGCCCCAACGCGGAGCCTACATAGACCAGCCACCCCGCGGGTAGGATGACGCGCCCCAGCCGCCCCACCTCCAACGGCAAGGGCTGTTCCAAACGAAAGCACAACGCGTACGTTCCCTTGACTCCAGGGGGCGGCAGATCCCGTGGTGGCTGGAGGATATGTTCCGCTGGCTTTGGGCCTTCCACAATCACGCTTCGGGAATAGCCACGCCGCGCGCGGCGAGCACGGCCTTCAGCGCTTCGGTCACCTCATTCACGGCCTTCGAGGCATCGATCTCCTCCAGCAGCCCTTTGGCGAAATAATAACCGATGAGCGGGCCTGTCTGTTTGTAGTAAACATAAAGTCGGTTCTTGACGGTTTCGGGCCGGTCGTCATCCCGCTGATAAAGCTCGCCTCCACACACATCGCAGATGTTGTCATGCTTGGGTGGATTGAATCGGACATGATAGACCGCGCCGCAGTTTCGACAGACGCGACGGCCCGATATCCGCTCGACCACCACGTCATCCTCCACAACGAACAGAGGGACGATGGTCACCCCCCCATAGGGCGCGAGCATTTCATCCAGAGCCACCGCCTGGGGAAGATTTCGGGGAAAGCCATCCAGGATTGCCCCCTGGGCACAATCTTCACGGGACAGGCGCTCTTCCACCATGCGGATGGTGACCTCGTCGGGGACCAACTCACCCGCATCCATATACTTTTTTGCCAGCAAACCCAGTTCGGTTTGATGCTTCAGGTTAAACCGAAAGAGATCGCCTGTGGCCACCTGCGGCAACCCCAATTGTTTTTCCAAAATCCTGGCCTGTGTCCCTTTGCCCGAACCAGGAGGACCAAGCAAAACAATGAAGATACGATTTTTTGCTGCCATAGCAAACCTCGTTCAAGGATGTTTGGTTTGTGAAATCCGATAGTGGTTGGATGCACCTTTGCAGGTTTAGCCTACCATAATCCCCTGGAAATTAGGAAATAACTCAGGTCATCGAGTTCCCAATCGCAGCGGATTCGTGATAACATTGCATAGACGTCACAGGGAAAATCCTATGTAGGAGACCCGCGGGCGGGCGATGACCGCCGTTTGCGGGGGCGGCTAACCCTGCGGCGTCAAGAGCCGGGCTCATCCGGCAGTCTTGGCCTCCTGGCGATTCGAGTGCAAGTTGCGGATGGGGGTGCATCGCAGTGATGAGAACGCTCATGTCAGCGAACAAACCCATCCGCGTGCCGTGCATATCCCCATTTGCGGTCACGTTTCCAAGTGGTCCACGCATCCCTGACTTCAGTTCCCCTTGCAAAAATCACAAAATCTTATGCTCAAGAACCTGCGAGATAAAATCTTCAGCCCCGAGGAAAAAACCAGCGACGATATGAACGAATCAGTTGAAGAAGCCAGCGTAGCCGAAGGGACGCCATCGGAAGCAGCGTCGAAATCGGTGGTGACAGAGACCGCATCTGGCGAATTGCCTTTATTGCCCTTGCGTGGCGTGGTGTTGTATCCCACCAACTGGCTTCCCATCACCGTGGGGCAACCCCGGTCCATGCGATTGCTTGATTATGTAGTGGAGACGGACCAGAAGCTCATCATCCTGGCGGCCAGCAAAAACCCGGAGCTGGAAGAGCCAGGCCCGGATGAAATCTATCGGGTGGGCACCCTCGCACGCATTCATCGCATGGTGCGCACCCCCGATGGCGCGGTCCGGGTCATGCTGCACGGTTTGGAACGCATTCGCATCGAGGCCTTTACCGCGGAGAGCCCCTTCTTGCGGGTGCGATACCATCACATCCCCGATCGCGAGGCGCGTGACTTGGAGGAACAGGCGCTGGCTGCCTCCGCGAAAGACCTCTTCGCGCAACTGGTCTCCCTTTCCCCCCAAATGCCCGATGAGATGGAATCGGCCGCCCGCAATGTCGAAAGTGAATTGCAATTGGCGTATCTGCTCGCGGCCAGTGCGGGCTTCAAATTCACCGACGCCCAGGCCATTCTCGAAGCAGATCCTTTGAAGGAAAAACTGCGGTTGCTTAATTCCCTGTTGCGCACCGAGGTCAAAATCCGCCAGCTTTCCCAAAAGATTCAGGAAGAGGCCCAGGGCGAGATGGAAAAGGCCCAGCGGGATTTCTATCTGCGCAAGCAGATGGAGGTGATCCAGCGGGAATTAGGGGAGGAAAACCCCCAACTGGAAGAGATCAAAGAGCTTGAGGAACGTATCGCGGCTGCGGGAATGCCTGAAGAAGCCGAAAAGGAAGCGCGCCGAGAACTGGAACGCATGCGGCGCATCCCTATCCAGGCGCCCGAATATTCGGTCATCAAAACCTATCTCGACTGGATGGTTAGCCTGCCCTGGCAAAAGCGCACCGAAGATAATCTGGATATCGAACACGCGCGGAAGGTGCTGGACGAGGACCACTATGGCCTGGAGGATATCAAGGACCGGATCCTCGAATTCCTGGCCGTGCGCAAGCTGCGCCAGGAGCGTAAGGAAAACGGAGCTGTGGATGACCTGCCCAGGGATTATATCCGCAAGGACCGGGAGGGCGTGATCCTCTGCTTTGTGGGCCCGCCTGGGGTGGGCAAAACCAGCCTGGGCCTGAGCATCGCCCGGGCCATGAATCGGAAGTTTGTGCGCCTTGCCTTGGGCGGCATCCGCGATGAAGCTGAGATACGCGGTTTCCGTCGCACCTACATCGGTTCCATGCCCGGACGGATCATTCAATCCCTGCGCCGCATCGAAAGCCGCAATCCCGTCTTCATGCTGGATGAGGTGGACAAGCTGGGCCGCGACTTCCGCGGTGACCCCGCCAGCGCCCTGCTGGAAGTCCTCGACCCCGAGCAAAACAGTGAATTTCGCGACCACTACCTTGATGTCCCCTTCGATCTCTCCGAGGTCTTCTTTATCACCACCGCCAATTGGTTAGATCCCATCCCCGGCCCCTTGCGGGACCGCATGGAGATCATCGAGCTGTCCAGCTATACCGATCAGGACAAGGTCGCCATCGCCAAAGGCTATCTCATTCCCCGTCAGATCCGGGAAAATAGCTTGCGGCCCGAGGAAATCCACTTCGATGACGACGCCATCTGCAAGATCATCCGCGAATATACTCGGGAAGCGGGCGTGCGTACCCTGGAACGGCGTATCGGTGCGATCGCTCGCAAGGTGGCCACACGCGTGGCCTCGGGCCAGACCGATCCGGTCCACATCACCGCGGACAATCTCACCGAATGGCTGGGTCGGCCCAAATATTTCGATGAAACCCATGAATGGATCAAGGCTCCTGGTTTGGCCACCGGGCTGGCCTGGACGCCTTTCGGCGGGCAGGTGCTCTACATCGAAGCCACAGCCATGCCCGGCAAAGGCCGCCTCACCCTCACCGGCCACCTGGGCAACGTGATGAAGGAATCGGCCATGACCGCGCTTAGTTATGTGCGTAGCGCGGCCGACCGCTACGACATCCCCGGCCAGTGGTTCTATCAGCACGATATCCACGTCCATGTCCCCGCAGGCGCACAGCCCAAGGATGGCCCCTCCGCGGGCATCGCTATCGCCACGGCATTGCTTTCGCTGGTGACGGGACGATGTGTGCGCGAGGGGTTCGCCATGACAGGCGAAATCACCCTGCGCGGCCGGGTCACCCGCATCGGCGGCGTGCGCGAAAAGGTCCTGGCCGCGTACCGACAGAACCTGTCCCACGTCATCCTGCCCGAACACAACGAGCCTGACCTGGAAGATGTGCCCGAGTCGGTGCGCGAACAACTCACCTTTCATTTCGTGCGCACCGTGCAAGAAGTTTGGGACCTGGCCTTGTGCGAGGAGGTGATCCAGCCTCCGCCCCCTGGTCTGAAAGAGGCCCACGAGGCACCCACCACGCCCGATGAGGTCGAAACCCCCGACACCATCGCCTCATCCTGATGACGTCGCTTTCTCCGAGCACGTATGATGTCTCAGCCTCTCGTCTTCAACGGCGTCAACGCAGTCACAGGCGACTATAGTCTGCCGCCCATGACGCCCGATCGACTGGCCGCGTTTATTACAGGCCAGACCGCGATCGAAAACCTGGAGGAGCTTCGTCAGCTGCGAAAACGCGCGACGCAGCGGGTGCTCGGGGTTGTCGAGGGCATTGATGCCACGGACCTGGCTCAGGCGGGGTGGGGCGTCATTTTCCCCGCGGACGCCGATCCCGCCATCCAAGAGGCTCTGCAACCATTGCTCGATTGGCGTCGGGCCCAGGCGGGCGACCTGTTTCGCATGTATCAGGGGCCGGATGGTCTGCGGCCGGGCGAAAGCCGCTTGGCCTTCATGATGCGGCATGGGGTGGGCTTCGGCATAGCCGACCCCAAGAAGATGCCCTATTACCTGTTGCTGGTGGGGGATCCCGACGCCATTCCATACGACTTTCAGTATGGGATGGATATGGAGCGGGCCGTGGGACGCATTCATTTCGATCGGGTCCAGGATTATGCTTCCTATGCCGAAAGCGTAGTGGCCTACGAAAAGGCCCGGGCAGCAGTCAGGAAACGCGTGGCCTTCTTCTGCCCCGATCACGATCCCGCCACCCGACTCGCTACCAAAGCCCTGGTCCAGCCCCTCATCGACGCCCTGATTGACCCCCCGACCCAAGGGGAGATTTCCACCCATCTGGGACCGGACGCGATGAAATCCCGGATGCTGCACCTGATTTGCGATCCGGAGGCCCGGCCCGATCTCCTGTTCAGTGCCACCCACGGAATGGTGTTTCCCGCGAATCATCCCCAACAGCGTACCCATCAGGGCGCGCTGCTGTGCCAGGATTGGCCTGGTCCCAATGTGTGGCACGGTCCCATCACCCCCGATCTCTATCTGTCGGCCGATGACCTTCCGGCACAGGTTCGATTCGACGGGCTCATTGCCTTTTTCTTTGCCTGTTTCAGCAACGGCACGCCTCGTACCGATGACTTCACCCAATGGGCCTTTAGGGATCGCGCCCAGCCCATTGCGCCCGCGCCCTTCCTGGCCCGCCTTTCCACCCGTATGTTGGCTCAAGGCGCGCTGGCGGTGCTGGGTCATGTGGAACGGGCCTGGTCCTTTTCCTTCCAGTGGATGGGAACGACCTTCCCCCAGACCACGACCTATGAGAGCGTGCTGAAAGCGCTGATGGCGGGCAAACCTGCGGGCCTAGCCTTCGAATACTTCGACAGCCTCTATGCGGATTTCACCATGGCCCTCACCCAGCGGCTGAAGCTGGCCGAACTGGAGATCGCGGTGGACCCGGTGGAGCTCGCAGGCTTTTGGACCGCCAGCACCGACGCTCGCAACTTCACCATCCTCGGCGACCCGGCGGTGCGGCTTGCTTGATGTGATAAACTTTCTTCGCCCCCATCCCTCTTTACTTCACAGCCATGTCCATGCCCTTCGAGCACGTCAACCAACACAACGCCCAAAAGCAATACAACTCCCGCATGTGCTTCGTCTGTGGGGTGGAAAACCCCGCGGGTCTGCACGCGCATTTTTATCAGATCGACGATAGGACCTGCGTGGCCCGATTCCTGCCCGCGGATCATCATCAGGGGTATCCGGGCCGGGTTCATGGCGGCGTCATCGCAGCCATCATGGATGAGACCATGGGCCGCGCGGTGTGGGGGGATGCCCAGACCTGGGGCGTCACCGCGGAACTGACGCTGAAGTATAAATTGCCCGTCCCCCTGGATGAGATGCTCACCGTGGTGGGGCGGCTCACCCGGGATACCCGTCGCGTTTTCGAAGCCGAGGGCGAGTTGCTCACGGCTGATGGTCGGGTGGCGGTAGTTGCCAAGGGCAAGTACATCAAAATCCCATTGGAACGTATCCTGGAAGAGACCGCGGCCGCGGGCCTGAATCCCGGTTTGGAGCTTTTTATCGTCCCCGATCCTGAATTGAACAGTTCGAATAAAGAACACGGATAACAACAACACGGATAAAAGGATAGGTCGTAACCCTGTCCGTGTCCTTTCATCTGTGTGAAAAATAAACAGCATGCACACTCACGCGCATAGTTTGCGGAGTAACCCTCCATGGATATCACTCGTATTAACCATATCGCGATCGTCGTTCATGACCTGGATGAAGCCATTCGCACCTATCGTGACAACCTGGGCCTGAGAGTAACCAAACGCCTGGTCATGCCCGAGCAGGAGGTGGCCATCGCATTCCTCCCCGCGGGCGATGCGGCCATTGAGCTCATCTCTCCCATCACGGAGACTTCGGGCGTGGCCAGATATCTGGCCAAACGGGGCGAAGGATTACATCACATCTGCCTGGAAGTGCCCGACGTGCGTGCCAGTCTGGAAGAACTGGCCGCGCGGGACGTTCAGCTTATCAATGAGGAACCCATCCGCGCCGCGGAGGGCCTGGGCTTCTTTGTCCATCCCAAGGCTGCCCATGGTGTGCTCATCGAGTTCCTGGAGCCTTATCATCCCCAAGAACCCGAGCACGACTGACCAGGCCCATACCAACCCACTGCCCATGTTTGTTTCGCCTTCTGAAATCCTGCTCATCGGTTTGCTGATCCTCCTTCGGCTCCTCCCCTTGCTGCTCATTTCGGGGCTTGTGGCCCTGGGCGCGATGATCCTTATCGGCTTTTGGCGCCGGAGCCACGATCGGGCTTTGGCCTTGCTGGACGCGTTCCCCGCGGTCATCGAGCATGAGGATGGTGTGCGCCATGCGGGCGTGTTGCGCGTGCGCGATAGTGGATTGACCCTCGAATTCGCGATCCCGGCCTCCGGTCATTCCCCACCCCTTCCCATCACCTATCTCCATTATCGCGTCGAACATGCAACCATCAACGCGATTTACCGGTTTGAGGATGAGTTAGACAAAGGAGACCGTCACCGTCGTGATCGGCAGCTCAATCAGCTCCGTACCCTGCGCCAGAAGCGAAAACCTCACTCGATCACCCATTGGTCCGACCAATTGGCGGATGGATGCATCCGGCTGTGGCGAAGCCTGCGCGGCCAGGCCTTCCCTCAACCCTGGTTCCATCCCCACCCCGTGACGGGCGGTTCATTGCTCACCGGCCTCGCGGGGGATGCGTTCAACCCGCTTTTGGAATCTTATCTCGGCCATTCGGTCGTCGTCCGGCATCGTGTGGGTCACACCTTGCACCGGCTTCAGGGGCTGCTGGTGGCTTACTCGCCTTCGTTTTTGTTTCTGGCAGGGGTGCCCGTAATCGAACCGGTGCAAGTGCGCCTTTCGCCCGAAAAGGCCGCGGGGCAAGAACTCAGCCTGCGTTGGCAATGGCAAGATGATCGGATCGAGATTCGGAATCAGGGTGAACATCCCCTGCTCCTCGACCGCATCCAGGTTGGTGATCAGGTCCAGGAATTAAGTATGATGGTCTCGCACGGGCAAAGCTTTTCCTTGCAGATCACGCCCACCAACCGGGATGAGCTCATGCTCTATGCCCGGATCATCCGGGATGCGGATATCTTGTTACCCCGTCAACGCGCCATAGTCCGCCAGGCTGCTCAGTTGCCCGGCGATCTGGGGGCCATGGATGTGGTTCTGGCGCTGAAACCTTCCCGGGAACAGGAGGCGGAGGAGCAACGGCTGCGCAAGGAGCTGCATCAGCGTCCCCACAATGCCCCCGCGGCCGTGGCCCTGGCCCGATTGCTGATGCAAAAGGGCGAACTTGATGAGGCGGAACGTTTCTACCGGCACGCGCTGGACCACGACCGCAATCTTCCGGATCAGGGTGAGCGCGCCCGCATGGAGCTGGATCAACTACGCATCCGTCGGACGGAGGAAGGCAGGAAACAGTTTCAGACCAGTGCTCAGTAAACAGTCCAATGGCGGGCAAGCCCGCGACGATACGGATGAAAATGGCGGGCTGTGTAGCCCGTAAACCGGTACACCAGGAAAACCGGGCTGATTCGTTCTCCCTCCCGGTTTACAGGTTTACCGGCCTACCGGTTTCCCGGGTTACCAACGCCATTTTCAAAGCAGGCACTACGCGCGGCCGCGCGCCGATACCAATGAAAATTTCACACAAAGCTGTAAAGATCGTTAAGCGGGTTTGCAAGTTTGCAGGTATGCAAGTCGCAAGTCCTGCTAGTAACGACGTTTTTTACCTGCCACCTGCCACTTGCCACCTGCATACCTGCCACTTGCCACCTAATTCTCTTTGCACCCTTGGCGCTTTGGCGTGATACCTCTATTTTCGGAACAGTAAACGGTGATCGATTCTTATGACGCTTATTCTTGGTATTGAAACATCGTGTGATGAGACCGCGGCTGCCGTGGTACGCGATGGTCGCTTCATGCTTAGCAATGTGGTGGCATCGCAGATCGATCTCCACCGGAAGTACGGTGGTGTTTTTCCGGAGATGGCTTCGCGACAGCATGTGCTCGCCATCATCCCGGTGATCCATCAGGCTTTGGAAGATGCCGGGGTGACCTGGGAGATACTGGACGGGGTGGCCGTGACCCGCGGCCCGGGCCTGGCCGGTTCCCTGCTGGTGGGCGTGAACGCGGCCAAAGGCGCGGCTTGGGCACGCGGATTACCCCTGGTGGGGGTCAATCATCTGGAAGGGCATGTGTATTCCAACTGGATCGAGGCGGAAGGCAACAACCCGGACAAGACCTTTCCCGTGCTGGTGCTTATCGTCAGCGGCGGCCATACCGAGCTTATCCTCATGCGCGGCCACGGCCAGTATGAGCGGCTGGGCGGGACCATCGACGACGCCGCGGGGGAGGCTTTTGACAAGGTGGCCCGGGTGCTTGGTCTGGGCTATCCCGGCGGTCCAGCCATCCAAAACGCGGCCCAGGCAGGTGATCCCCGCGCGTTTCGCTTCCCCAAAGCTCGCACCAAAAACCCCTACGACTTCAGCTTCAGCGGCCTGAAGACCGCGGTGCTGCGCGCGGTGCAGCGCATCGAAGGCCAGGACCTGTCGGTCAGTCGCAAGCTCACCCCGGGCGAAAACCTGCCCCCGCAGACCGTGGCCGACCTGGCCGCGTCCTTCCAGCGGGTTCTGGTGGAGGCGCTGGTGGAGAAGACGGTGGCGGCTGCTCAGGCTACGGGCGTGACCGAGATCTGCGTTTGCGGTGGGGTCGCGGCCAACGCCCTGTTGCGCCAGACCATGCGGGAGCAAGCTCCCGTGCCCGTATCGGTCCCGCCCATCTACCTGTGCACCGACAACGCGGCCATGATCGCGGCCGCCGGGCATTATCGCTATGTCGCGGGCGAGCGCGCGGGCCTGGACATGGACGTGGTCCCCAACCTGCCCCTGGTGACAACCTGACCTGTGAAAAACGCAGCCTTGTGAGCGGGTTCCGGGCGTTTCGATTCGCCGCGGATGACGCGGATACAACGGATGGACACGGATTTTCGCGGGAAAAGCACGTCGTCCTTTTGTAAAATTTCTTGAGGGCAAGGCGATTTTCGGAGTTTTTGCCTCCTCCAATCTCCCTCCGAGCGTAACTCGGAGGAGGCCATCCTCTTCAGAACGAAGTTTTGGGCCATGGTTTTTCTCGCCTCTAAGACAATGCTGTCGGAAACTAGGGCCGGTAACTGGGGAAAATGGGAGGAAGGACCTCCCTCCTCCGCCGGAGAGCGTCGGCGATTGGGGGAGGAGTCGGAGAGGGGACAAAACCGGGCGTCAAAATACTTCCTCACAATTGAACTGCCTTGTCGTCGTCGGGCGTTTTGACAAAGCGGTGGCTTTATGCTAAACAAACCAACAGCCGGAACAGATCATTCGCACCGCCAGCAGGTCGGGTTATCAAGAAAATTCCGTCCTAATGCGGCGAAATCGCCGTATAATCGTTGGGTGCCAATCAATAAAAGATAAGGAGAAAGCAATGTGCACAGGAATCATGTTAAGGACAAAAGATGGCTCAACCGTTCATGGGCGTACGGTTGAGTTCGGAATCACCATTGACACTTCGATTGCCTTTGTCCCTCGTGGATATGAATTTACCGGACAAACACCCTTGGGGCGTGGCCTCAAATATGTAGCCAAGTATGCAGCTGTGGGGGTGATCGCTTTCACAGATGTAAAGCTTTTGGACGGTCTTAACGAAGCAGGATTAGCTGTAGGCGCCTTTTATTTCCCATCTTTTGCAGAATATCCAACCGTCACAGAAGAGAATCAGAATAGAGGACTGTCGCCTGGTGATTTCCCCAACTGGCTTCTGACCCAATTCGCGACAGTCGATGAAGTCCGACATATGGTACAAAACGAAGCAATTGTTATCACCCCGGCCATCTTGCCGGGTTGGGGGCCCGAGCCGCCGCCATTTCATTATGTTGTCTATGACAAAACAGGCGCAAGTATTGTTATTGAGCCAGTAGGGGGTAAATTAATCATCCACGACAATCCGCTGGGAGTCATTACGAACTCGCCCACATTTGACTGGCATATGATCAATTTGCGCAACTACATCTCTCTCGATCCGCTCAATGTTCCTGCGGTCGAGGTTGCAGGCGAAACGCTCCAACAGCTTGGTCAGGGTAATGGGATGCTGGGTTTGCCAGGAGATTTCTCCCCTCCATCGCGCTTTGTTCGGGCGGCTGTTTTCAGCGCCACAGCGTTACCATCTGAAACAGCTGACAAGGGTATTGAACAGATTTTTCATATTCTCAATAACTTCGACATCCCGGTAGGCGTGACGAGGGCAAAAGCCGATGGGACGGTACATACCGATTACACCATGTTAACAGTAGCCCGTGATCCACAGAATCTTCGCTACTATTACAAGTCATATGACGATCAGACAATTCGAATGGTTGATTTGAAGAGGCTTGATCCTCGCAAAAAGACGATTAGCTTGCTGAGCACAGAAAGCCAGCAGCTGATTATAGATATGACAGAGAAAGTCGCATAGCAGAGGCTAACTCCACGTAAATCTGATTCGGCCTTGATAAGGATGCGAGCAAAAGCCCTGCTTGGGGAGTTCGGATCGAAATCCTCTGAGCAGGTGATGTCTCTGTTAGCCCGTTTTGGCCTGTAAACATGAAGTTGCGACACATTGGTCTGCAGTAAACTCAAAGGAAACTCGAATCACTTGAGTAAAAGTAAGGCAGACCAATGGCAGGAATGATTAGACCACTGTCAACTCTTTGAATCAGACGAGGCGTCAGCGTGGGAAGAGCGTATTTTTTAGGCTGCATACGCCTGGGACAAAGTCCAAGCCG
The DNA here is from genome assembly GCA_011371305.1 of Anaerolineae bacterium. Classification (GTDB taxonomy): domain Bacteria; phylum Chloroflexota; class Anaerolineae; order J102; family J102; genus M2005. The sequence continues at coordinate 778 of DRQW01000202.1, read as the reverse complement.
AGACGCTTCTCCGTTCATGGGATGATAAATTGCTGGCAAAGAAGCCTGCGGGATGGCGTATGGAAGGTTTTCGTGAACGTACACCGATGACGCGGTTTGGTGAGGTGCGGATTCGACGGCGATAATACCGAGATGAGCAAGGGGCGGGGCGGTTCCTGTTGGATGAGCTTTTGGAGTCGCCGCCGCGGCAGTTGACTGTGCGTTAGAGGCGGAGAAGGCCATCGAGATAGCAAGTGAAATAGGATTCAAGAAATAGATGACGTGCTGGCATCCTTGAACAGCGGCGCATTGAGGTCCATGAGTGCGTTGCGGTTATTGGATCAGTCAGATTGGGGAACGGGCGTTGACCACAGTGGAGGAAGGCATGGTCGTTTATGCACGCGGGGAATGGCCCCGCTAGGAAGGGGAACGCACAGCCGACGATGGCCCTCTTGATTCAGAAAACAGCACAGGGGCGATAACGCCGGAGCGACACCACCTCTTCCTAGCTTCGTGTCGATGTGCCAGTGCTTCACAGCATCCAAAGTCGTAGGACTGGGTGCGCAGACTTCGCCAGCGTATCAATGGCAACCAACTAAATTGATACAGTCTCGGCCGATGGAAGATGGTTGCTTTATCCCACCCCATTTGTTATATTTGAGATGTGATTATGATCACCCCGTGGAGGAAAAGTGCCCATGCTCACCGTAAAAATCTGGATATTTAATACATAACCAAGGAATTCCGACGGTTGCCTTCGTCTGTCCAATGGAGGATCTCCTGACGGGTTTGTCGTTTT
>DRQW01000201.1 GCA_011371305.1 Anaerolineae bacterium | reverse complement strand
TCCCACATACTGTACAACAACTGGGGCGAGGAGGGGTCCTGGAGGTCCCAAATCTCGAAGGAATCCGGCCCCAGGCCGTAAGCCCGCTGATCATAAAGGGCCATAGCCTTCAGTTCGTAAGCCGCGGGATGGCGATAACTGAGCCAGGACGGGTGGGTAATATCGCTGATATCGACGATATAGAAGACAGAACCGACTGGAATGACCAGGATATCCCCGTTGGGGATGAGGTCATCCACATAATACAAGCCATAGGAATCAGGATCATCAAACGTGCTCACGACGGTGGGACGGAGCGGATTGGTGATATCGAGGATGATGACACCCCCCTTTTCCAATCCTACGAAAGCATAGTTATCTTGTACTGCAACGCTCCAAACGTCGCTGTCGAAGGTGATGTTCGTCTCGGGAATGGGAGGTGCGGCCGCGGGCCCGGGGCCCGGCCCGCCCGCCGCGGCCAGCCCGGCCAGGAGGAGGGCCACCAGTGCGGCCAGCAGCAGGGGAGGGAGGAAACGGAGATGCGAGCGGTTCATGGGAAGCTCCTTTGTTGGAAGTAATCAGTCATCAGTCATCAGTTATCAGTGGGTAGGGAGCAGCGGGAAGTGTTTGGGGGAGGTGGGGGAGTGTTCAGTTTTCAGTGTTCAGGGTGGGGGCGCTGGGGCTCTGGCTTTCTGGCTCTCTGGCTTTCTGGCCTTCTGCGGCTCTGACCTCTGCTCCCGGCCTTCATCCCTCGGACCGGGCCTGCACCATGGGGAGCCAGACCAGGGCGGGGGGACGCGGCTGGGCCTGGGCCTCGCATAGGATATGCAATCCTCGCTCGCGTTCCGCCACGAAAGCGCAATCCTTCTTAGGCGAGACCACGAACTGGGTGTACGCAGTATCTCGATATACCGACAGCTCCCGCGGATGGGCTTTATCTGAGACATTCGCCAGGAAAAGCACGTCCCGATACTGCCCTCCAACCATCAGCCGATCTCCCGCCACATCGAGAACAGCCAAAGCTTCACGTTCTGAAGGGGAATAGCTCCCTGCCGCTTGTGGGTGAAGGGGATCGGTTGCATCCAGGATCGATACCGAAGGGGAGTAATCAGCCATATAGATAAAACCATCTTCGATTCGCAAACTGCTGATATCATACTGGGGAAGCGGTTCAATTTGAGGATTTGTGGGGTCGGTCACATCCGCCACCAGAAAAGAAAACCCAACACATCCGTGAGAGGGAAAGCACCAAGGACGCCCGCCCATATAGACATAGGTATGTCCATCTTGTGAATTGACCTCGGCATCAATGCTGGTAATATCGCCAATAAGGTGGTCATTCTCTATAGAGTAGATGACTTGGGGCTGGGTGGGCTCATGGAGGTCGAGGATATGAAAACGTCCACCTTCTACGATGTAGAGATACTTGTTCAATAGCTTGAAAGGAACGGCGCTATTTGAATAGTCTTTGCATGAGGAGATCCATACAGGGGCATCAGGGTTGCTGATGTCGAGGATACAGACTTGGCTCCCGCCGGAGAACACAAGCATATTGTCTTCAACCTGGAAGAAGATGAAGTAATAGCGTCGACCAAGGGGGAAAGAACCTCGAACCACTGGCCGTATTGGGTTGGAAATATCCAACACAACGATAGTGTTTTCCAAACCCACATACGCGTAATCGCCCTGGACGGCGACGGAGAGGACGTCGCTGTCGAAGGTGATGTTCGTCTCGGGAATGGGAGGCGCGGCCGCGGGCCCGAGGCCCGGCCCGCCCGCCGCGGCCAGCCCGGCCAGGAGGAGGGCCACCAGTGCGGCCAAAAGCAGGGGAGGGAGGAAACGGAGATGCGAGCGGTTCATGGGAAGCTCCTTTGTTGGAAGTCATCAGTTATCAGTCATCAGTTATCAGTGGGTAGGGAGCAGCGGGAAGTGTTTGGGGGAGGTGGGGGAGTGTTCAGTGTTCAGTGTTCAGGGTGGGGGCGCTGGGGCTCTGGCCTCTGTAGCTCCGATCTCTGCCATCCGGTCTCATTCTGGACCCCGCCGAATTGGTCCACCTGCGTCAGCGATTGGGCTCGGGCCAGGGGCCCGCCCGGGGCCAGCCCCAACCAAGCCAGCACGAACAGCGCGGCGACAGCCATTAACCCCGCCAGCCAGCGATGGTTCCAGGCTTTCATAATCACACCTCTCCGGTAGAGTCAAGAAGGTGGAATCGGAAAGGCGAAGCGATGATGGCGACGATGAATTATGCACCTTCCTCATCCCCAAAAAGACATGTTTCCTTCCGTCGAGCGACGAACTCTGAACCAAACACCCTGCGCTTACCCTGGCAAGCAATCATACAACGCGCTTTTCACTCATTATATTACCCCCCTCCGCATTTTTGCCAAGGGGTTTCGGAGGAAGTTGCGACTTTTATTGAAGAAATTGATACACATGTGCCATATTGACATGCCCTGTGCCGACGGCCATTCCTAATGTTAGAAAAGGTCTGCCCCATGAGACTCGTTTTGGATTGTTTTCGCTTGTCTTGACCCTCCTTTGCCCGCCCCTGCCCCTTCCTTAATACTCGCTCCGCCTGTGTTCGGGGGAGACCGAGAGGGGGCGTTCTCGATGCACCGAAGTAAGCCAACACCATCGCTTCAGCTCCGAGCGGCTGCGGAACCTTGCACATCGGGCAAACTTGACAAGGCCCAAAGGATTGTGTATCGTTGTTACACATATCATATCAGCAAGGAAGGAGCGCCATGAAACGCGTACAAATGATTCTGGAAGACTGGCAGCACGAATGGCTGGCCGAGGAAGCGAAACGAGAGGGGGTGAGCATGTCCGCTTTGCTGCGTGAGCTTCTCAGCCAGGCCATCGAAGCGCGCCAAACGCAAACCCTGAACGACGACCCGCTATGGGGCATCATCGGCATGGCCGAAGGCCCGGATGACGGGATCACCAGCGAGAATCTCGATCAGGCCATCTACACCATCCCCACCTACGCCGACGTGAAACTCGCCGATGAACGAACGGATGATTATTGACACTAGCGCGCTTTACGCTGTGGTCGACCGCCGCGATCCCAATCATGTCCTCGCGGCCAGCTTTCTGCGCCGTTTTGGCCAGCGAGGCGTGTTTTTGCTTTCGAATCACGTGTTCGATGAGACGATGACGTTGGTGAAAGCGCGGCTGGGGGTGTCCATTGCTCTGCAATTAGGCATCCGTCTGCGTAACAGCCGCCATATCGAGATGGTCATTTTCGGGCAGCGGGAAGAGATGGCAACCTGGCATTTGTTCAGTCGGTATACCGACAAAGGCTGGAGTTACACCGATTGTGCGTCGCTGGCCCTGGCCTATCAGCTCGATGTGCATCAGGCCTTCGCTTTCGATCATCATTTCCGTCAGATGGGCCTCCAGGTGTTTCCGCAATGACGATTCAACTTCCCTATATCACACCCGACCTGCCCGGCACTGGCGGCCAAATCAAAGCTGAGCCCGAACATTTTATCGTGGAGGAAGTGCCCCTGTATGGGCCATCGGGCGAGGGGGAGCATCTCTTCGTGCGCTTCACCCGCGAGGGGCAGACCACGCGCGAGGTCGTCCAGAACCTGGCCCGGGCGTTGGGCATCCGGCCCGAGGGTATCGGCTACGCCGGGCTGAAGGATAAGCACGCGCGGGTGACACAGGTCTTTTCGCTGCCTGGCATCAGCCCCGCGCGGGCGGAGGAGGCCATCCGCGGGCTGGGTTATGAATTTGCGTGGGCCGTTCCTCACAACCGCAAGCTGCGACCGGGCCATCTGTTGGGGAATCGCTTCACCATCACCATCCTGCATCCCCATGCGGAGGACGCGCTGGCCCGGGCGCAGGCCATTGTCCGGGCGTTGGAGGCGCGGGGGCTGCCCAATTTCTTCGGCGAGCAGCGCTTCGGGCAATACGGCGACAACGCGGCACAGGGGCTGGCCATCCTCACGGGCCAAAAGCGCCGCCCGCGGCAGAAGTGGCTGACCCGCTTGCTCATCTCCGCCTACCAATCTCAACTTTTCAACGAGTATCTGGCTTTGCGCATGGAACGGGGGCTGTTCGATAGCATCCTGCTGGGCGATCTGGCAAAAAAGACCGACACGGGTGGCATGTTCATTGTCGAAGATGTGGAAAAGGAGCAAGCTCGCTTTGACCGTCGCGAGATAACTTTTACCGGACCGCTGTTTGGGTATAAAATGAGGCAGCCCCAGGCCGACGCCCTGGCGCTGGAGGAGGAAATCCTGGCCCGTTCGCCGGTCAGGCCTGAACAATGGCGCCAACACCGCACCGATGGCAACCGCCGGGTCGGGCGCATTTTCCTCCAACCCATCGAAATGAAACCTCATCCCCTCGGATTGCGTCTAACCTTTTATCTTCCCAAAGGCGCCTACGCCACCATCCTGCTGCGGGAGATCATCAAGCCCGCGTCATCCCTTCCTCAACTGGAAACCTCGTGAACGACTACCAGCGTACCAATCTCATCCCCATTTTTCCTTTATCCACGGTCTTTTTTCCGGGCCAGGTCAAGATGCTCTACATCTTTGAGCCTCGGTACAAAGCGTTGTTGCAAATGTGTATCCATACGGGGTCGCCCTTTGGCATCGTGCTGGACCGCCCGCCTACTCGCGACGAACCCCACCCCCTGCCCCACCGCGTGGGGGTTCTGGCCCATATCTTCCAGGTAGCTCGGCAGTCGGATGACACCTATCACATCCAAATTTACGGGGGTGAGCGCTTTCAGGTCAAACAATTCTTCCAGACCCGATCCTTCCTTCAAGCGGAGATCACCAGCTTTCCTCTCGCCCAGACCGATTCTGAGGAAGCGCAGCTATTGGCGGATGCCGTAGGGGAGATGTTGGAAATGTATCTCGATGCATTGACCGAGGCCTCCGGCTATGACTTCCAACTGCCCGATTTTCCTGAAACGCCCGAACAACTGGCCTATGTCACCGCATCGATGCTGCAGATCAACAACCGACAGAAGCAAGCACTGCTGACCATCTCTGCCTTGCCCGATCTCTTCCGTCAGGAAATCCAGCATCTCATCAGCGAAATCGACCTGATGGATTGGATCAACGACACCATCGAATCCCCAGCCAACAACATATTTGATGGCTACGGTCCCGAAGGTGTCATCTCTCTGAACTAACGCGGCACTTGACCTACCGAGTCCACCTTCCCAAACCGCAATACCGGGTGCTGGCCGTCAGCGACAAAGTCGAACCCCGGCTGTATGGCCCCACCATCACGAGCGTGGTGGGGGAGGTGGACTTTATTTTGGGATGCGGGGATCTGCCTTATTATTACCTGGAATATATCGTCTCGATGCTCAATAGGCCGTTGTATTATGTCCACGGCAATCACGATCGGCCCGAGCATCGTGCCAATCGCCGGGTGATCCATGAGCCGCCCGGTGGCGTGAATTTGCACGCCCGGCATGTTTTCGCCCATGGGCTCATCCTTGTGGGCCTGGAGGGCTCGCATCGTTACAACCGAAACCCACGTTATCAATATACCCAGGCCGAGATGTGGATGCTGGTGTTAAAGATGGCGCCGCGGCTGATCATGAATCGCGCCCTCTATGGGCGTCATCTCGATATCCTGGTCACCCATTCGCCTCCCTTCGGCATTCACGACGCGGCCGACCGTCCCCACATTGGCTTCAAGGCCTTCCTGGCGTTGATGCGTTGGTTCAAACCTCGCTATCTCATCCATGGTCATCAGCACGTTTACCGCCAGGCCGAAGTCACCCGCTCTCTCTACGTCCAGACCGAGATCATCAACGTCTATCCCTGGAAGCTGCTCGATTTGACCTTTCCGCAACCTTGAAACCTGCGCCGGGGCGCAAGAGCCTGCCACGAAAATCGTGCCTCGGTCTTCATGGCTGTTGGGGCATCGCCCGGAGCCCTCATGAGCGAACTCGATCCCGAATTCCTGCAACGAAAAGATCAGCGACTCGCGGCCCAGTTCGGCGAGGACAGCCCCGCGGCCCGAGAATTCGACCGGGCGCGACGCAAGGCTTTTTTGCATGATATCGTGGCGTTTTTGCGCGGCTATCGTAATCACTTGCTCGATTTCGGGGAATTGAGTGAAGCGCTGGTCGCGGGTGAGCCGGTGGATCTGGGGATTCGGGAGGTGCCGTTGGACGCGATCCGCGGGAGTGTGGACCGGTATCAGGAGTTTGATCTCGCGTTTTTGCCCAAACATGAGGGGTTGCGGGAGCGCTGGCAGCGGGTGGAGGCGGCCCGCCGGTATGGTCTGCCCATGCGGCCAGTGGAGCTTTATAAGCTGGGAGACGTGTATTTTGTGCGGGACGGGCATCATCGTGTCTCGGTGGCCCGGGCCCATGGCGATAAGACCATCCAGGCTCATGTGCTGGAGATCACCTCCCGCGTCCCCCTGCACCCCAACCTGAAGCCTGACGATTTGCCCGACATCCGCGCCTACGGCGATTTCCTGCGGGTGACCCGGGCGGATGCGATCCTGCCGGGGGTGGATTTGCGCCTGAGCGAGCCCCGCTACTATGCCCGATTGCTGCGCCACATCGCGCTCTTTCGTTATCTCAATCGGGAGCCGGGCGAAGAGCCCCGGGCATGGCCCGACGCGGTGCGGGCGTGGTATGAGCAGCTTTATCGCCCCATTTGCGAGATGATTCGCGATTCGGGCGTGATGAAGCATTTTCCCAACCGCACCCACACCGACCTCTATCTCTGGATCACCACCCATTTTCGCCAACTCAATCGCCGGTTGCCCCGGCCCGATGAGTTGGACGAAATCAAAGTGCATCTGAAAGACGTGTATTTGGCACCCTTCTGGAATGGGTAGGAGAGGGAGTCGTCGGGCACGGGGCCGCGACTGTGCCGATTCCTTCAACCCCCATTATCGCCGGACCAGCAGGACCCGGAAGGTCGCGCCCTGGCCGGGCGTAGAACGCACCTCTACCCGGCCACCATGCATCCGCACGATCTCCTGCACGATGGAAAGGCCCAACCCCGCGCTGCCTCGGCGCCGCGCCCGATCGCTTTGGTAGAACCGGTCGAAGATGTGCTCCAACGCTTCCGGGGGAATGCCCGGGCCGGTATCCTGAACCACCAGCTCGGCCATGCCGGGGGCATCGCGGGCAGCCCCCACACGACAAACCACCAGGCCGCCCGCAGGGGTGTGCCGCACCGCGTTATCCAGCAGATTGGTGCACACCTGCATCAGTCGATCCCAATCCCCCTCGACCACGACCTCATTGCCCAACAGCGAGAGGGTCACGCCCTTCTCCTCGGCCTGCAACTGGAAACGACGTAGCGCTTCCGCGGCCAGTTCCTTTAACTGCATCGGCTTCAGATGAATCTCCGCCTGGCCCGATTCCAGCCGCGCCAGGTCCAGCAATTGATCCACCAGTCGCCCCATGCGAAGGGATTCTTCGTGAATGGTTTGCGCGGCCTGGTGCGCGGTCTGGGGATTGTTGGCCACGCCATCCACCAGGGCCTGGGAAAAGCCCTGGATGATGGTCAAGGGGGTTTTGAGGTCGTGGGAGACATTGGCGATGAAGGCCCGCTGCGCCTGTCGCGAGGCACGCACTTCCGCGGCCATGTGATTGAATTGCCGCGCGAGATGCTCCACTTCGGCCGGGCCAGAAACCTCCAGCCGGACGTCGAGATCGCCCCGGGCGATTTGGTCGGCGGCCCGGGCGATGCGGATGAGCGGGCGGGTTATCCATCGACTGAGGAACCAGGAAAACACCAGCCCCACCAGGAGGGCCATCCAGGCAGCCCAAAGCAACTGGCTGCTGATCTCTTGCACGATGTTGGGAAACCGGCGGGGGCTGATCTGCACCACCTGCAAGGACCGCGCTCCCGGCGGCGCGCCCGGCGGCGGTGGCAGATTGATCATGGCATACAGATATTCCCGGCCGTCCTCGGTGTGCAATAGGCCCGTCAACGGCGCGCGCCTTATTGGCTGAGGCCCACGCGTCGGGGGTGGTAGGTCGATGGTCTCACCTACAAGCTGGCCCCCTGCGGAATCCGCGACCACGCGGCCGTTTTGCACCAGCAGCACCCGAGCGTTCCGGGCCTGCAGGGCCGTTTTGAGCTCCGTGGCGATGCGCGAGGGGGGCGCGTCATGCCTCCATAATTCGCGCACAACCCGGGCGGTGAGGGGGACCAAAGCTGCCAGTCGGGCGCGAATCACCCGATCCTGAACACCCCGCCAGGCCAAAGCGAAGGTGAGCACGGCCACAACCAGGATCATGGCCGTGAGCAGGGCATAGGACAGGAAGAGCCGAAATCGCAGGGTGTTAGTCATCATCCACACAGAGTTTATAGCCGACGCCCCAGACGGTTTCGATATGCACGCCGCTGTGTTTGAGCTTTTGCCTGAGCTGGGCGATATGGACATCCACCGTACGCGTGCCTCCCACATAATCATAACCCCAAACCTGGTCCAGCAACTGCTCCCGAGAAAAGACCATGCCGGGCTGTTTGGCCAGAGTGTGAAGCAGGTCGAATTCTTTGGTCCGCAAGCTGATGCGCTCCCCACGCACCCGCACCTCCCGCCGCGCTGGGTCCAGGGTGAGTTCGGCCAGATGCACGACTCCATTTTGCATGGCGCCCGTCCGGTTCCGCCGCAAGACCGCCTTCACCCGGGCCACCAGCTCGCGAGGGTTGAACGGCTTGGTCACATAATCATCGGCGCCCAGCTCCAATCCCACGATCTTATCCACATCATCTCCCCGGGCCGTGAGCATGATGATAGGGATATCGCTATCCTGACGCAGTCGTTTGCACACTTCCCACCCATCCAACTCGGGCAGCATGAGGTCCAGGATGACCAGCTCGGGCTGTTCTCGTTTGACCATCATCAATCCCTCCAGCCCGTCATAGGCCGCGATCACCTCGAAGCCATTTTTCTGCAAATAAAGGGTGACCAGTTCGACAATGGCGGGCTCGTCTTCGATGATCAAGATTTTGGGCATCATGTGTGTCAGGAAGCGGGGCAGTAGGTGGGATTTTTCCCATTGTAATCGAAAGTCCAGCCGACTGAAAGTCGGTGGCTGGGGGGCTGTGCCCCCATTCTGAAACACACACCTGGCAGGGGGCAAGGCTGGATCGGTAGGGGGGATTATGCTAAACTTGGCTGTATGAAAGTCTATCTCACCTCCATTGGTTGTCGTTTGAATGAAGCGGAGATCGCGACGTGGGCCCGGCAATTTCAACTGGCCGGGCATGAGGTGGTCGGCTCGGCTCAGGAGGCGGATGCGCTCATCTTCAATACCTGTGCTGTGACCACTGAAGCCGCGCGCAAATCCCGCCAGTTCGTCAAGCGTCTGCACCGCCTCAATCCCCATGCCCGACTCATCGTCACCGGCTGCTATGCCTCGTTGGAGCCGGAGCGGGTGGCCGAACTCATGGGCGTGGATAAAGTCATCAGCAACCAGGAGAAAGATAACCTGGTAGCATTGGTGGCCGGGGAGCTGGCCACGCCACGTATGCCCGCGCTGGCCATGGAACCGGATGCGGTTTATCTCTATCCTGGGAGTCGCACCCGCGCTTTCGTCAAAGTCCAGGATGGGTGCCGCAATCGTTGTACTTTCTGCATTGTGACCGTAGCCCGGGGTGAGGAACGGAGTCGTCCCATCGCCGACATCATCGAGGAAATCCGTGCCTTACATCGGGCAGGGTATCAAGAGGCCGTCCTCACCGGGGTGCACCTGGGGGGGTATGGCACGGACCTGGGGGAGGACCTGGCCTCCCTGGTGCGTGCCATCCTGGCGGATACCGATATCCCGCGGCTGCGCCTTTCTTCCCTGGAACCTTGGGATCTGCCCGAGGGCTTTTTCGAACTTTGGGCCAATGCACGGCTGATGCCCCATTTGCATCTGCCCTTGCAAAGTGGCAGTGATCGCATTTTGCGACGCATGGCCCGCCGATACACCACCGCGCAATACGCGCGCTTGGTGGCCCAGGCGCGCGACGCCATTCCCGACTTCAACCTCACCACCGACCTCATTGTGGGATTCCCCGGTGAAGGTGAGGAGGATTGGACCAGGACGGTGGCCTTCGTGCAGGAAATCGGTTTCGGCCATATCCACATTTTCACCTATTCCCCGCGTGGGGGCACGGCTGCCGCGCGCATGCCCAACCAGGTCGCGGCCGAGATCAAACGCGCACGCAGCCGGGAGATGCACACCATCGCGGCGACCATGAAAGCCGACACCCTGGCCCGATATGTGGGACGGGTCTTGCCCGTGCTGTGGGAGGGGCCGGGGCAGGAAGTTGGCTCGGGTCAGATGCGATGGCAGGGCTACACCCCCAACTATCTCCGGGTCGAAACCATCCAGCCTGTTGCTCTTGACCTGGACAATCACATCACGCTCACGCGGCTGAGCGGGCTGGCAGGGGAGCCCCCCGACCGGCTTGTGGGCGAACCCCTAATCGACCCACTTGCCCGGAACCCGGACGCCGTGCCGGCATTCGCCCCGGCATAACGCGGACACCACATGCACAAGAGCGCCCTTTTCCTTCCTTGGCGCCCTCCGCGACTTTGCGTGAGACTTCTGTTTTCGTGATGCGTGATGCGTAAGCCCTCACGTTTCGGGCATCCTCCCGCTTCACGCCGCTGGTGAGAATCCCATACCAAGGCGCAAAGACCGCCAAGCAGGTTTGCAAGTATGCAAGTTTGCAAGTGGCAGGTAGGCTGCGCAGTTTGACTTGCCATCCACCACTTGCCACTTGCACACCTTATTCCCTTTAGCCCGCGGCGATACGGACGAAAATCGTGGGCGGTAGCCCGACCTATCTGGAAACCAGGGAAACCGGGCCGATTCGCTCCCCCCGGTCTACCGGTTTCCCGGTTTACCAACTCTATTTTCAGAACAGCAGGAGGTAAAGCATGACCGATTGCATTTTCTGCAAAATCGTCAACGGTGAACTCCCTTCGGAGACCGTTTACAACAGCCCCAACGTCACGGCATTCCGCGACATCAACCCGGCCGCGCCTGTACACATTCTTATCGTGCCCAACCGGCATATCGATCACATCCGTGATCCCCGGGCATTTGAGGATGATGTGCTTAAGGAGATGTTCCAGGTGGCCAACCAGGTCGCGGAGATGGAAGGCATCGCGGAGTCGGGCTATCGGTTGCTTTTCAACTATGGCCCGGATGCCAACCTGGTCGTGCCCCATTTGCATTTGCACCTGCTGGGCGGCCGTCCTCTCGGCCCGATGGTGGCGCGACGGTAAGTCGGTTCGGAAACACCTCGCGCCGCCCGGGTCTTCCCGCCGAAGTAACCCCACCGTATCGTTTATGTGCGGGGATTTTTGGGAATGATCCGCACGCGAAGGATACGCGGGCCATCCATTTTCACCACCTGCAGGCGATAGTCCCCCACTTCCAGGCTTTCTCCTGGTTCGGGGATACGATGCAGATGATAGAGGATGAGCCCGGCCAGGGTCTCGTAGGCATCGTCCTCGGGCAATGCGAGATTCAGCATTTCGTTCGCTTCGTCCACCCGCAGGAACGCGTCCACTTCCATCCCCATCCCCACGCGACGTATCAGGGGATGCCGTTCCCACTCGTCGAACATTGCGCCCACAATCTCCTCCACCAGTTCCTCACGGGTGACTAGGCCCGCGGTGCCCCCATACTCATCAATGACAATGGCCATACCGATATCCTTTTCTCGCATTTCTCGAAATAGCTCGTCGATGAATCGGGTTTCGGGCACGATTAGTGGCTCGCGCATCACCGGCAATTGGCTCACGAGCTTGTTCATCACCCCGTAATCGCGAACGATGAGCCGCATCACATCCTTGATGACCAGAATACCCACGATGTGGTCGAGATCATGTTCGTACACGGGAAAGCGGGAATAGGGACGGCTTTGAAACCGTTCCATCAGGTCAGCTACGGTCTCATGACATTCCACCCCAACGATCTGCGTTCGTGGCACCATCACCTCTCGCACCAAGCGTTCACCGAAATCGAAAACCCGCTTCAGCATTTCCTGCGCGTCCTCTTCGATGACCCCTTTCGCGCTTTGTTCCAGCATCATCTTCAATTCATCCACCGTGGCGATCGCACCATGATCAATGGATACATCCTTGACGTTCAGAAGGCGTAGCACGAGCCCTGTGCTCACGTCAACCAGCCACACAAAAGGCGCGGCCACCCGCGAGAAGATCCACATGGGGTAAATGAACAACTTGGCCACCCGTTCTGGCGCGCGCAGTACCAGCATCTTGGGGGTCAGTTCACCGAAGACCATGAGGAAATAGGAGAGCAAGATCAGGGCAAAAAAACCTGCCAGCGCGGTGGCTACGATGGGGTCGAACAATGCACCCAACAGGGGTTCCAATGTCGGTTCAATCAATCGCAGCAGCGGTTCTTCTGCCACGATACCCAGCAGGATGCCGGCTGCGGTAATCCCTAACTGTACCGCGGCAATGGCTTTATCCGGGTCTTCCAGCATTTTCAGGACCCGCTCCGCGGATCGGCTGCCCTGAGCCGCGGCCTGTTGCAGACGCACTCGGTTCGAGGTAAGCAGGGCATATTCCACGGCCACAAAGAAGGCGTTGACCGCGATGATCAGCAAGCCAAAGATCAATGGTGTTGGAATCGGGAGCGTATTGTCCATGAGCAATGGTTACATTTTCGCCGCAATACGGGGCGAGTCAATTGGCGTGGGATTCTCTTCCATCTCGGTGCGGATAAACCCCCCGTCGGGATGGCAAGAGACCATCACGATGAACGTCTCGAAATGCGGACGCGTGTGATCTTGGGCCCCTCCAGCTCCATCACCTCCAACCGAAAATCACCAATGTCCACGGTTTCCCCCACGTCGGGGATATGACGCAAGCGATAGAGAATGAGCCCGGCCAGGGTTTCGTAGGCGTCATTTTCGGGCAAGTCGATATCCAGCAATTCGTTGATCTCATCCACGCGTAGCATGGGTTCCACCTCCACGGCCGAAGGCCCCACCGGCTGAATAGGCGAGCGAAAGGCCCATTCGTCCGACATGGCGCCCACGATCTCTTCCACCAATTCCTCGCGGGTCACCAGGCCCGCGGTGCCCCCATACTCGTCGATGACAATCGCGAGGCCGATACCTTTCGAACGCATTTCCTCGAACAAATCATCGATGTGGAGGGATTCAGGGACGATGAGGGGCTTTTGCACGATGGGGAGATCACCCACAGGCGTATCCATGAGTTCGGGCCGTTCCACCAACAATGCCACCAGATCCTTAATGGCAATGACACCGACGATATGATCCATATTTTTTTCGTAGATGGGAAATCGAGAATGGCGATGGTCCTTGAAAATGTGCATGAGCTCCCGCACGGTTTGATTTCGTTCAATGCCTACGATCTCGGTGCGAGGGACCATCACCTCACGCACGACCCGCTCGCCAAAATCAAAGACCCGTTCCAGCATCTCCTGAGCATCCTCTTCGATGATACCTTCGTCCTTGCTCTGAGCCAACACCATCTTGAGTTCTTCCACGGAAGCAATGGTGCCATGCCCGCCAGTAGCTCCCTTTACGCCGAACAGGCGCAAGACAGCGCTGGTGCTGGCATCCACAATCCACACAAAGGGGGCTGTTATCCGGGCGAATAGCCACATCGGGTAAGCGAGCCATTGGGCGGCCTTTTCTGGGCTACGCAACGCCATGATCTTGGGCGCCTGTTCCCCAAACACCATGTGGAAATAAGACAGCAAGAGGAGGACGAGGATGCCCGCGATGCCCGCGGCCACGGCCGGCCCCAGAAACGCGCCCAAGATAGGCGCGAGAATGGGTGACAACAGCTCCATGAGCGGCTCTTCTGCCACGATGCCCAATAGGATGCTGGCCGCGGTGATGCCCAACTGCGCGGCCGCAATGGCCCGATCGGGGTCCTTCAGCATGTTCAGGACAATGCGCGCGGGTTTGCTGCCCTTCTCGGCCGCTTGCTTGAGCCGCATCTGATTCGAGGCAACCAGCGCGAATTCCACAGCGACAAAGAATCCATTGGCCGCAATGATCAGCAGGCCAGCGATCAGGGGGATCCAGATGTTGATTTGGTGGGTGGTTTCGATCTCGTGCATGAGCGTCTTGGTGTTTGAAAAAGCGACCTGGTTTCTCTGAGAAAATGCTTACGATGAAAGCACGGCGACAAAGGCGTGCCTGTGGATTTTCGGTGCATCGGAGCTCAGGAACGCCGTCTCGGAGGCGAGAATGAGGAAAAGCGTTCCAGGGAACGTCGTACATTGTCCGGCACGTTGCCCCCGCTGGCCCGTTCCAGGAAGGCCAACACCCGTTGCGCGGAAACGCCCCGCCTCCGCGCACGTTTCAGCCCGCGTTGGGTGATCTGATAGCGATACACCGGCTCACTGGCTTGCCAGAAAGTGAACAACTCCACTCGCAGGCGGTCCCAAAGGCCAATGTGAGGACGCAACGTGATGGTAAAATCCTTGCTGATTTCCAGTACGGGGGCATCGGGTTGTCCAACCGGCTCAACGCCGTGGAAGAACCCATGCCCTTGGGAAGTCAGCCGCCATCGATGGCCGGATTCGTCCAGGGCCACGGCGCCTAACCAGAAAAGGGGGCCTTGCCAGATATAACGGATCATGGCGCCTTCCACCGCGGGCCAGTGCTCGAACCCGCGCAGAAAATCCCCGGCTGCATTCTGAATGTACCACGTGTCGTAATTGGCGTCGGGGCGTTGGAAGTCGGGCATGGATTCGTAGATCATGCCGACAAAGTCATCCAGATCATACCACGCACCCGGTTCAGCCCGTTGCAATTGTTCCAACAAGGCTTCTCGGGCCAAACGGGGGTGATTGGTCCACGCGCCTTCCTGGCAACGAAGCCCGGGCGTGAGGCAGAGGTCATTCCACGTTTCTGCTTCCCGCCAGGTGTGAAACAGGCTGGCCATCTGTTCCTCGCGGCTCTTTTCCAGCCAGGGGCGCAGGGCCTGGCCAAACCGCTGAAAACCCCCTCGTTCCACGATCAACCCCATCTGTTTGGCTGCAAAAAAGATCAGGTGCAACGGGCCGCCCGCTTCCAGGGGTTGTTTGCGGATGGAGGAGAGGCGCAATCTGGATTGCAGTTTTTTCAGGTCGCCATAGCGCCACCGGCCATCGGCACGCAACTTCACCGGGTGCGTCTGAACAAAGCCCAGCAACGTACCCAGGTCATCGAGAAGCATTTGGCCCAGGCTGCGCTCGACTTTGGGCGCGGGAACAGGTTTAGGGAAAGGCATCTCGGCTGGGTTTTGAACATCCACTGGCAGCAGAGGGCGCAGGTCCTCGGGGATACTGATGAATTCGACCATCTCATCATCTATCTCCCGAAAGCTCCGGGCGAGCCATCCCAGCCACCACAGCTCCTCCCCCGCACCTTGGGGGTGCTTCCAGGGCTGGTCTTGCTGCAAACTGCCAGGACCGATCCGCCGGATCTCCCCGAATCGTCGTTCAAATGCCAGGGTCGGCACTCCCTTGACATCCTGCAGCAAATAAGCCAGGGCTTCTCGGGCCTGGGGTGAAAGATCCTCCCACACTTCACGTACGTGCTCCGGGTTCAGCATCTCCCGGGCCAGTTCACTGGCAAAGCTGCCCTCTGCCACATGGTTTTCGATGATCAAACCCTGATTACGGGCAAACGCCCGCAATTCGACGATATCCCTATCGGCCAGATGTTGTTTGAGTTTCATGACCTCTCTTCCCCTTCATGGTACGGCTGTGTCTGGCCCTTTGGCGGAATCACGAACTCACTGCCGGGTTCCAGGAAATAAACCTGGGTTTCGGGCGCATATTGTTTGAGGTAATAGATGAATTTGGGGCCGGGGACACGCAGATAGGTGAACATTTCCCAGATAGGGCCCAGGGGACGGAAAGATCCCCAATGAATGGGGATGACGATGCGGGGCTTGAGTAATGCCACGGCTTCAGCCGCCGATTTGGGGTCCAAATGCCCGGCCCCCAGCGTGGGCCCCCATCCCCAGATGGGCATCAATGCCACGTCGATATTTTCTTGGGCCAGTTCGGCCATCTGCGGGAACACATCTGTATCGCCTGGGAAATAGATGACGCTTTCGGCCTTGAGCAGATAGCCTTGGGCCAGACCGATGATGGGTAGGTTGCCCCCGTGTTCGGCATAGGTCACGTGAATGGTGATATCATCCAGATGATAAACATCGCCCGGGCTAAGTTCAATGACCGGACGACACAGGATCTTGCGCAGCCATTTGCCCGATCCCCGGGGCGCGATAAGGGGTACATCGCAAGGCAATCGCCTCAGGGAAGGCAGATGCAGATGATCGAGATGCAGATGTGAAAGCAGGATCAGGTCAGGCGGTGGTTGCTGTTCCAGCCAGGTACTCGCGGAGAAATTGCGCCGTCGCAAATGGAGGACGCGATCGGACAAGACGGGGTCGGTGAGGATATGCTTTCCTCGCAAGTGGAACATCAACGTCGCATGGCCGAGGAAACTGAACGAATCGGGCATGGGTTCATTTTACAATCTTTTCTCAATTTTCAAACATTTTTCGCAGCTGGCACATTGTTCTGGTGATTCAACCGCTCATACTGGTGGAGCGGATGAACCCCCAGGGATTGGAGGGTCCCACAGATTTCAGCCCTGGCCTTTCACCCTGACGGGCAATCCCGCGACCATGAAGATGACCTGATCCGCGACCGCGGCCAGGTGCTGATTCGCCCGCCCCAACAGATCGCGATACATCCGGCCCAGGGCGTTATCAGGGACGAGCCCCATGCCCACCTCGTTGGAGACGACGATGAGATGGGCGTTGAGCTCACGGGCTGCGAGGCGCAGGTCCTCCACTTCTGCCATCACCTGGGCTTCGACGGTCGCTATGTTGGCATTCGCTTGGGCCAGGAGGATGTTCGAGACCAGCAGCGTCAGGCAATCCAGCAAGATTACCGAGGCCTGTGAGGGCTGGGTGCGTAGCCGTTGGCCCGGATATCGCGGGGCTTCGAGGGTGTGCCAGGTGGCAGGCCGCTGTGCCCGATGCTTGAGGATGCGATCCGCCATCTCTTCATCGAGGGGTTGGGCGGTGGCCACGTAGAGGACATGATCCCCACCCAATTGCCGGGCCAGGGCTTCGGCATGGGTGGATTTGCCGCTCCGGGCGCCGCCGAGGATAAGGATGAGCTGGGGGGACGAGGGTGTTTTCATGGTGGGATTAAGGAAGAGCATGCAACAGCCGGGCGTTGTCCGCGGCTGTGCGGGCTGCGATACGGATGTGGGTGGGCAGGCCAAAGGAGGTGGCGTCGCGCACAACAATGCCCCGACGCAGTAACTGCGCCCGCATTGTGGACGCGTCTTCCACAGGCAGCAGGAAAAAGTGGGTGGCCGAAGGATGGGGAGCCCAGCCGCGAGCGCGCAGGGCCTGGACCAGGGCCTGCGCGTCCTTTTGCAAGCGGGCCAGGGACGCGCGTAGCCAGGCAGGATCGGCCAGTGCGGCCACCCCCGCGGCCTGCGCCGCCGCGTTCACACTCCAGGGCGGCTGGACTTGGCGCAACGCGTGGATGAGGGGAGCTGGGCCAACGGCAAAGCCCAACCGCAACCCGGCCAGGGCCTGGGCCTTGGTCATCGAGCGGAGCACCAGGATGTTGGCCCGATTCAGGGCCAGGGCCGATTCCGCGCCCGGGGCAAAGGGCAGATACGCTTCATCCACCACGAACAAGGTGGCCGGATGGGCATCCGCCCAAGTCGCCAGCGCGTCGAGAGGCAGAAGCTGGCCTGTGGGGTTGTTGGGATGGCAGAGGAAAACCACCCGCGGCCGCTCATGGTTGAGCCGGGATGCAATGGCGTCCGGGTGAATGGCGAAATGGTCGTCGGGGGTTGCCCGCCAGCGCACGATGGTCGCGGCCATCAGCCGCAGGGCACGGGCGTATTCACCGTAGGTGGGTTCCACCACCATCGCCCGATCCCCAGGCTCCACAAACGCCAGCACAACAAGCCAGATGAGTTCCGAGACGCCGTTGCCGACGAGGATGTTCTCCATCGACTGGCTCAGATGGCGGGCCAGGACCCGGCGCAACGCCAGCGCGTCGGGATCCGGATAGCGGGCGATGGGGATATGAGTCAGGGCGTCGCGGACAGAGGGGGAGGGGCCATAGGGGTTGATGTTGGCGCTGAAGTCCAACACGGCAGAGGGATGCAATCCCAGCCGTTCCATTTCCCCTGGGGTGATCGCGCCGTGTGGTTCCGGTTTCAGGTCACGAAGTGCCGCGCGCGGCCGGGGCACGGCCTTTTTCATCACCGCGGGATGACACGGGGTGGGGTCAGGCGGCGTGGGCATCATCCTCGCGCACGTGCATCTGGTCACAGGGTTCGGCCAGGGGGAGCAGGATCTCGAAGGTCGAGCCTTCGCCCAGGGTGGATTCCACATGAATCTGACCGCGATGCGCTTCTACCAGCCATTTGACAATGGAAAGCCCCAGGCCCGTGCCGCCGGCCGCCCGAGTGCGAGCTTTGTCGGCCCGGTAGAAACGGTCGAAAATGTGAGGCAGGTCCTCGGCCGCGATGCCCTGGCCCGTATCCTGCACCCGGATCACGGCCCAATCCTTGTCGCATATCAGGCCGAGCTCAATCCGACCGCCATCGGGTGTGTAACGGATGGCGTTGTTGAGGAGGTTATCCAGCACCTGTCGCAGTCGGTCGGCATCCCCCCGCACCACAGCCCGGTCGGCATGGACCAGCCGGATATCCAGCCGATCCCCTGCGCGGCGCTGGGCCAGTCGAAATGCTTCCACCAGGATCCGATCCAGTTCCACCAGCTCGAGATGCAAGGGATGCTGGCCCGATTCGGCCTGAGAGAGCAAAAGCAGATCGGAGATCAACCGATGCATGCGCTCCGCCTCGGAGCGAATCTCTTGGATCATGTCCGCGCGTTCTTCATCGGGCAAGGTCTCGGCCCGTTGCAACAGGCTGATGTTGCCCAGGATGGTGGTGAGGGGCGAACGCAATTCGTGGGAGATATCCGCGCTGAAACGCCGCTGCTTTTCGAACAAGGCCTCCAGGCGGTCCAGCATCTCGTTGAAGGTGTTGATCAGCGCGCCGATTTCATCATGGCGTTGTGTGCGGACGGGGACCCGGCGGCTGAGATTGCCTGTGCGGGTGATGGCCAGGGCGGTGGCGGTGGCTTCTTTGATGGGGCGCAAGGCCATACCCGTGAGCCAGTATCCACCCCCTGCCGCCAATGCCAGGGCAAGCGCGAAGAGGATGAACAGGTTTTTGCCCAGTTGTTCCAGCACCTGTTGCTGGGCCTGCAGGCTGCGCGCCACCTGCACGATGCCCACGGTCTGGCCGTTGACCACAATGGGCGCGAAGTAAACCCGCAGATCGTTGGGCTGTTCCCAGCTGAGGTTGTAGTAGCCAGCCAGGCCATGCATGGCCTGCTGATAGTAGGGCTCGGGGAGTTCGATGATCGCGCGCAGGAGGTTGGAGGATCGATAGACCACGCGTCGGGTGCGGTCGCGTACCTGCACGTACAGTTCGGGATCTTCCAGGGTGGCATTGATAAAGGGCAGCAGCGGTTCGGGGATGCCTTCGACCTGGGCGGAGAGGGAAACCAGCCGCACCACCTGATCCCCCTTTTTTTGCAATTCCCCATCGATGCTTCCCATCACGCTGGCCTGAACGCGCGAAAAAACCATGCCGCCGACCAGGATCAACAGCATGGCAAGGAGACCTGTGTACCACAGGGTGAGGCGAAGACGGAGAGACACGTTGGGTTCGTGTTCAGTAATCGATGAGCACAAGTATGCAAGTTTGCAAGTATGCAGGTTTGCAAGGGGCAAGTCCTGTTGGTGACGATGTTTTTTACCTGCTCCCTGCCACTTGCCACCTGCATGGCTCATTTCCTTTGCGCGTTAGTGGCTTGGCGTGGGACGAATTTTCGGAACAGGCACCACGCGCGGCCGCGCGCCGATGCCGATGAAAATCTCACGCCGAGGCGCAAAAACGCTAAGCGGGTTTGCAAGTATGCAAGTTTGCAAGTGGCAGGTGGCAGGTGGCCTGCGCAGCTTGACTTGCCACTTGCCACCTGCTACTTGCTACCTGCTACCTGCCCACCTTATTCCCTTTGCGCCTTAGCGTCTTTGCGTGAGATCGTTTTTTATAGCAGATCACGGCTGGCGGAGGATATAGCCCGCACCCCGTTTCGTGTGGATGAGTCGGGGTTCGCCCCCGGCTTCCAGCTTCGTGCGGAGGTAACGGATGTAAAC
>DRQW01000200.1 GCA_011371305.1 Anaerolineae bacterium | reverse complement strand
TGGTCATCTCCTGGAGACAGACGCAATGCGATGGGTGTCCGGAGCGCGGCATTCATTCTAACCCGCTGAGATTGACTTGACAAAACGCGGTCCGCGGGTTAGTCTGCAATGAAAAGCGATTTGATAGACCGGGATGCCGGTATACCCGATGGATCAAGAGGGGGAAGCGACGTGGCCCGATTTCCCTGGTTTCCTGGTTTACAGATTTCCTGGTCTCCTGATTTCCTGCCCCACCGACCACGATTGCAGGTATCTGCATCTCTCGTATGCGTGACTGATGACAAACCCCACATCCCGCAACCTTAGCCCTCAAAACTATCCCCTTCCCGATGCCCGCGGGCGCTTTGGCCCCTATGGCGGCCAGTTCGTGCCCGAAACCCTCATGCCCGCGCTGGCCGAACTGGAACAAGCTTACGCCGAGGCCAAAGCCGATCCCGCGTTCTGGGCCGAGCTGAATGACCTCTTCCGCACCTACGTGGGGCGCCCCACGCCCATCACCTATGCCCGTCGCCTCAGCGAACACCTGGGCGGCGCCCAAATCTACCTCAAGCGGGAGGACCTGGCCCATTCGGGCGCGCACAAGATCAACAACGCGCTGGGCCAGGCCCTGTTGGTGAAGCGCATGGGCAAACAACGCATCGTGGCCGAGACGGGCGCGGGCCAGCACGGTGTGGCCACGGCTACCGCGGCCGCTCTGTTGGGCATCGAATGCGTTGTGTACATGGGGACGGTGGATATGGCCCGACAGAAGCCCAACGTCTTCCGCATGCAACTGCTGGGCACCGAGGTGCGAGGGGTGGATAGCGGCAGCAAAACCCTGAAGGACGCCATCAATGAAGCCATTCGCGATTGGGTCACCCACGTGGAGACCACCCACTATCTGCTGGGCTCGGCCCTGGGGCCTCATCCCTACCCTATGATGGTGCGCGACTTCCAGCGCGTCATCGGCCTGGAGGCCCGGGAACAGATGCTGGCCCAGGCGGGCCGCCTGCCCGACGCGATCGTCGCCTGTGTGGGCGGCGGCTCCAACGCCATCGGCATCTTCCATCCCTTCCTGGAAGATGAAGCCGTGCGGCTCATCGGCGTGGAAGCGGGGGGCCTGGGCATCGAGACGGGGATGCACGCGGCCCGCTTCGCCGACCCAAAGCTCGCGCGCCTGGGCGTGCTCCAGGGCACGAAATCCTTTGTCATGCAGGATGAGCACGGCCAGATCGCGCTCACCCACAGCATCAGCGCGGGCCTGGATTACGCATCGGTCGGGCCCGAACACGCGTGGCTGCGGGACATGGGCCGGGCCGAGTACACCTACTGCACCGACGACCAGGCCCTGGAGGGATTCAAGCTGCTGGCCCGGCTGGAGGGCATTCTCCCCGCGCTGGAAAGCGCCCACGCGGTGGGCTATGTGCTGGACCTTGCCCCCACCATGCCCAAAGACAGCATCATCCTGGTGAACCTCTCGGGCCGGGGAGATAAGGACCTGGACACGGTGATGAAGGCGCTGGGAGAGAACGGGTAAAAAATGACGACCACGGGTAATCGGGCGATTACGCCGTGGTCGTTGCAGTTGTGTAATTGGGTTGAGATGACCGTCGCTAATCGACCAGCGCCCGCTTGAGGATCTTGCCCGTCGCGGTCATGGGCAACGAGGTGCGGAATTCCACCAGCCGGGGATATTTGTACGCGGCCAGCCCCTGCTTGGCGAATTCGATGATCTCCTCCTCGGTGGCTGTCTCGCCCTCTTTCAACACAACATACGCCTTCACTTCCTCGCCCAAGGTGGGATGAGGCACCCCTTTAACGGCCACCAGCGACACCTTGGGATGGGTCATCAGATATTCCTCGACTTCCCGGGGATAGACGTTGTAGCCGCCGCGGATAATCATCTCCTTCTTGCGGTCCACGATATAGAAATAGCCCTCATGGTCCATGCGCCCCAGGTCCCCCGTGTGGAACCAATCTCCCCGCATGACCTCCGCGGTGGCGTCGGGGCGTTTGTAGTACCCCTTCATGACATTGTGGCCCCGGATGACGATCTCGCCCACTTCGCTGAACTCGCCCGGTTCCGTGGGCTTGGGGATGAAGTTATCGTTGTCATCCACCAGGGCCATCTGCACGCCCCAGATGGGCACACCGATGGACCCGGGCTTGCGTTCCTTCCAGCGCACGTTGAAGCTGGCCACGGGCGACGTCTCGCTCAGGCCATAGCCTTCGAGAATGGGCACATTGAAGCGG
This sequence comes from Anaerolineae bacterium, assembly GCA_011371305.1. Classification (GTDB taxonomy): domain Bacteria; phylum Chloroflexota; class Anaerolineae; order J102; family J102; genus M2005. The sequence goes on along the minus strand of DRQW01000200.1, from coordinate 8,555 downwards.
GCTTCGAAATTCCGCAGCAGCTCCACGGGCAAGGCCGCGCCGCCCGATACCGCGGTGTGCAGGTTGCGCACGATCTTGTCCATGTCGAATTCCTCTTCGGCATGGGGATAGCTGTATAACGCCCAATACATGGTGGGCACCCCCGCGAAGATGGTCACGTTGTCCCGCTCCATGATCTTGAACGCATCCTGGGGCGTGAACCGGGGGAGCAGGGTGATGGTCGCGGCCGAATAAAAGGCCATGTTCATGATCACGGTCTGGCCAAAGGAATGGAACAGAGGCAGGGTGGCCAGGGCCACATCCCCTGGCTTGGCATCCACCAGTTTCTGGCTGCTGATGGCGTTCATGACCATGTTGCTGTGGGTAAGCTCCGCACCCTTGGGCGTGCCCGTGGTGCCCGAGGTGTAGAGGATGACCGCGGTGTCGTCGGGCATGGTCTGGACCGTATCGAAGACCGGAGAGCCGCCCATGCCCAGGAATTGATTGAAATCGAAGATGGTTTCACCATCGCCAGCGAAAGGCTGGGTCGGGTCCGCGCTGGCCATGATCAGATGCTTGCACGCATCCACCTGCTTGAACCCCTCCATCGCCGCCTCCGCGAACATGGAGAAGCCGACCAGAGCCACCGCGTCGCTGTCTTCGATGTGGAAGGCCACCTCGCGGGCCGTGAAAAGCACATTGAAAGGAACCACGGTCGCGCCCGTCTTCAAAATCCCATAATATGCGATGGGGAAGTAGGGCACATTGGGCATCATCAGGGCGACTTTATCCCCCCGCTTCACACCTAACTTCGTCAGTGCATTGGCGAACATGTTGGCCGCGGCGTTCAACTCCGCATACGTCATCTTCTTGTCATTGAAAATCACCGCGACCTGACCCGGATAGTCCTGGGCGCTGGCTTCCAGCAAAACGGACAGGTTCAGCATGTTGCTCCTCCTTGAGCAGAATTGGGATAAATTGGGTTGCCACAAAGATACCGACGTTTCGGAAAGTATATCGGATTCGCAGAACGAATCCAAACACCGCGGCCCGGGGACAGAAGGTTGGCTGCCTGTCAACTGTCAAAGCCTTCATGATGTGGGATTGGATTTTGGGTCAAAGTAATTCGCCGGCGAAAACAAAAAAGACCAGCGCTTTCGCGCTGGCCCGAGACCTGACGGGATGCTTTCAGTGATGGGTTTGCGCCACCGGCGCAGGTTGGGTGAAACTGTGCACCTGGAAGATATACACCTTTGTGTTGGGATCCAGATAAATTTCGGGGCTTGCGCCCGCTTTCAGGGCCACATGCTCCAGGAACTTCCGCGGATCGGGGATATCCTCCCACACCTGGGGGAGCAACAGCCCGCGCTGCCAGCCTCGTTCCACCATGACGCCATCGACGCCCGGTCGCACCTTCGCCACCAGGTCCTCGAAATCGATGTAGGGGAGTGGCTGAAGGGGCGAAAGGATGGATATCTCCACCTCGGTGCGGTCCAATTCCTCGGGCCGCAGAGGTGGAAAGCGCGGGTCATGATGGGCTGCGGCGATGGCATTTTTAGCCACATCCCAGACCAGGGGCAGCCTGGGTTCCACCGAACCGATGCAGCCATGGAGCTTGCCATCGGTGTGCAGGGTGACGAAGGTGGCCGCGGGCTGGCGTAAACGCTGGGGAAAGGCCTCCAGTTCAGGAAGCCATTGCATTTCCCCATAGCGCGTGCTGCGAAGCAAGGCCTCGCGGGCGATATCGAACAAGGTCTCGATATCGGCTGGGGAAAGGCTGTAGGGAAGGGCTTGTGCAGTCATGATGGTCACCTGCTATGAAAATAGCATGATTGCTGGTCGCTGAAGGTTCGCAAAGCCAAGGTTGGACGAGTCCGCCATAGTGCGTATTGCGTACTGCGTATTCCGTCCAGTCGCCTCCACGCAATACGCAATACGGAATACGAAATCGGCTTCCCGCGCCGCCCAGGCGGCGCGGCATTCCGTTTGTGCCGGCATCGCCGGTAGTCGGATGGCACCCGTTTATTCGGTGTAGGCGATGGCGGCATATCCGACCACCTGGCGTTTATCGCCCGCGGTGTCACCCGAGTTGCGATAGTCCAGGAAGTGAGGCGTCCAGCCCAGTTTTTGGGCGATGAACATGAGGGTGAGGATGGGATTGCGACCGCAAGCCTCGCCCCGGGCCACCGCGACCACATCCCCGCGCAAGACCGCCTCGATGAACGCGGTATCCAGCTCCCGGGCGGTGGCGTAAGGATGGTAATGGCTGAGGTCCGAACTCACCACCACGCGCGCATGGGGGTCTTGGGTGAGATATGGGATGAGGGCATCGGCCACGCATTCGGGATCCGGCTGCCCATGCAGCATGGGTACCACCCGAAAGCGATCCGACGCGATCATCTGGAGGAAGGGGAGTTCCACCTCCAGGCTGTGTTCGGGGAGATGGGCGTCGTTCTGGATGGCGAGGCAGGCGTTGGATTTCGCCAGGGTGTGCACCAACGCCTCATCCACATCCACCTGCCCGAGGGGTGTTTCCATGGCCCGGAAGGAACCCAATGCTACCGTGGAGACGGGGACATAATGCGCCGGGCCCATGAGGAAAACGGTCGCGTCCTGGGGAAGCGGGGCCAATGCCCGGAAACTATAACCCGCCACAGGCCCCGAATAGATGTAGCCAGCATGGGGCGCGATGACCGCGCGAACCCGCCCTGCCAACCGCGGCAGGGTGGCCTCCTCCAGAAATTGCGTCACCATGGCCTGCAGCCGCGCGGGCTGGGCGGGATAAAAGGCCCCCGCCACCGCAGGACGACGCACCCCCTGGAGGCTCGCGGATGGGACATGATAGGGATTGAACCAGGACATGACGACCTCCTGCTTGAATAGAATGACCGCTGGTCACTGAAGGTTCGCAAAACCATGGTTGGGCGAGCCCGTAAAGGTGCGTATTGCGTACTGCGTATTCCGTCCAGTCGTCACGCAATACGCAATACGGAATACGAACTCAGCTTCCCGTGCCTGCTTGGACGCGAAGCCGTTTCATGACATCGAAGTTTGTTCAACCAGGTTGGCGATCAGGGAATAACCAGCACAGGGATGCGGGTCTGATTGAGAATCTGTTGGCTGACACTCCCTAGCAACATTTCGGTCACATCTTTGGGGTTGCGATGTCCAACCAGGATAAGGTCCGCGCCCACGCGATCCGCTTCCTCCAGCACCACCTGCGCGGGCGGGCCTTCGATAGCCTCGCCCGAAACCTGCAGGCCCACATCTTCCAGAAACGCGCGGGCATCCTCGACCACGCTTTTGGCCACCGCGCGATACGCGTCCACCAGCGCCTCATACCCATCCTGCGCCACATAATTTTCGGGCAATTGATACGCATGGACGATGTGGACCATCGCGCCTTCTTTGCGGCCAAAATGCATGGCATACAGCAAAATACGTTCGGTGATCGCGGTTCCATCGATGGCGCAAAGGATCTTGTTGAACATCGGACCTCCTGCTCACGATACTGGGGGATTTCGCGACAACCTGATTGTGCTTTCAGTATAGCCTCTGACCATTAGATTTTCATCATAATTTGCCATAAAATTCCCTTTTCCAAATCCCGACGTGTGCGCTATAATACCTTCATCGACCTTCCCGAACCGTGCCCCCACGGTTGTCCCCCGCCGAGGAGGAAACAATCATGACGTTAGGCGTCTTAGAACTCGTCCTACTCCTTATCGTCGCTGTATTGGGTTTGGCTGTCTTGTTTGGTGTCGTGTTTTTCGCCATTCTCGCGGCCCAAAGAAAACGAAACCAAGTGCGGATTGCCCCTGTGCTGGAACCACAAACCCAGGACCAGCCACCAGAAGCATCGCCGCCCCCATCCCCCCGGGCAGAAAATCCGCCCATGAAATACGCATTTGACTTCACCGACGACACATTGACCATGATCCTGGAGATGCCGACTACCCTGCTGGAGGATGACGAGGCCTTGGCAGAAGGTTGGGTGAATGTGGTGAGCTGGGCGCGCGTGACCTATCGCGACATCCTGGAAAAACGGTTGGCCGAAGGCCATGCCGCGACGGATGCCGATGCGAGCGCAGAGGGTGAACCCGAATTGTCGGGCGAAGCGTTGGAGGCCTCCCTCAAGCGATTACACGATTCTGCCGAGCGTCGTCGCGAACTCCGGATGCTGCTGTCGAAAAAATAGCAGGTACCGCGCGCGACGGCTCGCCGATACCGATGAAAATAACTCGCGGCCAGGTTGGCGCAGGAAGCCGATTCCGTATTCCGTATTGCGTATTGCGTATTGCGTAACGACTGGACGGAATACGGAATACGCAATACGAACCTTTGCCGACTCGCCCAACGTCGGCCTGGCGATCCTTCCGCAGCCGACGATCATGCTATTTTCAAAGCAGGCGCCACGAGCCATGGCTCGCCGATACCGATGAAAGACGAGGACACGGATTGACACGGCCATCGGTCACAGATTTTTTGAATTATCCGTGTTTTTCTGTGTTCATCCGTGTTCTATTTTCATAGCAGATCTTCCATCGCCATCATCCCAAAAGGAGGCATCATGTCCACCGAAGCCCGGCAAGTTCCTTGGCTTTTGTATCTGGTCTTTGTTGTCATTGGTGCAGGGGTGGCCGTGATTTTGACTGTGGTAGAGGGCGACGCGGAGGGAATGACCCCCGCGGGCTGGGCCGCAGTCATCATCGGCTTCGCGCCCCTCATCGGCGCCCAACTGGCCCTGGGCATACCCTCGGCTGCACAAAAAGTGCAGGCCTGGCTACAGGCCACCCGCCGCCCTCTGCTGCACACCGGATTGGGCGTCGCCGTCATCTGGTTGGTGGTGCAACTGCTGTCCGGAAAATTCGATCCCTACATGACCGTGGTCGTGGGGTTGGGTCTGCTCGCGGCCTTGGGCGCACTACGACAGGTACAACGGGGCCAACGAGGACTTACCTGGGTGGATGTGGCCGTGTGGCTGCTGTTGTGGATTCCCTTCGACTTGCGGTGGATCTATGACCTGGGAGGTGATTACAACTGGTGGTCCATCGCCATCTCGGTGATCGCGGTCATTGGCTGGTATGGCCTGCGCGAGCTGCCTGAGTTCGGCTATCGCCTGGTGCCCCACTGGCGGGATATCGCCATCGCCGTGATCGCGACTGCGGTTTTCGCGGCCATCGTCATCCCCATCGGCCTGGCCATCGACTTCCTCACCTGGCCGCCGTCGGAACCTCCGCAGCTGCTTCGATCCCTTCTCCTTTTCGTGGGGATTTTTCTCACCGTGTCCATCCCCGAAGAGCTATTCTTTCGGGGTATCCTGCTCCATGGGCTGGACCAGATGGGGGGTCGCAAATGGGTAAATCTGCTGATGGTTTCCTTTTTCTTTGGGTTAATGCATTGGAACAACGTGGATGACCTGACGACCAAGATCGCGTATACGGCCCTGGCCACCCTGGCGGGCGTGTTCTACGGCTGGGCCTATCGTCGTAGCGGGAACAACATCCTGGCTGCGGCCATCACCCATACCCTGGTGGACGTAATCTGGGCGACCTTTTTGCAATGAAAAAGGGCGGCAAAAAGCCGCCCTAGCACGTTATTCCTCAAACCAGCGCTGGAATTCCATACGGATGCGATGCAGGATCATCTGAACCTGCTCCGCATCCACCCCGCGCACCTGGGCGATTTCCTCCACCGTGAGCCGCCCGCGCGTCCACAGATCCAGCAAAATACGGCTTTGTTCGGGCAGGCGGTCGTAGAGGTGGGCCAGAAGCGCGCGCTGAGCCGCATCCGCCTTCACCCTGGCCCGATCAACGCCCGTGGTTTCGATGATTTCATCCTCGAAGCTATCCTCCAGGAGCACGATCTCGGGCTCGGGCGGCTCGATCTCGGCGTCGTCCAGCTCCTCCACCAGCACGATATCGCCATCGGCATCCACGGTCATCTGCGGGATTTCATCCATCATCTTCAGCTCCTGCGCCAGGATATCTTCCAACCGGACGGCCTGTTTGTGCCAGGCTTCCTGCTCGATGATGGTATCCAGCCGTTCATTGGCCAGCTGGAAGAGACGCACGCGCAAGGCGCTCTCATCCTGGGGCAGGGACTCGAAGTTTTCGTAAATTGCGAGCAAGAGGTCATCCAGCACGTCGTCCGGTTCATACAGGCCCGGGGGGATGAGGCCGCGCCGTTCCGCCGAAAGCAGGCGTTGGCGGATGTAATTTCGCAGGCCAGGAGCCACTTGCTCCAGCGTCTGAACAAATGCGCGGGCATCGGCCTGCGCTTTTTGGGTTTTCAGCGTCGAGATGAGGGTCTCGGTCATGGTGTTGTATCTCCAAAATGAGGGCTTTCCTTGATGTTGGATGCCAGAAGGTGTGAATGCGTCACATCTCGAGGTTTGGATTTTCGTTCCGAGATCATCGATAATTTGAATTCATGCCCGTCTTCTTTCCCGATCCTACCGCCAATCTCCCAATTTCCCAAACCTGTCATGCCATCGATATCGGCGTTTCCCAAACTGCGTCCGTTGAACATCCAGGCCATCCATCATCAAGGGAGCCCCGCGCTGCTGTTGCAAGACCCATTTCAACTGGCGGGGCAATACATTATCCTCCCGCAGGTGTATGGTCCGGTGCTCTATTTGCTCGATGGCACGCGGGATCTGGCCGCGCTGGAGCGGGATTTGAGGCAGCAGTTTGGCCTGGGCGTGGAAGCGGGCGCACTGGAAGCGCTGATCGCCGCGTTGGATCAGGTGTATTTCTTGGAAAACGCGCGCTTTCAAAAGGCTTACGAGGAGGCGCGGCAGCAATACTATCAGCTTCCGCATCGGCCAATGTTGATCGCGGGCGAGGGCTATCCCGCGGACCCCGACGAGCTCAAGGCGCAATTTGATGCCTATCTGGCTGCTATTGGGCCGGTCGAGCCCATGCCGGCTTCGGGCCGATTGGTTTTCAGCCCCCACATCGATTACTTGCGCGGGCATGAGGTCTATGCTCGGGTTTGGAAGGCTGCGTCGGCCATGGCGCGCCAGGCGGAGCTGGTGATCATCCTGGGCACCGACCACTACGGTGGTTACAACCAGGTTACCCTCACCCGTCAGAGCTACGCCACCCCCTACGGCATCCTCCCCACCGATCAGGTCCTGGTGGATCGCCTGGCCCGGGCCTTGGGGGAGGAACGAGTTTTTGCGGGCGAATTATATCATTTGGGAGAACATTCACTGGAGCTGGTGCTGGTCTGGCTGCACCACATGCGCGAGGGGGCGCCGGTTCCCACGTTGCCCATCCTGGTGGGCTCGTTGCTCCCCTTCCTCGATGCCCCGCATCCGCCCGCTGCGGACCCAACCCTGGCCCGGTTGCTGTCCGAACTCCGGGTGATCCTGCAAGAGCGCCCTAACACGTTGGTGGTCGCTTCGGGCGATTTGGCCCACGTGGGCCCTGCCTTCGACGGGGATCCGGTGGATGCTGCGAAGCTGGCTGAGATCCGCCGGTTGGATGAAGAGATGTTGGGATTGCTGGCAGCCGGGGACGCAGAGGGGTTCTGGCGGGTGATCCAGCGGGTGCGGGATGCCAACAATGTGTGTGGCGTCGCGCCGTTCTATCTGAGCCTGAAAGCGGTGGGAGCCGTGGAAGGCGCGCGGGCAGGCTATGCCGTGTGCCCGGCCGACGAGCACCAAACCTCGGTGGTGACCGTTGGGGGCCTGGTGTTTGGTTGATGCCAAAAGGTTGGGCGGATATCTGCTCTCTCCCCCTCGGATACCTATCAATTTTCTCCCCCGCTTTTCGATTCGGGTATAATAGCCTTGCCGAGAGTGTTCATTCCGTCATCATCTCTTGCAATGGAGCGAGACATCATGACCGAACAAACATCGCGTTGGACCACGCTTTGGGTAGATAGCATGGATCGATTTGACTGGCAGGACCGGGCCAAAGAGGCATTGGCACTGGATGGCGTTGAAGAAATTCAGATCGAACCGGAAAGCGGTCAGGTCCGGGTACGTTATGATTACACCCAGATTACACCTTTCCACTTGCACACGCATCTCCGGGCCGCCGGGTTATGAGGTGTCAGCACGGCTCCATCAATGCGCCCCCATCTGGGGGCGTTTTTGCAACCTGGGGCTCATGATCTGCGTATCGTAGATGAACGTCGGAAGAATCGGCCAACCTGCCCCGTGGCCCGGTTGGCGCGGGAAGCCGATTCCGTGATGCGTAATGCGTGAAGCGTAAGTTCTCACGTTTCACGCATCACGTTTCACGCCCGTTGGCGCCTCGCACAACGTTGTCCTGACGACCTCAATCCTAATCCTGATCCGAATCCTATTTTCATAGCAGTCCAGCGGCGGGCAAGCCCGCGCCGATACGGATGAAAATGGCGGGCTGTGCAGCCCCGTAAACCGGTAAACCAGGAAACCTGGAAACCAGGGAAACCGGGCCGATTCGCTCCTCCACCCGATCTACTGGTCTACCGGTCTACCGGTTTCCCGGTTTCCCGGTTTACCAACGCTATCTTCAGAACAGGAGTGACGTGATGACCAGAAAAACAAAGAAGCTCTATCGCTCGCGAGAAAACCGGATGAT
>DRQW01000199.1 GCA_011371305.1 Anaerolineae bacterium | reverse complement strand
ATCTGCGGCCAGGTGCGATACCCTTCGCCCACCGCGATGGCGTCGGCCCAGGCCAGGACGTCATCGGGCGCGAGGGTGGCGTGGGTGCCCCCGATGACGACGGTCGCGCCGCGGGCCTGGAGGCGTTCCGTCAGCCAGCGAGCCCGGTCGATCTGCAGGGTCTTGGCCGTGATGCCCACCAGATCGCCCGGCCCGAATGCATCGAAGGGCACGGGCCGCAGGTCTTCGTCGATGATCTCGACGGGGATCTCATCGGGGACCAAGGAAGCCAGCCGCATCAGAGTGTAGGGGGCCATGGTGGCCTTTCCCCAGATGCGGCCGTCGCGACCGGGCTGGATGAGGGTGACTTTGCGCAATATGGGCATGGAGGGCGAGATGGCGAAGGGGCGAGGGGGTGAAAAGGGTGTCTTATCCCAGGTTATCGATGTATTTCTGGAGCTGGCGGGGATGGAATTTGATGTAGTCGTCCGGGATGATTTGTTCCATTTCTTCGGGGGTGAGCCGCCAGCTCAAGATCTCGAGCGCGTCTTCGGGCGTTTCGCCATAAGCTAGCTTTTGCTTGCCGTTTTTCATTTTGAAGAGGAACATGAAGGTGGGATGTTCGAAGCTGCTCATGGATGCTTTGGAATAGGATTCGGATCAGGATTAGGATAAGATCGCCAGACCCACGTTGGGCGGGACTGCAACCGACGTGATGCGTAATGCGTAATCCGTGAGGACCTTACGCATCACGCATTACGCATTACGAAGTCGGCTGCCCGCGCCGAATTCTCCATCGAAACCCCCTGGTGATGCATGCACCTGTCGCTATGCTTTCACCAGGGAGCCGCGGTAGAGTTCCGCGCCGTGCATCACGGTGTCCAGGCCTTTGTTGACCTCGTCGTCGTATTTGCCCGCGATGAGGTCCCGATAAAACTGGTAATCGATGCCCTTGACCTTCTCATCGCCCGGGAAGCGGTGGTAGTTGTCCTTGGACATGAGGCTCTTGCCCTCGGCGATGAGCTGGTAGCCCAGCGCGGACCCGGGATAGGGCGCGTAGAAGGAGATAGAAGGCATGACCCGCTTCATGGTCTTGAGCATACGCATGGTCTTGAACGCGTCTTCCCGGGTTTCGCCGGGGATGCCCAGCATGATGTTGGACCAGAAGACGGGCGGTTGTTCGCCTTTGGCTTCGAGTTCGTCTCCCAGGCGATTGACCAGGTCGATGACGAAGTAGTTTTCCTCTTCGGTGACTTCTTTGTTGAGGATCTTGAGGACGCGGTCGCTGCCCGATTCAAAGCCGATGGAGATGGTGCGCCAGTTGGTTTCTTTCACCAACGCGATGAAGAGGTCGGGCCATTGTTTCACGGTGTCGGCCCGGGCCGCGGCCCAGTAAGTCCAGCGTTTGGTCTTGCGCGGGTATTTCTCCAGCCATTCCTCCAGCCAGCTCGGGTTCTGGAAGAACATGGAGTCGTGGATGACCACGGAGCCGACGCCGTATTTCCGGTCCAGGTAGTTGAGTTCATCGATGACCATATCCACCGGGCGGCGCCCCATGAGGGGGATGTAGGAGCTTTCGTTGCAGAAGACGCATTTCCAGGGGCACACCCGGCTGGTGAGGATGGTGGCCACCGGTCCGGGACCCCAACCGCATTCGGGCTCCAGGGGCCAGCGCCACTTCCAGCGGCGGCGCATGCGCCAGCCGCCCGCGGGCTTGGGCCACAGTTCCCGGTCGATCATGGGCCATTCGGCCATGCTTTTGGCGCTCTCGCCCGAAAAGACCCGAGGGAAGCTCTCGGGGTCCTTGACCAGGTCCACGATGACTTTTTCACCCGCGCCCATGCAGATTTTGTCGAATGCCTGGACCGAAAGCATTTCATCGGGCGCGACCGTGGCATGCATCCCGCCCACCAGCACGAGGCCGTTGGGGTTGATTTCCTTAAAGAGCACCGCGGCCTTCCTGGCGACCGGATAGGTGTAGCTGCGTACATTCATGAGCAGCATGTCGTAGCCCCGAAGTTGAGGCGCGAGCTGGTCCCACGAGGTGACCGCGCGCGTCGAGGCCAGGTCGGTCTGGATGCCGTGCTGGTGGAGGATGGTGCGCAGGAGGCCCAGGCCGTGGTCCTGCCATTGTTCATGGGGCCCGCCCGGGTTCACCAGGTCGCCCAGGTCGCCCAGGTCGAGCCAGAGGATGTTGGAGCGTTTGCGGCTTTTGCCCCAGGGGAAGAATGTGGCCATGGTTTCAGTAATCAGTAATCAGTAATTAGTGTTCAGTGAACAGCTGTCTGGAAGATGATAAAAGCTTTAGTCTTTAGTCTTCAATCTTTAGCCTTTCATCTTCAGTCTTTGCTCTTCATCTTCGTCTCTTCGGGCAGGATCAACGGGATCGCGGCGGGGTCGTTGCTGGCGCCGTTGGAACCGCTGTGGCCGTTGTGGCGATGCTTCCGCTCATCCTTGATATAGACGCGGTTCCCGCCAAAGGTCTCGTGCGAGTCCTCCGCGGGGCGGTTGCCGTAGGATTCAAAGGGGGTGGGCTTCCACCAGGCCCATTCCACGCAGGTGTTGCATGGCGAGACTTCGTCGTACCGGCCCTCGACGTGCAACTGACGTAGTTTCTGCATTTTCGGGCCGTTCCAGTTTTTCATCACCCGCACCACGCCATCCTCATCGATGACGTTGCCCAGGTCGAAGTCCAGGTTGAAGTCGCGGTCGCACATGGCAATGGAGCCATCCCAGTAGATGTGGACGTGATACCACAGGTTGGGACAGGCGTAGCGCGGGGGGAGGTTCAGGGTTTCTTGCGGGCGCAGGGCGCTGATCTCCTCGATCTGGTCGCCCCAGGAGTCGAAGGGCTTGATGTGGACCAGGTCCACGCCAGGGACTTGTTTCCAGTACTCCACGAAGGCGTCGGTTTCCTCCTTCGTGTTTTCCATCTCGATGATTTGCAGATTGACGAAGGTCTCGTAGCCGCCTTCGTGTTTCATCTGGACGAAACGGCGGATATTTTCGTTGGTGCGTTCGAAGTCCGCGTTCACCCGCACATTCTCATAGGTCTCCGGGCGGATGCCGTCCTGGCAGAGATAGATCACATTCAGGCCCGCTTCCAGCAATTTCCGTCCCCGCTCCTCGGTGAGCAGGGTGGCGTTGGTGCTGATCTCCGACCGCAGTCCTTTTTCCGAACAATAGGCCACCATGTCGAAGATGCGGGGATGCAGCAGGGGTTCGCCCCAGATGTGCAGGGTGGTGGCCTTGACCAGGGGGGCCATCTCGTCCACGATCTGTTTGAAGACCTCCCACTTCATATACCCGTTGACGCGGGTGATCTCCCCGCGGCCCGTGGGGCACATGATGCACCGCAGATTGCAGACGTTGGTGGATTCGATGTACATGCGGTCGGGCGGAGGCACGTATTTGGTCTGGCCCGTCTGATAGGCCAGATATTTCACGGGCCCCAGTGCTTTGTTGCGATAGATTTTCGCTTTGTTGCGCAGTTTTTGACGAAACGTCAGAGGGCGGTTTGGCATGAGGAATGATGTTCTCGGGAAACGAGCGTGCCACGTGATGCGTGAAACGTGAGAACCGACGCATGAGGTATCACGTTTCACGAAAATCGTCTCTTTTATCTGTATTACAACGCCAAGCTGTGCTTTTACGTCCAGGAAAGGGAGCCGAAAAGCTCGCCTTTGGTGCGTTGGAATTTCTTGAACAGGCCCGCATGTGCGAGGGCGCTGCCCACTTTGCGCACAGGGGTGAACTGCGCCACGTTCCAAAGCAGGTCGCCCATGGCGGGCCCGAAGCTTTCCCGATAGATGCGTCGTTTCTTGGCTTCGATGAAGCGCTGTCGGGCCTCAATGGCCTTGCGGGCAAGCACATCATCGGGCACGTCGGACACATTCATAAAGGGCGCGATGGAGGATTTGTAGCTGTTGTAGTAGTAGCTCTTGGTGAAGTCGGCATTGTACACCAGGTCGGGATGCCGACGTAAAAGCTCGTTCCAAAGTTGCGTGCCCGGGAACGGCGTGGCAATGGAGAACATGGCCTCGGTCAGGGGCAGGCTGGCCGCGAATTCGATGGTTTCTTCGATGGTCTCTTCATTGTCGCCGGGCAGGCCCAGGATGAAGTAGCCCTTGGCCCGGATGCCCACCTCTTCCGTCCAGGTAACGGCATCCCGCACGCGGTCCAGATTGATATGCTTGGCCGTGCGCTTCAGGACCTCGGGGTTGCCACTTTCGATGCCGTAGTGGATTTCCCGGCAGCCGGCCCGGTACATTTTCGCCAGGAGGTCGGGATTGACCCGGTCCACCCGGGCCAGGCACTGCCAGCGGATGTCCATGTTCCGCTCGATGAAATGGTCCAGGATTTTATCCAGGCGGCGCACGTCGATGGTGAAGAGATCATCGATAAAATAGAAATTGCGCACGCCATAGGTGTGCATGAGGTGTTCCAGCTCGTCCGCGATGTTTTGCGGGCTGCGCTGGCGGTAGGTGCGGCCCACGATGCCCTTGAAGCAGAAGGAACAGTTATAGGGGCAACCGCGGCTGCTGAGCACAGTGAGCATCTGCTCGCCCGTGGGCGCGTAGAGGGGATATTCGTCCAGGCGGAAGAGATGGCGGGCAGGGTAAGGCAGCGCGTCCAGGTCTTTGATCAACGCGCGCTGGGGGTTGTTATAAACCCGCCCTTCTTCGTCCTTATACCACAGCCCCCAAAAGCCTTCCCACTTGTCGTTTTTATTTTCCAGCGCCCGCAGAAATTCCACAAAGGTTTCCTCACCCTCGCCGAAGATCAGATAATCGATGTTGGGGTTCTTCAGCGTCTCGTTGGGCAGCGAGGTGGCGTGCGGGCCGCCGATGAGGATAGGCACGCCCAAAGCCTCCTTGAGCATGGCCGCGGATTGTTCGACGCTGGCATAGCTGGTGGTCATCGAGGTGAATGCCACCAGGTCGGGTTTGAAATCGATAACATCCTGAACTTCGTCCTCAAGGGGACGATCCGGGTCCAGGCCAAAGTCGAAGATCGCGACTTCGTGGCCATCCTGTTCTGCCACCGCGGCCAGATAACCTAACCCCAGGGAAGGATAGGCGTTGACAAGTTCATTCCATTTGGGGCCGATGAGGGCGACTTTCATCCGCGTTCCTCCAAAAAGTGTTTGTGTGTGGGAATGGGGCTGGGGCCCGTAGTCCAGGGATGGCGGGTATGACGCGCGGCCGCGCGCCGATACCGATGAGAATGCCTCACAGCAAGGTTGGCGTGGGAAGCCGACGCCGTAATGCGTAATGCGTGATGCGTAAGTCCTCACGTTTCACGCATCACGTTTCACGTCCGTGGGCACTTCGCCCAACGTGGGCTTAACGATCGTTTCTTAATAGGCACCACGCGCGGCTGCGCGCCGATACCGACGAAAATGCCTCGCGGCCAGGGCGGCGTGACTCGTATTCCGTATTGCGTATTGCGTAACGACTGGACGGAATACGGAATACGCAATACGAACCTTTGCCGACT
>DRQW01000198.1 GCA_011371305.1 Anaerolineae bacterium | reverse complement strand
CTGCTATGAAAATAGATTTGGTAGGCCGGGAAACCGGTAGACCAGTAGACCGGGTGGGAGAGTGAATCGCCCCGGTTTCCCTGGTTTCCTGGTTTCCAGGTGTACCGGGTTACCGCCCACGATTTTCGTCCGTATCGGCGCTGGCAAGCCAGCCGTTGGACTGTTTTGCAATCACGTTGTGTTCATTAGCAAAATCACCTCGAAGCCCGCGTGGCGCGAAGCGCCAACGGGCGTGAAACGTGATGTGTGAAACGTGAGAACTTACGCATGACGCATCACGAATTCGGCTTCCCGCGGCAACTTGGGGAACCGGTGGTCAGGGCCGACCACAAGAAAAAAGCCCGCCGGGCGAGGTTGCCGGGCGGGCTTGGAGGAGGCTCGGTTTTCGGTTATTTTCGCCTGGGACGATTGCGAAGGAAAGGGGGGATTTCGATGTTTTCGTTTTCAGGCACGGTGGGTGGGGGTTCGGTCGCCATGGGCTGGCGACGGGCGCCACGAATGCGAGGAGACTTCGCGGCGATGGTAGGTTCGATGACATTGTCGAAGCCAGTGGCAATCACGGTGATGCGAAGGGTGTCATTCAAAGCGGGGTCGATTACCGCACCAAAGATGATATTTGCATCGGGATGTGCGGTGCGACGGATGATCTCGGCTGCCTCGTTCACCTCAAACAGGCTCATATCCTCGCCGCCCGTCACATTGAAGAGGATGCCGCGGGCGCCGTCAATGCTGATATCGAGCAATTTGGAGTGGATGGCTTCTTCCGCGGCCTGCTGGGCCCGGTTTTCACCCCGGCCCGTGCCAATGGCCATGAGCGCCGCACCGCCTTCACTCATGATAGAGCGGACATCGGCAAAGTCGAGGTTGATAAGGCCGGGAATGGTGATGAGTTCGCTGATCCCTTGAATGCCCTGACGTAGTACATCATCCGCGGTGGCAAAGGCTTCCTGCACGCTGGCCCGTTTGTCCACGATCTGCAGCAGACGGTCGTTGGGGATGACGATGAGGGTATCCACATGTTCTTTGAGCCGCTCGTGTCCTTCTTCCGCGATCTGACGGCGTCGCGCGCCTTCGAAATTAAAGGGTTTGGTGACCACGCCGATGGTCAGCGCGCCCGTTTCGCGTGCCAATCGAGCGATGACCGGTGAAGCTCCGGTACCTGTGCCACCGCCCAGGCCCGCGGTAATGAAAATCATATCCGCGCCCTTCAACACTTCCTTTAATTCTTCCGCGGATTCCTCCGCGGCCTGTTCTCCTACTTTGGGATCGCCGCCGGAACCGAGCCCTTTGGTCAGCTTGTCGCCGATACGGACGCGGACGGGCGCTTCGGAGAGCATAAGTGCTTGGGCATCCGTGTTCACCACGATAAATTCAACGCCCTGAATGCCTTCCTGGATCATCCGGTTGACCGCGTTGCCACCGCCGCCGCCGACACCGATGACTTTGATTTGTGCTAAATTTTCAACATAAGGTCGGGAACTCATCGAGCCTTCCTCCGAAATAGTTCAATACAATGAGCTGGATACTCAATCATAACTGATGTGCTAGAAATGTCCAAAATGCCTATCAGCCAGGTAAGAGATTGCGCATCCATTGGGCTAGCTTGGCGGAAAAGGATGCGCCCGAGGAAACCGGTTTGGTCTCATACAGGTTTTCCTGAGTGGCTTGCAACAGGAGGCCGACGCCGCAGGCGTTTTCGGGAGTGAGCAGGTGTCTGGGGATGTCGCCCAGAGGCGCGGGGGAGCCGATGCGGACGGGCACCCCCAGCAATTCTTGCCCCAAGATGTCGAGGCCAGGCAGCCGCGCACCCCCGCCTGTCAGCACCAGTCCGGCCGAGAGCAGATCCCCATACCCGGAACGGGTGATCTCGCGCTGGATGAAGATCAGCAATTCCTCGGCACGGGCGCTCAGGATTTCGGCGATGTATTGGCGGGAGTAAATCTGGTTGGGTTTGCCTCCGAAGCCAGGCGCGTTCACGGTCTCGTTATCGGGAATGTATTCGGGCAAAGCATGGCCGTGACGAATTTTCAGTTTTTCCGCAATAGGATAGGGGGTGTGCAAGATGGTGGCCAAGTCCTTGGTGAAATGGTTGCCACCGATTTGGAGGATGGTGGTATGCCACACCGTACCGTTGAGATAGATGGCGATATCGGTGGTGCCCCCACCGATATCCACCACGGCCACGCCCGCTTCCTTTTCTTCGGTAGATAGCACTGCGTCGCCACTGGCCAGCGGCTCAAGCACCAGGCTTTTGACCACAATGCCGTTGTTTTCCACGCACTTTTTCAGATTGTTGATGGCTGTGCGAGCCCCGGTGACGATGTAAGCATCTACTTCCAGGCGGCGGCCATGCATCCCAATAGGTTCCTGCACACCTTCCTGCCCGTCGATGGTGAACGTGCGGGCGATGACGTGGATGATGTCTCGGTCCGCGGTGATGGGGATAGCCTGGGCTTCGGCCAACACCCGGTTTACCGCAGGCCAGTCAATAGGGCGATTTCGGGGGATGGTGATGGCCGCGCGACTGCTCTCGAAGCTGATATGCCCCCCCACAATGCCCACATGGGCTTCTTCGATGGTGACGCCAGCCTCTTCCTCCGCGGATTCAACGGCGTCCGCGATGGCCTCGGTGGCGGCGGCGATGTTCACTACGACCCCGCGCCGAAGCCCGCGGCTGCGTTTGCAGCCAGAACCCAGCAGGTGGATGGTATTTTCATCGGTACGTTCCGCAATGAACGCGCAGATCTTTGTGGTGCCAACGTCGATGGCGGTGATAAGTTCCGACACGATGAACTACCTTTTGTATGTTACATAAACATTGTCAAAACGCAGGTCAACGATCTCGACAGCGCGTCTTTCCTGCAACAGTTGGCGGCGAATTTGTTCCCATTTCCGCAGCTTGCCTTCCATGTTCTCGGCGTCGCCCAAATAGACACGCCATTTTTCCGGGCTGATGAAATAGAGCCCATAATCGCTGCGATAGTAAAATTCCGCGATTTCAGGCATGGTGGCTGCCAGGAAAAGCACAGCCTGGCTTAAGGCCGCATCGATATGTTTGCCATCTGGCGAGGCCGTGCCATCGTCATCCAGCAGCACGGGTAAATCAACCCGAAATTCGTTGGCAGGGAAAAGATGCCCCTCTTCGTCCACCCAAAAGGTCTCCCCCGTCCGTACATAGTTCAAGGAGGGCTGTCGTTCACTGACTTCGATGACCAACCGATTGGGCAGGCCAAGGCGAACGCGAGCTTCTTTCACCTGGGGCAGCAACGACAGGCGGCGGACGATCTCGTCATCGTGGACGAGAAAGATGTTGGCCCGCTCCACATCCGCATAGCGGATAACTTCCGCGGTATCCACGTAGCTGTTGCCTAAGACCGTGGGGGTTTCGATGGTGAATCGGGTATCGGTGAAGAGCAAGAACAATCCCACCAGCCCCATAAGCGCCAATAACAGGGCAACGTAATGGGAAAAGCCCCATCGGGCCACGATTTTCGACCATACATCCGGCTTTTTTCGTTTTCGCGCGTTGCTGCGTGGGCGCTTTTTGCCGGAACGGGCTTGGCTTAGTGTGCCGGGAAGGAGCGCAGAAATGCTGGGCGCTTGAAATCGTTTGGATTTGCGGTGGCGTACAGTCCGTCGCGTCATGGGGTGGGGGAAGGGTTCGGGGGAGAATAGGTGGTGCGGAGGGCGTGTTTCTGGCGGTGACGTTGAAATCCCAATTGGATGAGCTGATGAATGAGTTCAGGATAACTCAGGCCGCTGGCTGCCCATAGTTTCGGATACATGCTGATGCGCGTGAATCCGGGCATTGTGTTGACCTCGTTGAGGAATAATTCGCCCGTGGCGTCATTCAGCAAGAAATCCACGCGAGCCAGGCCACTGCCATGGATGGCTTTGAACGCGGCGATGGCCAGTTCCTGAACCCGTGCGGTGAGCTGGGGAGAAATAGGCGCGGGGATGCGTTCTTCGCTGGCGCCGCTGAGGTATTTGGCCTCGTAATCGTAAAATTCGTTGCTGGGGATGATCTCACCCGGTACGGACGCCTTGGGATGTTCATTCCCCAAGATCGAGACTTCGATCTCCCGTGCATACGGTACAGCTTCTTCCACAACAACGATTATATCATATTCGGCTGCTTCGCGCAGACCAGCCAACAGTTCGGAACGGTTGGTTGCCTTCCGAACGCCCACACTGGAGCCCAGGTTGGCAGGCTTGGTGAACATCGGATAGTCCAGCGAGCTTTCCAGACGGGCCAGTACATAGTCGGGCGCGTGCTCCAATTGGGCACGCGAAACCGTTTCCCAAGGGGTCTGGGGCAAACCATGCGCTTGGAATACCTTTTTGGCCAAGGCTTTATCCATGGCCACAGCCGAGGCAAGGACACCGTTCCCCACGTAGGGGACATCGGCCATTTCAAAGAACCCCTGGATCACGCCGTCCTCCCCGTTTGGCCCATGAAGCACGGGGAAAAAGATATCGACGGACGCGATCTGTTCGGGGGAGGGCCAGCGAGGTGCGTCCGGTGGCGCGTTTTCCCCTTCCAGCAGTCGCTCCAAAGGATGATCGAACATCCAGCGGCCTTGCTTGTCGATGCCAAAGAGTTTGCCCTCATAGCGGTCCGGGTCCAGCGCGGCAATCACCGATTGCACGCTCATCAGGCTCACATCATGTTCGCCCGATTGACCGCCGAAGATCAGTCCAACAGTGGTTTTTTTCGAAGTCATGGCTGGTGATGGATTCAGGATGCAACATGTGGGATTGGAAATAAGCCGGACCGAGCCACGGTCCGCCGATGCGAACGAAAATGGGCACGCAGATGTTCACTGATACTTCGTAACTAACGCCGATTGGCGCAGGAACTTTAGTCTTTCATCTTGCTCCCTTGTGCTTTAGCGCGCTGCGGTGAGCTGGCCATTGCTGCAGGCATCCATGAGGAAAGCGTGTCTTCATGTCCCGACCAATCGCCAACGAAGAGGATTTCCGGCTCCAACAGGATACCGAACTGGCGTTGAACTTCCTCCCGTGCCAGGGACATGAGGGCCAACACCTCCGCGGCGGTGGCCTGACCTTGGTTCACAATGAAGTTGGCATGTTTGCGGCTGATGCAGGCCGCGCCCACGCAACGGCCTTTCAGCCCTGCAGCGTCGATGAGCCTGCCCGCGTAATCGCCGGGCGGGTTTTTGAAGATGGAACCCGCGCTTTTATCGGTGGGTTGGGTGCGGCGGCGATGGTCGATAAACCGGGCTGCTTCCTCCGCAGCCCGCCCATCCACATCTGGATGCAGGCGCAGGGTCACGGTGAGGGCCACAGGGGGATGGGAGGTGCTGGCAGTCAGGGTTTTCAGCCGACTGCGGCGATACGCAAAGGCCATCCTCGCCGCGTCCCACATCTCGACCCGTCCCTGGTGCCATATCCGGGCATGGATGAACACACTGGCCAGGTCTTGGCCATGCGCGCCCGCATTGCCCACCAGCGCACCCCCTAGCGTGCCGGGAATGCTAACCGCCCAGCTCAGGCCCGCCCAGCCGCGTTTGATGGCTTCCCGGGCGAAGCCAGCCAAAGGCGCACCGGTTTCTACGGTGACCTCCGCAGGTCCCACGGTCGAGGCTTCGGGCCAGACCACGCCTTTGCACTGATTGAGCAGCACGATCCCGCGTATACCTGCGTCGCTCACCAAAATGTTGGAGCCGCCGCCCAGGATCATGTAGGGCGTTTGGGCTTCTTGCAGCAGGCTCAGGGCCTGGATCAAATCGTCGATACGAGTGAGCACCGCGAGATAATCCGCGGGCCCGCCGATGCGGAAGCTGGTATAAGGGGCCAGGGCCACGCGGCGCCGCAATCCGCCTCGACTCAGTGCATCCAGGCGCGCGAGGAGATCAGGTGAGGGCGCAGGAGGGGGGGTAGACACGAGGGTAAGGTGAGGATGGGACATGAATGGGAAGGGGAGCTCAGAAAATTCCGGCGTGAATCGACGGGTATCAGCGTGCTCATGAACTTAGTGGTGTGGGTTGGCCGCGCAGACGTTTCAGCAAGGCAGGACCGATCCGCGTCGCGGTTCCCGCACTCAAGATGATCACCAGGCTGTTGGGACGAAGCGATCGTGCCAGGTGGTCGATCACCGCGTCCAGTTCTGAGATAGCCAGAGCGCGTTCATGGTGGCTGGCGGCTGCCACCAGCTCGGGGGTGATGCTGGGATCGACTGGCTCCCGGGCCGCGTAAATGCCTGTAATAATGACGTGGTCCGCCGGGTTGAAGATGCCGTTGAATCGGTGGAGGAAGGTGCGGGTGCGGCTGTAGGTGTGGGGCTGATACACTGCCCATATCTCCCGATGGGGATAAGCGGCTCGGGCAGCGAGGAGGGTACTTTGTACTTCGGTAGGATGATGGGCATAATCGTCGATAACGATGACGCCCGCGGCTTCCCCTTTGAACTCGAAGCGACGGGCAGCGCCTCGGTAACTGGTCAGGTGGGGGATAGCTTCTTGCCACGAGAGTCCGGCCTGGGTGACGGCGAGAAGTGCGGCCATGCTGTTCAGCACATTGTGCAATCCGGCTAGGGTCAGGTGAACAGGATAGGATCCGCTGGGGGTCACCAACCGATAGCGCGTGCCCGAAGGGGACATGTCGATGTCTTCGGCTCGGGCATAGGCGCCTAAATAGCTGCCATAGCTGAGCCCTTCCGTCAACAAACCATCTCGCTCCCATGTACGCAGCAGGGGATCATCCCGATAATAGATGATTTTCCCATCGGTTCGGGTCCGGGCCAGGAGTTGTCTGAATGCGTCGAGATAATGTTCGTGGGTAGGAAACAGATCGGGATGATCCCAATCCAAGTTGGTGATGATCAAGTGCCAGGGGGTCAGCCCCAGAAACATGTGATCGTACTCATCTGCTTCGATGACGAACAACGGCTCGTCGCCCGCGTCACTGAACCCCAGGCCGGGGAGCTCACTGCCGACGATATATCCGGGCTTGCGTCCCGCCCGGGTGAGGAGGTGAATGATCAGCCCGGTGGTGGTCGTTTTGCCGTGGGTGCCCGCGACCGCGATTACATCCCGTCCCGCGGTTAACGGTCCCAGGATCTCCTTGCGTTTGATCACAGGGATATCCCACATCCGGGCTTGCTGCACTTCGGGGTTCTCTTCGGGCACGGCAGAAGAGATCAGCACGAGATCGGGGCGATGCGGTGGCGTGTCATCTAGCAAATGCCTGGCGGCATGACCGACAAACGTCCGCGCACCCATCCGTTGCAATGCATCCGTACGCTCATTAGCTTCCCGGTCGCTGCCACTGACTCGAAAGCCCATCTGTAACAGCACCCGGGCGATGGGCGCGAGGCCCGTGCCACCGATCCCAACCAGATGGATGCGATGGCGATTGCGTTCGTGCGATGGGCGTTGGAAGATGGTTTGCCAGGCCATCATCGATGAGTCACTTTGAAAATAGCAAATTGTGTGCGATGAGCATGCATTTTGTTCATTTATACCACGGAAGAAAGGACACGGATAGGGATAAGAAATTTTTGCCATTCCATCCGTGTCTCTTTATCCGTGTTTTTTCTTGTGATTTTGGCTGGCGGTCAGCTGAATGCTGTTTGGGAGGATTATTTGCGTACACGGAAGAGCAGCATGATGGCGACGAGAATGGCCCAGAAAATGGGTGGGACCACGTATGGAGGCAAAAAAGCGGCTAATTTTTCGCCCAGGTCTGTGAGGGGCAAATACAATAATTTGAAATCGGTAATAGGATATTCGTAGAAATCCTGGAAGTACCATAGGGTGCCCGCGATCAGGTAACCGTTCATCATGCCTACCAGCAGGCTGTAGAACGTACCTCGCCAGCCGGGCGCGGCCTTGCCCGGAAATGCAAAAGTGCGGCCTGCATAGCTGGAAAAGATCGCAGCAATGAATATGAGCGAGAAAAGGGACGCCAGCAGATGTTGCATCTGGCGTTTGGGCATGGGGGTATTGAAAATGCGTCGGTAGATGTCGTTGATCAACCCGGGGAGTTTGGGAATGGCGAAAAAGGTGATGAGAAATAGGATAACAAAGATAATGGTGGTAGTGCCTAGTTCATTGGGATATTTCCTCGCCAGCGCGATGAGGACGAAGATAACGAAGACCGTGAGCCAAAGATATTCGAATGGACCCATATCAGCTTCCTCCTCCCTCGCTAGTGCCACTGCTGCGCTTCTTTTTCGAAGGCGTCAGGCTGATGAGGACGATGATGACGATGGCCAGGAGCAGAATCGGGATCGTCCATTGGCCGAAGATATCGACCAGGAACTGGAAGATGGCGGAAAGGACCTTGAAAAACAGTTGGATCAGGTAGCTGATGAAAGCGATGATCTGCTGGATGATGCCCGCAGGACTAAGGTCTTCGAGCTGGAAAGGCAATTCATCGGGCAGGAGGGGCAGGAAGATGTAGGAGAGGAGGAAGCCATTGAGGGCCCCTGCGACCAGGCCCAGGCCGGGCCATTGGGGTTTGAATAACTTTGAAATGAGATATCCCAAGCCGATGAGGAAGAGCATCGCCAAAAACAGGGCGATCTCCATCCTGTCCGGGGGGATCAGGGGGGGCAGCTTATTGATTTCCTCGAAGATCTTACTCAAGGTTTCGGCATTGAAATTGCCCGTGACAATGGCTTCAAAGCCACCGTGGATAAGAAATTGCAAAGCGAGCCAGAAGCCATTGAGGGCTTTGATCAAGGTCTTGCCCAGCACTTCGCGGTTGCCAACGAAGAAACCAATCAGGATGAAGCCCATCTTCACCAGCTCCGCGATCAACCCGCGCTGATAGCCCTGCCAGGCAAACAGGGCGATGATGATCCAAAAAAGAATGTTGGACTGGAGTTCAGCCAGGGTAGAGCCGTTCATGGTTTATGGGGCGGAAGTAGTCGCCAGGTGAATCAGGGCCGAAGCGATGGTCTCTGCCGCGCGAGGCCGGGCCAAGGCCGCGCTGGCCCGGCCCATGGCTTCGAGCTGATGGGGATCGCTCATCAGGTGCTGGATGGTGGGCAGCAGTTGGGTGGGCATGGCGTCGTTTTCGATGATCACAGCCGCACCGCGGTCCGCCAGATAGCGGGCGTTATGGCGCTGGTGCCCTCCCGAAATGGGGAGGGGGACGAGAATGGCGGGGAGCCCCAGCGCGGGAAACTCGCCTAGGGTCGAAGCACCTGCACGGGCGACGACCAGATCGGCCGCGTGCAGAGCAGCGACCATCTCGTCATGCAGATAGGCAAACAACCGGTAGCGTTGCTTTTGCTCGGGGCCTAGCCTCGCGGCCCGGCGTTGCGCGGCCGCAAAGTCCAGGGTGCCACTAATGTGAATGACCTGCATGGTCGCCAGCAAGTGGGGGAGCGCGGCGGCCAGAGCCTGGTTGATGGCCCTGGCCCCGCGCGACCCTCCGAACACCAGGAGGGTAGGGAGTTGGGGGGACAAGTGAAACGTAAGCCGCGCTTGTGTTTTCGTCATGCTGCGTCGCCGCAGCTCAGGTCGAACGGGATAACCGGTATCGAGGATGCGGGCGTTGTAGCCCTGAAAGTGTTCTGCCACCTCGGGAAAGGAAATAGCGATGGCGGTGGCGTGACGGGCCAAGCGTTGCACGCCTAATCCGGGGGTGACATCGGGCAGATAGATCAGGATGGGGATATGATGGCGGGCCGCGGCCCACACCACCGGGCCGCACACATACCCGCCCGTGACGAAGACCACGTCGGGCTGCCAGGCGCGCATGAGCTCGTGGGCCTGCAGGCTACCGCGGGCCATCCGCCACGCATTACGAGCTAGTTTGAAGGGATTGCGGATGCGGATCTGTCCGGCGGAAATGGGGCTGAAATCCAACCCTGCACGGGCCGCCAGGTCCGCTTCCACGCCCTCCAGCGTGCCCGCATAACGCATCAGCAGGGGTTCATCGGGATGTGGGCGGTGTTGGGGCCAGATGGCCTCAAGCGCGGCCGCGACGGTGAGAATGGGATACACGTGACCGCCGGTTCCGCCGCCGGAAAAGAGAATGCGCATCGAGTCTGAATCGTCCTCCGCCGCCTTTCGAGATGTTCAGGAGAATGCCCAGCGCGGTCAGGATCATCAGCGTGCTGGTACCTCCATAAGAGAAGAAAGGCAGGGGCATGCCGGTATTGGGGATGGTCACCGTGACCACGGCGATGTTGATAAATGCCTGGACTACGATCCAGGTGGTGATGCCAAAAGCCAACAAGCGTCCGAAATCATCCTGAGCGTGGAGGGCGATGCGTGTGCCTTTGTAGCCCAGGAAGAGGAACATGGCGATGACCGCCAAAGCACCCAAAAGCCCCAGCTCTTCGCCGATGACGGCAAAGACCAGATCGGAGTGCACCAGGGGCAGAATGCCCAACTTGTATTCGCTGTTGGTCAGCCCTTTGCCAAACAGGCCGCCCGAGTGCAATGCCGCGTAGCCGGTCTTTACCTGAAATTGCGGACTTTCCCAGGGTCTGAGAAAGGCTTGGAAAAAGACATCCACCCGGCTCTGAGCATAGGAAAATCGGGAAATAGCAAAAGCAAAAACGCCGCTCATCACCAGGATCAAGATCCCGATCTGCAGAATATCCGCTCCCGCGACGATGAGCATCGAGAGCGCGATGATGGCAAGGAGCACCGAGGTGGATACATCGGGCTGGCTTAAGATGAGCACCAGGAACACGCCCACGATCAGCGAAAAAGGCAGCAATCCCATGGTCACCTGCCCGATTTTATCCCCCTTCGAAGCTAGCCAGGCGGCAATGTAGATGATAATGGCCAGCTTGGCGACTTCCGAGGGCTGGATCGAGCCGCCGAACAGATGACG
Source organism: Anaerolineae bacterium (assembly GCA_011371305.1). Taxonomy (GTDB): domain Bacteria; phylum Chloroflexota; class Anaerolineae; order J102; family J102; genus M2005. The sequence continues at coordinate 24,362 of DRQW01000198.1, read as the reverse complement.
TCGGGCACCGGCCACCCCCTCTTCCCCCAGGAAGATTACCGCCATCAGCAGGCCCAGGGAGAGGAACATAATGGGAATGGCCAGGTTCTCCCAGGTATGATAGTCGATGGCCGCCATGATATACATGCCCACCAGGCCCAGTCCGATCCACATCAGATGTTTGGTGATAAATCGGTAGGGGTTTTCTGCGTCGATGGCATAGGACGCGCTGAATTGCATGACGATGCCGAACCCGATCAAGGCAAAGATCAGGATGAGCAGGCCATAATCGATGTGGGATGGGGTGGTAGTTTTCGTTCGGGAAGCCATAGGGTAATGGACTGTCCGATAGCAGCGCGCCTGTGCCGTTATGGGGGAAATGTTTACGCAAAGTCGCTAAAGATTTTTGCTTTCTTTTGCGTCTTAGCGTCTCTGCGTGAGAGATCGGTTTTCAAAGCAGCGACCAGTTCACGGAAATGCTGGCCACGTGCGGCGAAGTCAGCATAAGCATCGAAGCTGGTCCCACCTGGCGCCAGGAGAATGATCTCGCCTGGCCGGGCGAAACGCGCGGCCGCGACCACTGCGGTCGGAAGGTCGGGGACCGGAAGGAGGTGTTCGAGGCGGGAATGCGGGGGGCGGTCGCGAAGGGCTTGTTGGATGATGGGACGTGCCTCGCCAAAGGCGATGACCACACGCACTCGGCGGTGCACCTCTTCCGCCCATGCGTCCCAGGGCAAATGCTTATCCCGTCCGCCCGCCAGCAAGATGATGGGCTCGTCGAAGCTGCGCAATGCGGCCAGGGCTCGCTCGGGTGTCGTGGCGATGCTGTCATTGATCCACAGGACCCCATCCTGGCGTGCCACTTCTTCCAGGCGATGGGATACCCCCCAGAAGCTATGCACGGCCTCAGCCATGCCCGAGGGTGTGGCCCCTGCAGCCGCGGCGATAGCGGTAGCTGCCAGCACATTAGCCAGATTGTGCCTCCCGCGCAGACGTATGGCGTCTTGCGGTAAGACGCGATGGGTCTGGCCCTGCCAGCGCAACATCACCCATCCATCTTCCAGCCATGTGCCTTCGCCCCTTTCGGGACGCCGGAAGCCGAACGTGAGGGTCTGGCCAGGGATGTCGAAGTGCAGGGCGGTTTGGCCTTTGTCCGCAGGGATGGTCACGCGGCCGTTAGCAGCCCAAGCCCCGGTGACGGCATCCTCGCGATTGAGGATGACCCAATCGGTAGGGGATTGAAACGCCAGGATGTTGGCCTTGGCCGCGATATAATGAGCCATCGATGGATGACGGTCCAGGTGGTTGGGCGTGAGGTTGAGGATCGCTGCGACGTGCGGGCTCAGGCCTCCTCCATCGTTCCAGGGCCTGGGCGCGGCAGGCCAGGCCGCGGTTTCATGCCAGTAGAGAAGTTGAAAGCTAGAGAGCTCCATCACCACCCGATGCTCCGGGCGGATGTCATCCAGCGAGCTGAGGAGTGGCTGCCCCATGTTGCCTCCCAGCCATGTGCGATATCCCGACGCTTCCAACATGCGGGCCACCAACGTCGTGGTGGTGGTTTTGCCGCTGCTGCCGGTGATACCGACAATGGGCGCAGGACACCCCTGGGCAAACAGGCGGGGTTCGGTGGTAAGGGGGAGGCCTCGGGCCCGGGCCGAGCGCAGCAAAGGGATATCCTGGGGTACGCCTGGGCTGACCACCAGCGCATCCACGCCACGCAGCAATGCTTCGGTTTGCGGGCCGATGACTATCTCCACGTCCAGGGCTTCCAGCATGTCCCGAACCTCCTCTTGGGGCGGGCGCAAATCGCTGGCGATGACGCGCGCGCCTCGCGTGGCCAGCCATTGGGCTGCGACGCGACCTTCACGGGCCAAGCCCACGATGAGGACGGTTTGGGAAGCGAAATCGGTCATGGTAAACCAGGACAGCAGAACGGAAAGCATCGATCCTACGCCAACGCCAGCGCGATGCCGATCATCCCCGAGAGGATGCCGACGATAAAAAAGCGCTGGGTGACGTGGTTCTCGGCCCATCCGCTAAGCTCAAAGTGGTGATGCAGGGGTGACATCTTGAAGGGACGGATGTCTCGGCCCAAAAAGCGGCGGCTGAGTTTGGCTGAGGCCACTTGTAGGATGACGGAAAGGGCTTCGGCTACGAAAGGCAGGCCGATAACAGCCAACAGCAACCATTGTCCGGTCATCAATGCCACAACGCCCAGGGTAGCACCCAGAGCCATTGAGCCTGTATCGCCCATGAACAGTTCGGCGGGGAATACATTGAACCATAGAAATGCAAACAAAGCTCCTACGGTGGTGAAGGCAAAAGCAGCCAGCCACACCTGGCCTTGTAAATAGGCGATAAGTCCGTAGGAGGCGAAGCTGACAGCGGCCAACGACCCAGCCAAGCCATCCAGGCCATCGGTGAGGTTCACCGCGTTGGCTGTGCCGACGATAATGAACACCGCGATGGGAAGCCACCACAGGCCGATGTCAAGCCGTTCAGGGATGGTGGGGATGGCGATACTGTGGATATCCAATCGCCAAAACATGAGCGCAGCCAGGCCGATCGCCAGCATGAGCTGGATGGGAAATTTGGAACGGGCAAGCAGCCCTTGGGCATCGCCGCGCTTGCGGAGAATGCCCGCAAGGTCATCGAGAAAACCGAGAAAACCGAAGGAGAGCATGGCAAAGACGGGAACGAGGACCGATTCTCCGATCAGGTTGAAGCCGAGGAGATTGGCCAGATTCAGGCCCAGGTTAATGAGCACGACTGGGGCAATGAAAAGGATGCCGCCCATTGTGGGCGTCCCCGCCTTGGCGAGGTGAGATTGGGGGCCCTCCATGCGGATGCGCTTGCCCAACTGATAGCGCCTGAGCAGGCGGATGAGAGGGTCTCCCCAGATGACAGCGAGGAAGAAGGCCAGGGTCGCCAGGGTCAGTGGATAGGACATTGGGGAGAGAGCACAGCAAGGGATGGTCGGTGGTCAAGGGTGTTGGGACGGGGCGTTAGACGACGCCCGAGGTGCAGACAGGTCAGCGACAATCCGGTCCATGCGCATGGCCCGGGAACCTTTCACCAGAATGAAATCCCCTGGTTGAATCAGGGATTTGGCCAACGAGATAGCTGAGTCCGCATCCTCGGCCTCATAAATCGCCTCCTTGGGCATGCCTTGGTGGCGGGCTTCTTCCGCGATCCAGTGGGCGCGCGGCCCCACGGTGATGAGGATATCGGTGGTCTCGGCGGCCCGGGCACCCACCAAACGATGTCCTTTTTCTTCTTCGGTTCCCAGTTCCAACATGTCGCCTAAAATGGCGATCCGCCGCCCTTCCATTTCTTCCAACAGGTTTAAGGCGGCGATGGTGGAGGGGGGACTGGCGTTGTAGGTGTCGTCGATGAGGGTGCTGCGATTGTAGCCGGGCGCGATGTCAATCCGCAAGCGGGCGTTGACATCTTTAAGCCCGCGGATGATTTCCTCCCACGTCAGGTCGGCAAGGATGCCAACCGCAGCCGCGCGCAGTGCGGTGTGGACGCTGTGACGGCCAAGGAGGGGGAGTTGGACGTAATAGGTCTCGTCTCGATCTTGCTGATGGTAGTGGAACCGAAAGCGGATGCCAGCCAGGCCGTAGCTTTCGATGGCATCAGCCCATAGGTCAGCTTCAGGGGTCAGGCCATATTTGAAGACGGGCGCGGGGCTGAATTCGGCCATCTTCCTTACCCACGGATCATCCCAGTTGAGGATGGCGTGGCCGGAAGGTGGAAGGGCACGGATCAATTCGGATTTTCCGCGAAAGATAGCTTCCATGCTGCCCGCCCGCTCCAGATGGATGGGGCCGATATTTGTGATGACGCCGATGTGCGGATGGGCGATCGCACACAGTTGGGCGATTTCGCCTTCGGTGTAAAAGCCCATCTCCAGGACGACAAAACGATGTTCATCCTTCAGGCGTAGCAGCGTCAGGGGTAATCCGATCTCGTTATTGTAGTTGCCCGGCGTCCACAGGGTGGGATGACGCTGGCGTAGTACAGCGGCAATGAGTTCCTTGGTGCTGGTCTTGCCAACGCTGCCTGTGACGCCGATCACCGTGGGGTTGTGGCGGGCACGCCAGTAAGTGGCCAGTTGCTGAAGCCCGATCAGCGTATCATCGACCAAAAACAGGACGGGAGGCGTCACTTGGGCGGGCGCGGGTTCTGCGATGGTAATGACCTGCGCCTGCACACCTGGGGGGACGCGATGGGCGATGATGGCCAAGGCACCCCGGGCGATGGCATCGGCGATAAAGTCGTGGCCATCGGCGCGTTGACCAGGTAGGGCGATAAAACAATCGTCCTCAGTGACCTGACGCGAGTCGATGACAAAATCCGAGACGGGATAAGCGGCCAGAGCAGGGTGCACGCTCCGGCCGCCGAGGCCAAGGTAGATGTCTGTCAGCGTCAGGCTCATGGTGATGTCTGGAGGCGGATCGCATCCGGGGGGATGTTGTAGATGTTGATGATGTCTTGGGCGATCTTACGAAAGGTCGGGGCGGCGGTTTTGCTCGCCCAAGCAGATGTCTTGGGCCTGACCAATTTTACCAGAATCAGGAACTGGGGGTCATCTGCGGGGAAGAACCCCACGAAAGTCGTGATGGTGCGGTCCTCTTTGTAGCCCCCCAAGGTGGGGATTTCGGCGGTGCCTGTTTTGCCTGCGATGGCATAGCCGGGGATGATGGCCTGTTTCGTGTGGTTGGCCGCGGCAACCATCATCTGCGTGAGGGTGCGTGCAGTTTGAGGAGAGATGGCAATGCTGGCCGCTTCCGGTTCCTTCACCCGGATAAGGTCATCATTGATGGACATTTTGATTACATGGGGGCGATGTACCACGCCTCCCGCAGCAATCGCTGCCACCGCGTTGGCCATTTGCAGGGGCGTGACGCTGATGCCCTGGCCGAAGGAATTGGTGGCCAGATTGCCTAAGGCCCATTGGGTGGAGTTGGGACCGTTGACAATGCCCGGTGCCTCGAAGGCCAGCTCGATGCCAGTGTTTTGCCCGAATCCAAATCGGGCAACCGCGTTGTAAAAATCCACCACACCCACATAATGGGCTGCGATCTTGGCGGTGGTGACGTTCAATGATTGGGCGAGGGCTGTTTGGGCGGTGACTTTGCCCCGCCCTTTCCGGTCCCAGTTTTGGATGGTTTGTTCGCCGTAAACGTATTTATCGGTGTCGTTGAACTGGGTTTCGGGCGTGATGGCCCGCTTTTCCAACGCGGCGGCAAAGGTGATGAGTTTGAAGACCGAGCCCGGTTCGTAGATTTCGCTGATGGCAGGGTTGACGAACCGTTCGGGGTCGTAGTTGGGGTAATTGTCGGGGTTATAACTTGGATAACCTGCCATGGCCAGGATGGCACTGGTTTTGGGCTCCATGATGATCACCACGCCGCTGTCGGCCTGGTAGGTTTCGATGGCTTCCTTCAGCCGGGTCTCCGCCATATATTGAAGGGAGCGGGAAAGGGTGAGGATGAGATCCCGCCGTGCGGGGGAGGGGATGAAGGGGCTGTCCGGAAGCACCGCGTTGGCCACGGGCGCGCCCAGGCTCGCTTCGAGCTTGGGGTCAGGGCCAGGCACGATCTCATCGGTGGGCGCAAGGAGGAAGTTGTTGAAATATTCCTCGATACCATAGTGCCCTTTGTTGTCCACGTCCACGAAGCCCAACACGTGCGCGGCCAGGGATTGTTCGGGATGAAAGCGCACAGGATAGACGTCAATGCCGATGCCATTGGTTTTTAGCTCGGGGTCGCTGAGCATGGCTTCGCCCACCTCGGGCGGCGCGTTTTTGTCCAGCAACACGTAAGGTTGATCTTTGTTTGCCTGGAAGATGCGAAGCAATTCTGCGGGGTCTCGATTCAAATAGCTCGCCACTTTCTCCGCAATCGCGGGCATGGCCTGCTCTTGCATGGCATTGGGCGAGGCAATGACTTCATAACGGAAGGTTTGAATGGCGAAGGGATGGCCGGTCGCATCCACGATGGCGCCCCGCAGGCGCAATTTTTCAGGCAATTTCGAGCTTGTGGTTTCGGGGGCCACGCCGAACACTTGATGGCGAACGACCTGTGCGGAGAGAATGAGGCTGACTACCACCATGGTCGCGAAAAGAATGGCGAGCCGTTGTTTGATAGAAAGTCGGGGCGCGCGTTTTTTGCCCTCCTGGTCGTGAGGGGGCAATGGGCCGGGCGAGTAGTGATAGACGCGCATACGTTACCGGTTGGCAGAAAGGACTGCGGTGGGGTGGTTGAACGTCAGAGGATCATTGGCATCTTCCCGAACGTATCGTATTTGCGTCATCTCCGGTGGCCCATAACCTGCAGCGCGGGCGCGAGCCACCATGGTGGTGATATTTTGCGATTCTCCAAGCAATTGCAATTTAGCCGCGAGCAGCCGCTGTTCCCGCGCGTATTCGACTTTCTTCTGTTCGATGCGCAACTCGACCGTGTAGTTCACGGATGCCTGATAGACATAAAGGCTTAACAAGATCGTGATGCCCATCATGAGCAACACCACCAATACTGCGCGATGAAACTGGATGCGAGCCTGGGGTGCGGCGGCTGTACGCGACTCTGATGCGATGGCATTCTGCTGAAAGACCATCATGCTCCTCTCTTGGTGGATGACATCTCAGAAATGGTTTCCGTTCAAGAAAATCGACATACTGCGCTCCGGCACAGGGCCCATCCGCCGTACTCCCTTGATCCCGCCTGAAGGTCAGGTACGAGAAGCGTCAGAGTTTGCGAGCCGCTCGCAATCGCGCGCTGCGACTTCGGGGGTTGCGGGCGATTTCGTCGGGGGACGGGGTGATGCCTTTGCGGTGAAGGATTGCCAGCTGCGCCTTGTGACCGCATGTGCAAATGGGCGTGTTGGGGGGACATATGCAATCGCGGCTTTCCTGGCGCAAAAAGTGTTTGACAATTCGGTCTTCCAGGCTGTGAAAGGTGATCACAACCAGGATGCCGCCCGGCTTTAAGAGGTTCACGGCCTGGGGGAGGGCCGCTTCCAAGGCGCCGAGCTCGTCGTTGACGTAAATACGTAGGGCTTGAAAGGTGCGAGTGGCTGGGTGAATGCGTGTCCCGGGCCGTCGTCCAATAGCCCGGACGACGATTTCAGCCAATTGGGTGGTGGTAGTGATGGGACGGTTCGCCACGAGGGCCCGGGCGATCCGCCGGGAACGCCGCTCCTCGCCGTAACGGTAAAGGATGTCGGCCAGCTCTTCTTCATCCAGGGTGTTGACGATGTCGGCAGCCGTAGGGCCCGAAGTGGGATCGAGGCGCATGTCTAACGGGCCTTCGTGGCGAAAGCTAAAGCCCTGTTCCGCTTCATCCAGATGAAAGGAAGAGACGCCCAGATCAAAGAGAATGCCATCCACATCTTCGAATCCATGCGTCCGGGCGACGGCCTCCAGTTCTCGGAAATTCGCATGGACCAGGATGGCCCTGGGACCGAATCGGGCCAGCCGTTCTCGAACCCGTTGTATGGCCCGGGGGTCGGCATCGAGTCCAAGGAGCTGGCCATCGGGGCTGGAGGCCTCGAGAATGGCCTCAGCGTGCCCACCGCCTCCCAAGGTAGCGTCGATATAACGTCCTCCTGGGCGGGGAGCCAACAGGGCCAACGCTTCTTGGAGTAGAACGGGATGATGGGTGGTTGAGGGCACCGTTTCGAGATCGATGGAGATGAAAGGTCTTTGACTTTTATCGGAATACTAAAAAACTTTCATCATCGATCGGTGTATATTGACGAATGATCTTTTTTGAAGAATGTGAATTTTGCTGGATTTTTTGGTCAAAAGTCTGCTATAATCATCCTATTCCAGGCCTTCCCATTCTTCCAGATTCGCTTCTTCATCCAGTTCAAGTTCGTGTTGTTTCCATTGCTCGGCATCCCAAATCTCAATATAGGAATCCACGCCGATAAAAACGACATCACCGGTGAGGTCAGCATAGTCCCGGAGGAACTGGGGGATATTGATACGGCCCATCCCATCAGGCTTGACCTCTTCGGTGTTCGAGAAGAATCGCCTCTTCAACCGTCGTGCTTTCGCCTGGGTGGGGCTGTAGGATTCCATCTTCCGCCGTCGTCGCTCATACTCCTCCGTGGGCATCAAAATCAGGCATTTCTCAAACCCTTTGGTAATGAAAATCCGCTCATCACCCAGGAGTTCCCGAAATCGGGCTGGGAGGATCACTCGCCCCTTCTTGTCAACGCCGCGCTGGTATTGGCCGAAAAAACTACGCACCGGCGTGCTCGATGTGGGGGACGGTTGGGATGCCATGAATGATTTTTGCCACTTCCTGAGATAAAATTGCCACTTTCTGCTACTTGTTTCCACATTATACTTCACGCACTGCGATTGCGCAAGGGAAATTCCCCTTGTTTTTCCCTTACCAGCGCCTAACTTTGGAAATTTGTATTAAATTTTGTGTTTCATCCGGGCAATGACCATGCTACGAGCTGTGTAAACCATGGGACGTTGCCTCGTGAGTGCCTTTGTGCGGTTGCTCGTGCTTGTGGTGGCTTCCTACGAAACCTGGCCTTTGCAGATTCCCTTGGTGTTCCTTCAACCCATCTGATATACTTGATTTGGCAGATAGATTACCCTGGATACAGGGTACAATGGCGTATCCTGTCTTGTGATTGCGTGCATGCTGGAAACGCCAGTTCATCCGACCTTGTTGGTAGTTCCCATTGCTCACAAACCTTGGAGAAATGAAGATGTTACGGCATCTACTTATTGCCCTCTCGCACAGCGGCACCATGCAACGGATGACGGTGGATTTCCCTCCCGCTCGGCGGATGGCACGACGCTTTGTGGCAGGGGAAAAACGGGAGGACGCATTGAAGGTCATCCAAAAGATGAATGATGCTGGGGTACTGGTGACCTTGGATTATCTGGGGGAGCATGTGACCGATCGTGAATTGGCTCGGGCCAGTGTGGAGGAATACAAAACGGTATTACAAGCCATTGGGGACTTGGGGTTGAAGAGCGGTGTTTCGTTGAAGTTATCTGCCATGGGCGTGCATATCGACGAAACCTTTTGTTATGAGAATGTGCGAGAGATTGTGGCGCTTGCTCGGGAGAAGCAACGGTTTGTGCGTATCGATATGGAAGAATCTGCCCTGGTGGATACGACCTTGCGTATCTATCGGGAATTGCGCCAGGAGTTCGATAATGTGGGCACCGTGCTGCAGGCGTATTTGCATCGCACCCGCGCGGACCTGGAAACATTGATCGATGAAGGTATTGCGGACTTGCGGCTGGTGAAAGGTGCCTATGATGAACCGCCCGAGATCGCATGGCAAAAACGGGAAAAGATTCAGCAAGAGCTGATTGCCCTGTCCAAAACCATGCTTACGCCCGAGGCCCGCGCGAAAGGGGCGCGGCTGGCGTTGGGCTCTCACGATGATGTGGTTTACAATCAGGTCATCGCCTATGCCGCGGAACAAGAAGTGGATCCCAATACTTGGGAGATCCAGTTTTTGTACGGCATCCGTCGGGATGAATTGCGCCGTTTGGTAGCCGCAGGCCATCGCATGCGCGTGTATGTCCCCTATGGCGAATCGTGGTACCCCTATTTCATGCGGCGACTGGCCGAACGCCCGGCCAATTTGTTCTTTTTCCTTCGGGCCGCGGTCGGCAAGTAACCCCTCGACGTCTTGAAAAACAAAAAAGCAGGGACGCCGATTTAACGACGTCCCTGCCAGAGAAGCGACTGAGCACACAAGCGCATTGCTTGAGATCCGTCCCCCGACAAATCTCGTGTGGTGCTCATGTCGGCCGCAAGTCGCGCTTGCGGCGGTTGCCAGGATATCCAGCAAGAACAGGTTCCCCCTTCCCGTCCTTGCCTTCATTTATCCTGGCTATAACCTCAAGACGAAGATGTGGCTGAAAGGTTACGGGTAAAATCAGGAAATTTTGAAAATTTGTCGATTTTTTTCTCATTTTGGAAAGAGCACGATGATCGCTACCACCACCCCCGAGATCGTTAAATATTCCAGTGCCCGCCTGAAAGTCAGATGGCCGCGCAAATGCGTCTGAACAAGCCCCACCATCAGATAAAAGGCCATCAGTAACAGAAGTGCCACCCGCAGGGTGGGGAACGGCCAGTAGTTGAGGAGGACCGTGATTTGCGCCAAAAGGAACGCGATCAGTCCGCTGGAGAGCATAACCTCACCTGTGCCTCTGCTACTATCTCGCAATAGGTCCATCGCTAACATGCCCGCCACCAGGGCGATAAGTGTGGCCGAAACCAATGACCGACTGCGGGCAAGATAGATAAGCACAAATGTAATCCCAGCCAACAGGTAGGCCAGGATGTTCAGTAACCAGCGGGCCTTGGTGTATGCGGCCTCTTCTCGATCCACGGTATGATATTCCCCCGCGATGCTCACCGCCAGCCCTGTCCCCACCGCGGCGAGGATCAGCAACCACAGGCTAGGATTCTGGATGGTAGGGAGCAAGGTCGCGCCGGTCAGGGTCATGGCCGAAGGCAAGCCCCAGAAGCGATAGGTGTGTCTGAGCCGCGCCGCACGCGGATGGGTGCGTAAAACCGCTTCCGTGCCCGCCCAAGTCGCAGCCAACGCCACGAGCCCGGCCACAAACGCCCCCGATATCCGCAAATCGATGGGGGAACCAAAGGCCCAGAGGGTGTAAACCCGTTCGGGCCATTGGAGCAACAGGCCCATCGTCAGCGAAGCCAGGACGATCCATGTGGTAACGCTAAGATGATCGCGGTAGACTTTCATCCCGGCCATTCTAGCTTCACCCATTCTGAAGAGCAAATTTCCTCTTGTTCATCAACCACCGAACGCATCTTCCTCTGTCTTTTTGTCCACGCGATATGATGGTTATCGACCTCGACATCCGCATTACGAAAGCCTCCGATGGATTTCGCGTCACAGCCCAGGCGCCCGAGAGCGGCCTGGCCGAAGCCCATCTGGATTCCCACGCGCTCTTCGCCTCGGCATTTCAAGAGAAATTGACGCAGGTCCGGGAAGAGCCTTTTACCACTTCGCGAGCACTCTTTCGGGAAATAGGAAATACACTCTTTCGGGCGTTGTTCCAAGGCCAGGTGCAAGATCTGTTCTTCGCGCTGTTCTCCCAACGGGTGAAGGGGGAAGAAGGCGCGAGCCTGCGGCTACGTCTGAACATCGACGATGAGGCCATGGAACTGGCCACCCTGCCCTGGGAATTCATGCACCATCAGGACGTTTTCCTGGCCACGCAAATCGACACCCTGTTGACGCGCCAGTTGCTCAACCTGGAATATGGCAACATCGAGAGCTTGCAGTTAGATGGTTTGCCCCCCACGCTCATCGTCATCCCCGAGGTGGGGAACCTGGACACCGCCCGGGAGGAGCGCGTGATCACCCAGGCCCTGGATGCAGCTCAGATACCCTACCGGGTACTCAAGGGGCGCGTCACGCGGCAGGCCCTGGATGACGCGCTTGCGGAGGATCGTTATGCCATTTTGCATTTCATCGGGCATGGCGTCTTTGAGGAAGATGCGGATGGAACGATGCACGGGCGTTTGCGGTTGAATGCGGCCGGGGGGCCTCTTCAATCGGGGGAGGATGAGGATTGGATTTCGGAAATCGAATTGCAAAGCCTGCTGGGCAATCACAAGAGCCTGCGGCTGGTGGTGCTCAATGGGTGCGAGGTGGGAGAGGTGAGTGAACGGCCTGAGGGCGAGGGCTTTTGGGGCGTGGTCCCGGCTTTGTTGCGGGCGGGCATTCCAGCGGTGGTGGCCATGCAGTACCCCATCCGTGACGATGTGGCCATTCAGTTTGCCGAAACCTTCTACCGACGGCTTTGCACAGGGAAGTGGGCTGGGCATGTGGATTTTGCGGTTACCCTGGCCCGCAATGCCTGTCTCCTGGCTTTCCCCGATGATCGTGGATTCGCTACCCCGGTCCTTTATCTCCGGTCCAAGGATGGCGTCATCTTTGATCCGTCCGCAATCGAAAAAGCCCCGACCAGGCATCCATGCCCCGAAGCGCCTGAACCTCCCCGTCATCTCCTTTATCGTTATCGTAATGCCGACACCACGACTCTCCTCGACCGCTACCATCTGCTGGATAGCCGGCTCCAACGGATTCTTCTTCAGCTCGATGGTCTGGCCGCGGATGCCACTGGCCCAGAGGCATGGCGTCTGCGTCGATACGAACGAAATCGTGATAAACTGGAGAGGGAACTGGATGAGATGGCCGACGTGTTGCAGTGGCGTGCATCCGAGGCATGTCGGGAGCTGGAACGGTTGCGCGAGCAAGTCGCCCAAAAGGAAGCGGAGCGGAATGCGTTGGAAGACGCGGGCGAGTATGTTCCTTATGATCTAAAAAACGACATCTTTTCCCTGCACGAGCGTATCCTGGCCCTGGAGGATACCCTGGAAACCATTGAAGCTTTGATAGGGAGTTGAGACTTATCTATCCATCAGATTTTCCACGATGGTTGCGGTGGCCATGCCGTGCCCGATGCACATGACCTGTAGGCCATAACGTCCACCGATTTGGGCCAATTCGTGGACCAGGGTAGTCATGATGCGTGCACCGCTAGCGCCCAAGGGATGCCCCAGCGCGATAGCACCCCCGCGCGGGTTCACCCTGTCTGGATCGGGAGGTTGAATCTCAGCCATCCACGCCAATACCACCGATGCGAAAGCTTCATTCACCTCAAACACATCGATATCCTCCACACGCAGGCCCGCGCGGGCCAGAACTTGTCGCGTGGCCGGGATCACACCTGCCAGCATGAGCACGGGGTCATCCCCGATCACAACGCGAGTCACCAATCGAGCCATCGGCTTCAGCCCCAACCGCTTCACTGCATCTTCCGAGGCCACCACCAGCGCGGCCGCCCCGTCGCTGATCTGGCTGCTGTTGCCCGCGGTGATCACCCCATCCTCCTTGAACGCAGGTTTCAGGGCCAACATTTTATCTAAACTTGTGTCGAAGCGGATGCCTTCGTCGATGGTCACAGTACGCGTGCCACTATCATAAGGGATTTCCATGGGGATGATCTCGCTATTGAACCACCCTTCACGGGTGGCCCGCGCTGCTTTCCTATGGCTCTCAAAACCAAACTGATCCAGCAGCATACGTGTAAGGCCCCATTTCTCCGCGATGAGCTCGGCCGAGATGCCTTGATGCACCAGCTGGTAGGGGAAGTCCTCGGGCCAGGTCTGGGGATAGTCGGACATCATGGGCACGCGTGTCATGTGTTCTACCCCGGCAGCCACGACGATATCCATATCCCCTGCCAGGATTGCCTGGGCCGCGAAGTGCAAAGCCTGCTGACTCGACCCGCACATGCGGTTAATGGTCACACCGGGCACAGTCACAGGGAAGCGGGCGTTGAGGACGGTCAAGCGGGCGATGTTCGCCCCCTGTTCGCCCAGGGGCGTCACACATCCCATGATGACATCATCCACCAGATTCGGTTCAATCCCGGCCCGTGCAACCGCTTCTTTCACTGCCACTGTAGCCAGGGTCAGGGGCAGGATGTCGCTGAACATCCCCCGCCGGCGTCCAATCGGAGTACGTACCGCGGAAATGATGTAGGCTTCAGCCATGGACGGGAATCTCCTTCATTCGTTGGGAACGCGAAAGCATTTGCCACGATTGTAGATCAGATGAGGGATTTTGGGAAGCGTGGATATTTCCTGGGAAAACGCCCAAGAGACTTAGAAGCTACCCCTTTTCAACGTAGATGAGCGTTTGCCTTCCTAATGGGTTCGGGCTATACTTGCCCAGGATGTCATCGATTTGAACCCCACTTTAACGAGGTATCCCTGATGAGCATTGCTCCCGAACTCCTGGAGATTTTACGATGTCCCGCATGTGTGCAGGAGGATGATACTGCGGGGCATTTGGAATTGGTCAAGGGTACATGGCTGGTTTGCCAGACCTGTGCGCGCAAGTATCCTATCCGAGACGATATCCCGGTCATGTTGATCGAGGAAGGGGATCGTTGGCAAAACGCGCCCATCGATGCATTGCCCGATACCCCTCCTGAACCAGTGGTGTGATGGTTGCCGAGGGCGAGCAGGCACCACGCGCGGCCGCGCGCCGATACGAACGAAAATCGTGGGCGGTAGCCCGGGATACCTGGAAACCAGGAAACCAGGGAAACCAGGGAAACCGGGCCGATTCGCTCCCCCACCCGGCCTACTGGTTTCTCGGTTTACCAACTCTATTTTCAGAACAGTGCCTGATAGACCTGATAGGTAGCTCGTGCAACTTGGGCCTGGGTAAAGCGCTGTAGGACGCGGGCACGCCCGCGTTGGCCCAAGGTCTTTCGTAACGTCGCGTCCGTCGCGAGGAGGCGTAGGTGCCCGGCCAGGGCGTCCACATGATTTTCCGGAAAGATCAGGCCGGCATCGCCGATGACGTGGGGGATTTCGCCGCTGTCGGAGCCGATGACGGGCGTTTTACAGGCCATGGCCTCGACCAACACCCGTCCGAATTGCTCTTTCCAGTTGGGCATGGTGCGTGAGGGAAGTACCAGCACGTCGAGGCCGCGAAGGAATTCGGGCATGGCCAGGGAGGAGAGCTTGCCCAACCAGCGCACCCGCTCGCCGATCCCTAAGGACGCGGCCAATGTCTTGAGAGAATCCGCTTCCGGTCCCGTCCCGGCCAGATGAAGTTCCCACGGGAGAGCAAGTTGGGCGCAGGCCCGCAACAACAGGTCCACGCCTTTGGCCCGGACTAGCCCTCCTGCATAACCGATGGTGAAAGGGAGGTGGGAAGCGCGCGGTGCATCGGACGGCGCGAACAGGTCGGGGTCCACGCCGAATTGGGGGATGATGGCGATGGGGCCACGGAAGCCTTTGGCTCGCAACACCTCGGCCGCGTCATGATTTCCCGCGATGGCATGCGCAGCATGCTGATAGTTGTAGCCTTCCCACCAGCGGAAGGGCGGGGGATACGTGCGATACAGGTTTTGCCAGGTAAAAAAGATCGCTGGGATCTTGCGTCGGACGGCCTGGCGCATGGCCAGCCAGGTAGCCAAATTGTAAGGTTCTTCATCGATGTGCAAGAGATCAGGCTGCAGCTCGTCCAGTTCAGCGGCTAATCGAGGATAAAAATGGAAGTGAAAATGGCCGTTGAACGCGATGGGCGACACCCGCAAGACATATCCCTGAGTAAAGACGCGCTCCAGCCGTTGTTCTCCCCGGTCATCTTTCCAGCTTGGGGGCACGATCACTGTAAGTCGGAGGTCAGGGAAACGGGCCAGTTCCTCCAGTTTTTTCTGATACGCGCCTACGATGCAGGCTTTCGAGAGCATGACGACGTGCATGGCCGCATTTTATCATCAAATCGGGATTTGATATACTCTTTTTATGGCTTTTTCCACCCCAACCCTGCACCCTTTACGCCGTTTATGGCGCTATGCCCGCGGTTATCGCGGGGATGTTGTCCTGGCCGTTCTCTTTTCGATTTTAAATAAAATTTTCGATCTGGCCCCTCCCGTGCTCATCGGGATGGCCGTGGACGTGGTGGTCAATCGGGAAGATTCCTTTTTGGCAGGATTAGGGGTGGTGGATGTTGATGCGCAGCTTTTGGCCTTGGGCGTGTTGACACTGGTCTTGTGGGCGCTGGAATCAGTGTTCGAATATTTATATCAGGTCAAGTGGCGCAATCTGGCCCAAAATATCCAACATGAGCTGCGTATCGATGCGTATGATCACGTCCAGCATTTGGAATTAAGCTATTTCGAGGATCGTTCCATCGGTGATCTCATCGCGGTGCTCAACGACGATGTGAATCAGTTAGAGCGTTTTCTGGATGTGGGGGCCAATGACATCATTCAGATCGGGACCACGGTGTTGGTGGTGGGGAGCATGTTCGTTATCATGATCCCAGAGGCCGCGTGGTTGGCATTGTTGCCCATTCCATTTATCATCTTTGGGTCCATTACCTTCCAGAAAAAGCTGACCCAACGTTATGCCCGAGTGCGGGAGGAGGTGGGCCTGATTGGGGCCATGCTTTCCAATAATCTCAGCGGGATTGCGGTGATCAAAAGCTATACGGCCGAAAAGATCGAACGCAACCGGTTGGCCGCGGCAAGTGATCGCTATCGGCAACGAAATCGCGATGCCATTACTTTTAGCAGCGCGTTTATTCCGCTGATTCGTATGATCATTGTGGTGGGGTTCATCACGATTTTGGTGTACGGGGGCAAAATGGCCTTGAATGGGGAGCTGGCGGTTGGCGCGTATAGTGTGCTTGTGTTCATGACCCAACGCTTGCTCTGGCCTCTGACCCGGTTGGGCGCCACACTGGACCTTTATCAGCGGGCTATGGCCTCCACGCGACGTATTTTTGATCTGTTGGATACGCAGCCCAAGATCCGCGATGGGCATTTTCCCTTACCCCTGGAACAAGTACGAGGGGAAATTGTTTTTGACCATGTGCATTTCGAATATCCTTTGAAGGCATCCTCGGATCGCCCGGTTCCGCCCACCATCGAAGACCTGAGCCTTCACATTCCTGCGGGCCACACGGTGGCACTGGTAGGGCCCACGGGCGCGGGAAAGAGCACAGTGGTTAAGTTGTTACTACGTTTTTACGACGTGCAACGGGGGCGAATCCTGTTGGATGGCATCGATATTCGCGCGTTGCGAGTGCGCGATCTACGACAGGCCATTGGATTGGTGAGCCAGGAGGTTTATCTCTTCCATGGAACCGTGCGAGAAAACATCGCGTTTGGGCGCCCCGGCGCTGGTATGGACGAGATCATCCAGGCCGCGCGAATCGCGGAGGCCCACGATTTCATCATGGCACTGCCGCAAGGGTATGAGACGGTTGTGGGGGAGCGCGGCCAGAAGCTATCGGGTGGACAACGCCAACGCATCTCCCTGGCCCGGGCAGTGCTCAAAGATCCACCCATCCTTGTGTTGGACGAAGCCACGTCTTCTGTGGATAATGAGACGGAGGCAGCCATCCAGCGCTCCTTGGACGTGATCGCCCGGAACCGCACGACCATCATCATCGCGCACCGACTCTCTACCGTGCGGAATGCCCATCGCATCTTTGTCATGGACCGGGGCCGGATTGTGGAACAAGGCACTCATGACGAACTCCTGGTCGCGGATGGGCTTTATGCAGCCCTCTGGCAGGTACAGACAGGTAGCCGTACCCCGATCCAGGTTTAATCGCAACTTTTTCGTCCCTTATCCGTCATCACATGCAAGGATTTCTGCAAGAACACGCCCGAATCAATCGCTCATCACGTCCCCCGAAACTTTTGATGAGCGTTTTTTATCGATAATTGGCTTCGCTGAAAAAATACTCACTGCCGAGATGTCGAGAGTGTAGATCCGGGAAAAAAGAGGTTCCCTGCCATTTTGCATGCTCCTTGGCGTCTTTACGGACTTGCGTGAGATACGATATTCAGTGGAGCCATAACCGCATTTCCATGTTCCCGTTTCCCCACAGGAGGGCTGTGTGATGATTCCCCCAAAGTTAAGCAAATTCGCTCCCTTTCAGACGTTTGGACGCGTGCTCTTGGCGTTCGGAATGATGGCAATATTGTTTGGCATCGGGTATGTGAGCTTAGCCAAACCGAATGCTGTCATTACGATGACTGTGAAGCCCGGTCCGGCCGTGTTTATCCGGCCTGGTGAACAGGAATATATTACTTGGATCATCACGCCGGATACGCAAACGCCGCCCATGGAGACAGTGTTTAGCATTGTCAATCAAGATAACGATGTCATTGTTCAGGAGACTTATACCGCCCAGCCTGAGTTATTGGGGCCCTTTACGTACATTTATACTTTACCTGTGACCTACACCGTCCCTCCCCACGTGCCTTTCGAGAAATACATCGCCCAGGTGGATTATTCCTCTGGATCGGGTGAGGAGATCGGGGCGTATGTGACCTTTTTCGTAAGCGACAAAACAGGCGCGCTGCGCATCCTTAAATACAACGATCTCAACCTGAACGGACAAAGGGACCCCGGCGAGCCGCCCGTGCCCGATGTGATTTTCCGATTACAATTCCCGCCACCTTTCACCGATACCATCTTGCTTACCCAAACCAACAGCACAGGGGAAATCCTTTATCATCAGTTGGGCGCGGCCAGCGGTTATGTGGTGATCGAGGTGGTGCCCAATGGCACCATCCCCACGACCCCCTACACCCAATCAGTTACGGTTGAGGAGAACATGACCACCACCGTGCTGTTTGGGAATGCAGTCATCCCCGGTGGCATCGAGGTACTCAAGTTTCATGATAAGAATGGCAATGGCGTGCGCGATCCGGGCGAAGACCCGCTGGCTGGCTTCCGTTTTGACGCCAGCGCCCCCTGTGGCATGACCCGCACGGGTGTTTCTGCCGCGGATGGCACGGTGCAATGGCCTGGCGTGTGTGTGGGAACCTGGACGATTACCGAAACAGAGCCGATCAACTATCGGTTGACAACGCCTGGCGTCCAAACCGTGGTCGTAACTTCGAATGTGACGAGTACGGTCCTCTTTGGGAACCAGGGTTTGGGCAACCTGGCTGTGTTCAAATTCGAAGACATCAACGGCAACGGCGTGCAGGACCCGGGTGAAGAGGCCTGGGCCGGCGTCAACGTGGTTTATGAGAATGAATACGGCGATACCGATAGCTGCACCACCGATCAAAACGGCCAATGCCTGTTTGAGCTTGTGCCCGAGGGGTTGTACACCGTCACCGAAATCCTGCCTCCCAACAGCATCCCCACAAGCCATGACACCTATACTACGATGGTCCAGCCCCTTCAGACGGTGACGGTGACCTTTGCCAATCGCAAGCTCGGATTTCTGGAAATCTTCAAGTTTGAAGATGTCAATGGGAATGGAGTACGCGATGCGGGCGAGCCACCCTGGTCGGGCGTGGCTATGACCATCACCAACGCGTACGGGGATGTGGACACCTGCACCACCGATGCAGATGGCGAATGCATGTTGCTGGATCTCCCGCGCGGTGTTTATACCGTCACCGAAACCCTCCCACCCTATGCCGAGGGCGTGGCCGGCACAACGTTCACTACCACCGTACCCCACAGCGGCATGGGCCGGGTGGTCATTCCCAATCGACGCCTGGGCGATTTGGAAATCCTCAAATTCGAAGATATCAATGGCAATGGCGTGCGGGATGCGGGTGAACCTCCCTGGTCTGGTGTCGCCATGACAGTGACCAACCAGTTTGGCGATGTGGACACCTGTACCACCGATGCCAGCGGTCAATGTCTGTTCCTCCGTCGGCCCGTCGGCGTTTATACGGTGACCGAAACCCTGCCTCCTCATGCCGTCGCGGTATCCGGCCAGGTCATGCATACCACCATCCAATATGCCATGACCAGCACAGTGACCTTTGCCAACCGACGCCTGGGAGCGCTTTCGCCTCATGTGTTCTGGGATATCGATGGTGACGGCCTCCAAGGGCCGGGCGAGCCGGACCAGCCCGGGTTCACTGTGACCTACATCAATGAGTTTGGTGAATCGGGCGCGGGCGTCACTGACGCCGCGGGCGAGATCTTGTGGGAGGATCTCGCCATCGGGACCTATACCACGACCCTGGCGTTGGCCAACGGGTGTTTCGCGACCACCGCAAATCCTGTGATCGATAACGTCCTTTATGCACAGACAACCTACCTCGATTTCGGCTATCGGTGCATGATCTATCTGCCCATCGTCTGGCGTGATTGGCCTCCTCCCACGCCTACGCCCACGCCGACCCCGACCCCAACCAACACGCCCACACCCACCATCACGCCCACGCCTACACCCACGCCTACGGCCACGCCTACGCCCCCGGCGCCCCGTATCCCGGTGCCCCATCCCAAGACCATCGATGTGGATCCAATTTCCAACCGTCTCTACATCGCCAGCCGTACGACCCATCGTCTCTATGTGGTGAATGGCGGCGACAACACGATCCTGGCTCAGGTCCCGGTGGGGCAGGAACCCTATGGCGTGGCTGTGAACTCGACCACCAAGCGGGCGTATGTAGCCAATACCGCGGACGATACCCTCTCGGTGATTGACATCAATACCAACGCGGTTATCGCCACGGTCAACTTCCCGCCGGGCAGTATGCCCGCCCAGGTCGCGGTGAATCCCAACACGAATAAGGTGTATGTGACCCTGCATAACGCCCACCAGCTGGCTGTCCTCGATGGTGCGACTTCCGCGATTCTTAAAACGATCCCCGATCTGCCGGGCGCGTTTGATGTTGTGGTGAATGTGCCTGATAATCAGGTCTATGTCAGCACCCGGGATGATCATACCATCCGGGTCTTCAATGGTGCGACGGATGCGGAAGTTACCAGGCTATTCCCCGGTGGCGAAACCTTCGCCATGGCCTTCGATCCCACCCTCAAACAGCTTTATGTGATGATCGATCCGGACAATCCCTTGGCGTTGTTCGCGGATCAGCCCATTTATCTCCCGCTTCCTAACCTCTTCACGCAAGAAGGCCCGAATCCCAATGTGCTCATCACCTTCGAGGTGAAGCCCGGATATGACTTCGGCAAGCGTGCGCCTCGCATGGCTGGTGAAGCCGGGCCGCAAGGTGGCGTGGGCCTCGCGGCCAATCCCACCACGGGCCATGTGTTCGTCTCCAACAGCGCGGATAATAGCCTCAGCGTCTTTGATGGCGCCACCCTGCTACCCCTGGCTACCCTGGCCATGGATGGTGATCCCGGCGATGTGGCCGTGAATCCTGCTACGAACCGAGTGTACATAAGCAACCGCAGTGCGGATATTGTGCGGATGATCATCGACGCCTGGTAACCGCACCCCATGACAAGTCTGGAAGTGGCAAGTGTGGTCGGCCTGACTCGGCTACACTTGCCACTTTTGTCGTGGCGTGGAATAATCCCACTATGTCGAGCAACGCAGAACTGAGCACCAGGCTTACAACGATTTTCGATACGCCCGTGAGCCATTTGAGCCCCCTCAGCGGGGGGTGTGTGGGCGAAGTGTATCGCGCGGAGCTCAGCGACGGACGTGCGTTTGTGGTGAAAGTGGATCGGGCCAGTTCGCCTGTGCTGGAGCGAGAAGGCTGGATGTTGCGCTATCTGGCCGAACACACCCGCCTGCCCGTGCCCGAGGTCGTTTACAGCGACGCGTCCCTTTTGGTGATGACCTTTTTGCCCGGAAGCAGCCATTTCGACGCGCGCAGCGAAGCCCATGCGGCCGAGCTCTTGGCCGAGCTACATGCCATCACGGCCCCCGCTTTCGGGCTGGAACGCGATACCCTCATCGGCGGGTTGCATCAACCGAACCCCTGGACCGAAAGCTGGATCGCTTTCTTTCGTGATCACCGACTGCGATACATGGCCCGGGCGGCCTATGAAGCCGGGCGATTGCCTGTTGAAACCTTGCGAGAGGTGGAACGGTTGGCGGGAAACCTGGATCGCTGGTTGGATGAACCTCCCCGCCCCGCGCTGATCCACGGAGATGTGTGGAGCGGCAATGTGTTGGCGCAGGATGGTCGCATTACCGGATTCCTCGATCCGGCCATCTATTTCGCGGATCCGGAGATGGAACTGGCGTTCATCACGCTCTTCCACACCTTCGGGGATGTCTTTTTTCGCCGCTACGATGAATTGCATGGCATTCGCCCCGGTTTTTGGGAAGTCCGGCGTGACCTGTACAACCTTTATCCTCTCCTGGTGCATGTGCGCCTGTTTGGTGGGGGCTATGTCGGGGCGGTCCAACACATCCTTCGGCGGTTTTGAAGCTCGTGTCTCATCGGTACGTTTGCAGTCAATGCGGAAAGCCCATCTCGCCCGCGCAAAATCGTTGCCACCATTGCGGGTCAGAGATCGATTGGGAGAAGGCCGTAGGCCGCGTTGTCCACATTGATTACCGGCCCGCGGCCCAGCGGCGGCGGGCGCGGCGACGGGCCATGTTGTTGGGCTTCCTTTTCATCCTGGGGCTGAGCGCGGCCCTGGTTTGGGCCTGGAATCTGAACTGGACGCAGCGCAGGTGGGAAGCTTATCTGGGCCAGGAAGCTTATGGGGAGTATGTGCAGGGCGTAGAACGACTGAAGGCAGGGAATGTCCCCCAAGCCCAAACCCACTTCGAGACCATGTTTCACCTGCTGCTCAACTCTTCCCCCACCCCGACGCCCATACCACCTGGATTCGGCCGGATACATCTCCTCACTCTCATGCCGCCCGCCACACCGGCGTCTGTGCAGGCGACGCCCGCACCCCCGTCCACCGCGACGCCTCCCATCACCCCCTCGCCCACGCCTATCCCTACGCCCTCACCCCACATCCAAGCCACTGTGACCGCATGGTTGCAGGAAGCCGAAGCTCTGGCCCAGGCTGACCCTTGCGCCGCGGCCGAACGCATGGCCCAGGTCCTGGCCCTGGCCGATACGCCCGATATCGAGCGTCGCCGTCAGGAACTGATGGCCCAGTGTCAGGAAATGGTCAGTCCATCGCCCCTGCCCACGCCGGCAGCTTCTCAGGTTCTCCTCTACACCGTTTATGATGTCACTACGGGGTACTATGCCATCCATGCCTGGACCCTGGGACAGCGCACGCCGGGCGCGCCGTTCATTCCCCAGGCCATGCAACCCGCCTGGGGCATGCATGGTGAGATCGCGTTCCGCCGGGACGACGTCGAAGCACCGGGCCTTTACGTCAGGTTCAACGATGGCGAGATTCGCCGTATTACCAAGGGCGGGGATGACAGCCGACCGCGATGGAGCCCCGATGGACGCCAGTTGCTCTTCTCATCCTCCCAACGAAGCGCGGACCAATCCCCACGTCTCTATCTGGTGGATGTAGCCAGCCGATCGGTGGAGGAACTGGGCCCGGGCCAGCAGGGCGATTGGTCGCGGGATGGGCGGATCGTTTTCCATGGCTGCGAAAGCGGGGGAGAAAACTGCGGCCTCTGGTTGCTCGATCCCATGACTCTGCAACGCACCCAGCTTACCGATAATCCCTCCGATCATTCCCCAACCTGGTCCCCCGATGGCCGCTTGGTGGCGTTTATGTCGGGGGGGCGCAGCAACAGTTGGGATGTGTTTATTCTGGATGTCCAGGCGGGTATCGTGATTCCCACCACGCTCCACCCCGCGGAGGACGGCTTACCGGTGTGGTCGCCCGATGGTCGAACTTTGGGGATACTTTCAAACCGGGAGGGGGACTGGGCGATTTACCTTTGGCACCTGGATGATCTCACCACCGAACGGCTGCTGCCCGTTGGACCGACTTTGCCCAACTGGCAGCAAGCTGGCTTTGATTGGGGCGTCGTGGTTCGATAAGACTTGATTGAGTGGAAGAAATCATCCAATTGCGCTAAAATTAAGCCAAAGGCATTTTTCGAGACCCGGGTTTTTCGCTTCCTTACGTCCGAGACTGTCCCCTTGGGCTATGGGCCACCAGGCCCCTTCGAGGCTACTTCTGCAGCCCGCAAGGCTCCGCACGTAGCTCCGAGGTTCAGCTTCGATGACCACCTTGAGTATTAACCCAGGAGGCCACCATGTTCTTTGCTTTGCTCATTGTCACCCTGATCGTTGCTCTGGTTGTCTGCTATCTCGTTGCTCGCGCTTTCGATAAGCCCATCATCCACATTCTTGAACGCATTGTCGGTCCCGATATGGCTCAGGCATGGGCCAAGTACATCAAGTTTGCCATTTATGTGGTGGGCATTTCGGGCGGCGTGCGCATCTACGACCTGGAGCGTTATCTCCCCCAACCCGAGATATATACACCTGAAGGCAAACCGGTTCCCACCCCTCAGCTCACGCTGACGATTGAACGCTGGGTGTTGGAGATTTATCGCACCGTCATCGAAACCCTTCAGGCCCTGGCCTGGATGTTGCTCCTGTTCTTCCTTTTTGCGTTGGTCGCCTACGTCATCATCCGTATTTGGGGTAGCAGGAAGGAGCAGGAGCAGAGCTAAATCCTTGAGAAGGAGGGAGTGGCGGAGAGCGCGACTCCCTCCTTCCCACCTCGGAGAAGGTGTGGGTGCGCAGTGCTAACCTTAAAGCTCACCCCTGGCCTTGAACTCGCTTTATCTCCGCGGAGAGCAATTGCCGGAGAATGGCGACCATGGTGGCGTAGGTGGGGTCCATGCCGAAGTAGGAGAGGTTCTGCGCGCCCAGGTTCTGCCCCTTGCTGAAGGGTGTGTCTGACGCGTAGTGCAAAATCCCCACCGGGAAGGGCGCTTCGTACAGGTTCACGATTTCGTTGTAGGGGTGGCCCTTGGGCCGGGACATTTCGTAAACGCTGCTCATGTAGGGGCCCGCTTCCATCTCCAGGTCGGTGTAGCCCTCCTTGTAGAACACGGCCATGTATTCTCGGTTCTGCAGGAAGGTGCCGGGCACGGTGATGGCTTTCTGGTTGTCCAGCACGGAGCCGTAG
>DRQW01000197.1 GCA_011371305.1 Anaerolineae bacterium | reverse complement strand
CCCGATGGCGCGGGCAAGACCACTACGCTGCGGATGCTGGCCGGGGTGCTCAAGCCCACGTCGGGGCAAGCTCACGTCCTGGGCCAAGATGTCGTCCGCGATCCGGAAGCATTACGCCAAAAGATCGGCTATATGCCTCAACATTTCAGTCTGTATGGCGACCTTTCGGTGCTGGAAAATCTCACCTTTTTTGCAGATATCTATCGCGTCCCCTCACGAGAGCGTAAAGACCGCATTGCCCGGTTGTTGCATTTCGCACAATTGGAGGCCTTCGCGGACCGGCCCGCGAGCAAACTCTCCGGCGGGATGAAGAAAAAACTGGGATTGGCCTGTGCACTCATCCATTCACCCCAGCTCTTGCTGCTCGATGAGCCCACCAACGGCGTGGACCCGGTCAGCCGCCGGGAATTCTGGGATATCCTGGCCCAGCTACACCTGCAAGCGGTCACCATCCTCATCACTACGCCCTATATGGATGAAGCGGAGCGTTGCAATCGTGTGGGGCTCATGTTTCGGGGCAAACTCATCCAGCAGGGGGAACCGGAAGCCCTGCGTAAGCTGGCTCCAGGCGAGATGCTCGTCCTATATACGCCGGAATTAGTCCGAGCCGAAGCCATCCTGTCCGAATTCCCTGACTACCTGGAACATCAAGTGTATGGCGACCGGCTACACATCTTTGTTTCCGACGCAACCGCAGCCAGGCCCCAACTGGAGACTTTTCTCGCCTCCCACGGTATCCCCATCCAATCCCTTTACCAGGACGAACCCCGCCTGGAGGAAGCATTCATCCACCTCATTCGTCAGGCCCGACTGGCATAAGGAGGAAAACCGCCATGCATCCCCGGTCCTTGCTGATCCCATTGATCCTTCTTGGACTGAGCTTGTTCGTTGGCGTCCAGGTTCTTGGCAGCGCGCCCGACGCCTCCCATCAGGTGAGCCTGCCCATGTTGGGAAACGGTGTGGATTTCACCACCACGCCCACGCCCTTGCCACCCCCTTCGTATGAGGGCAAACCCCTGGCGAATTTCGACACCGCCGACTTCAACGGCCCTGCCCTCTGCCAAAGCTGCCATGGCAACATCAAGGACGCGGAAGGCAACGACGTCACCATGAGCGCGTTCTGGCGGTCCACCATGATGGCCAACGCGGCCCGGGACCCTTTCTGGCTGGCCAAGGTCAGCAGCGAGATCCAGCGCCATCCCGAGGCCCAAGCGCATATCGAGGCCACGTGTATGCGCTGCCACATGCCCATGGCCTTCACCCAAGCCAGGGTGGATGGCTTGCCTCTGAAGATCTTCGGGGAAGAGGGCTTCCTGAATCCCGATCATCCCCTGCATGACGCAGCCATGGACGGCGTTTCCTGCACCCTTTGCCATCAGATTCAGCCTGATGGATTGGGTGAGGAGGTCTCGTTCAGTGGAGGTTATGTCATTGACACAAGCACGAATCCCCCACGCCGTCCCCTGTTCGGGCCCTATCCCACACCTGATATGATAGGGGCGGGGATCATGCGCTCGGGCTCCGGTTATGATCCCCAATATGGAGCGCACCTCCGTACCTCCGAGCTTTGTGCGGTTTGCCACACGCTATTCACTCCCACCCAGGATGCAGAAGGTAACCCTGTAAACTATCCCGAACAAACGCCCTATCTGGAATGGAAGCACAGCGCATTCGGGGATGGGATCGGAGAAGACACGCCTTGTCAGGGATGCCACATGCCCCAAGCACCAGGGCCGGTAGCCATTTATCCCGGCTGGACCCAGCACGAAGAATTTTCCCGGCATGATTTTGTGGGTGGCAATGTGTTCATGCTGCGCATCCTTCAACAACATGGCGAAGCACTGGGGGTGCGCGCCTCCTCCGACGATTTCGAAGCCACCATCCAACGCACGCTGAAACAATTGCAGGAACAGACAGCCGAGGTGCAGATTCGCGAGGTGACACGAAGTGATGAGGAAATGACCTTCCAGGTGGTGGTGATCAACAAAACAGGCCACAAATTGCCCACGGGGTATCCATCGCGGCGGACGTGGCTCCATGTGACCATCACCGATGCTGCGGGACGCACGTTGTTCGAATCGGGCCGCCCCACGCCCGACGGCGGCATCTTGGGTGATGACGCCACCCATCGTTCCGATGCCTATGAACCCCACCACGACATCATTACCTCGCCCGACCAGGTGGCGATCTATCAGGTCGTCATGGGCGATGCCCAGGGTCAGGTCACCTACACCCTGCTGGACGCAGTAGATAACCTGAAGGATAACCGTCTGCTGCCCGCAGGCTTCGACAAGGCCACCGCGGGGGAGGCCATCGCGGTGAAAGGCTCGGCCGCAGAGGATGATAATTTCATTGGTGGCAGTGATACCGTCACCTATCGTGTCTCGTTGCCTGAAAACATCACTGGGCCTTTGGCTTTGCACGTGGAACTCCTTTACAGCTCCCTGGGCTTTGAATGGATGCGTGACCTGCGCCTCAGCAACACCCCCGAGGTCCGCCGCTTCGAACGCTACTTCAACGGGGCAGATAAAACCCCGACTATTCTGGCAGAGACCGTTTTCACCTCCCCCTAACGCTCAACACATAGAGACAACACCATGATCCACCGAGTTCTTTTGGCTTTCCTGGCATTCATGGCCGCGTGCTTGCTAACGGCTCCTGACCCAATCCGGGCCCAATCCGCCACCGAACTTCCTCCCGCGCCCCCCGAACCCTTCCTCACCGATCTTGGCTTCGTCACCGACTTCGCGTTTGCATCGAACGGCCACCTGCTCACCATCAACTCCTTCTCGAAAAAAGTCTGCGAATACACCAGCGAGGGAACGTCGCTATCCTGCGTCACTACGCCTGTCGCCCCCCAAGGGAAGCTCGGGCAGATGTTGGGCATTGCACCCCACCCAGATTTCCCCATCAACCGAATTGTTTATGTCCACTATTTAGATACCCAACGTTGGGCCAATGTGATCGTACGGTTTCGATGGACAGAGGATGGGGCCAGCGACGTGCAAGAGATCTTGCTGCTCCCCCTACCAGCCGACCAAGAGGAACCCTGCACCGATCACAACGGTGGCCATTTCGGCTTCGGTCCCGATGGCGCGCTGTATGTGCCCATGGGTGAAAATTGTTTTCCTGAACTGGCCCAGGATTTGACCACTTTCCAAGGGTCGGTGTTGCGGGTGAACCCTCGCACTGGTGAAGCGCTGCCCGACAATCCCTTCTACGATGGAGATGGTCCCAATGACGACCGCCTATGGGCCAAAGGGTTACGCAACCCCTTCGGCTCGACGTTTGATCCCATCACTGGTAAGTTTTGGGTCACTGACAACGGCCCTGGTTGCGGTGATGAGGTGAACCTCGTCGAAGCCGGAAGCAATTATGGATGGCCCGTGAGCAGCGACAGTTATTTCGAATGCCATGATCCCGGCCCGCCTTATATCCCTCCGGTCTGGGAATGGACGCCCCCCATCGCGCCCACAGGTATCACTGCCTACACGGGTGAAGCGATCCCCCAATGGCGGGACAGCCTCTTCATGTGCGACTGGAACACCCAGCGCTTACATCGCCTTCAACTGACCCCCAACCGCGATGGCGTTGTAGCAGACATCATCATCGACATCGGCGACGCATCTTGTCCCCTCGACGTTGAAATGAGCCCTGATGGCCAACTTTACTTTGGCGGTTTCGATGCCATTTATCGCATCCAAATCCAACCTCTCTATGGAACTCCCCAGTGGCTACCACTGCTTCTGATCTCGAATTAACCCCCTCTCTCCGTACTCACGCGGTCTTGGTACGCGGGCTAACCAAACGGTTCGGCGACTTCACCGCGGTGGACCACATCTCCTTCGAGGTGCGTCCTGGGGAGATCTTCGGATTTCTCGGCCCCAATGGGTCGGGGAAAACGACTACCATCCGCATGTTGTTGGGGCTGCTGCGCCCCACCGAAGGGGAAGCCCGCGTGCTCGGCATCGATGTCATGCGCGAGCCCGAGGCCATTGCGGCACGCGTCGGCTATATGAGCCAGAAGTTCAGCCTCTACCCCGACCTGACCGTGGACGAAAACCTCACCTTTTATGGTCGGGCCTATGGTTTGCGCGGGCCATCCCTGGCTCGTCGCAAGGACGAAGTCCTGGAGGTCATCGGGCTGACTCGCCAGCGGAATCGGATCACCGCCAACCTGGCTGGAGGATGGCAACAACGCTTGGCCCTGGGCGCCGCCATCCTTCATCAGCCCGAGCTCCTTTTCCTGGATGAGCCCACCGCCGGGGTCGATCCGGTCAGCCGCCGCAACTTCTGGCGCCTGCTTTACGACCTGGCTGCCAACAACACCACCATTTTCGTCACCACCCATTACATGGATGAAGCGGAGCAATGCCATCGCCTGGCGTTCATCCATCGGGGTCGTCTCATCGCCATTGGCCCGCCCAGCCGCATCAAGCAAGAGCGCATGCCGGGCGCGGTGGTAGAAATCCTCTGTTGCCGCCCCGACATCGCCATCCAGGCCCTGCGACAAGCCGGGATCCCTGAGGTCGCCTTATATGGCAAACGCATCCACGCGGCCGGCCCCGACCTGGCAGATCACCTGGACGAGCTGGAAAACCTTTTAGAGCAGGCCGGCGCGGAACCACGCGCGTTGCGCGTTATCCCACCTTCCCTTGAGGATGTATTCATTGCCAATGTCAAAAATAATCAATCCTAGTCCGTACCCAGTCACCGATTTTCCGAATGCGACATCCACCCCGTGGAGAAGTCTGTTTCCCTTCCCAATCCTTCTCCTCGTCCTGATCCTGGTTCCCGCCATCCTCATGGGTTGTGCCAGAGTGCAAGATGCATCAGCCCGCGAGGAGCACCGATTCACCGGCTTCCTGGAGGCAGAAAGCGTGGTCATCGCGCCCGAAATCGGTGGGCGCATTCTGGCCATCCCGGTGGAGGAAGGCGATGTCATCGAAGCAGGGATGTTGCTTGCCCGGCTGGATGATAGCCGCATCCGTTTGGAACTGGCCCAGGCCGAAGCGCAGGTGGCTCGGGCCGAAGCCGAACTCGCCCAACTGTTAGCCGCAGTCCGCCCCGAAGATGTTGCTCTGGCCGAAGCCCGGGTCGCGCAGGCCCAGGCCGCCCTGCAGGCTGCCGAAACCGTACTGATGGACGCTACCAAACTGCGAGATCATCCCCAAGAACTGGATGTGCAGATTACCCAAGCCCGGGCCGCTCTGGCCGAAGCCCAAGCGCACGCCCGCGCCGCCAAGCATCTGGCCGAAGCCGCGGACCTGGAACAACAAATGTGGGGGGAGAGCGCCCAGGACCTGGCCCGCGGGGTCCAGGTCACCTTGCCCGATGGGACGGTGATTACCGTGGACGCTCCCCCCGAGAAGAAACAACAAGCCAACATCCAATGGAATCTGGCCAGTCAGAAGGCATGGCAGGCCTGGAGCCAGGCCAAACAGGCCGAAAACGCGGCCGTGCAAGCCCAGGTGGCGTTGAACGATCTGCTGGCCCAAAAGAAGAACCCCCAGGAGGCGGAGGCCCAGGTAGTAGCCGCCACCAATGCCCGCGACCAGGCCGCGGCCGCACTGAAACAGGCTGAAGCTGCGTTAGAAGTTGTAAAAGCCGGGCCGAGTGAAGAACAAATTGCCGCGGCCAAGGCCGCGGTGGAACAGGCCCGGGCCGCCCGGGACGCCCAGGCTACTGCGCTAACCAAAACCCGTATCCTCGCGCCCACCGCGGGCGTCGTCCTCGAACGGTATTTCTCGCCGGGTGAAGTCATCGCCCCTGGCCAACAACTTCTTCGGATCACCCGCCCCAACGTACTGACCATCACCATCTACGTCCCAGCCGGCATGATCGATGCCTTTCAGGTGGGCACGCCCCTCCCCTTGGTAATCGAAAGTGCTCCCGACAGGAGATACACTGCACGCATCCTCTCGGTCGCCGACGAGCCCGAATTCACCATGCGCCAGTCACAGAACAATGCGGAACGGGCCGCAGTGGTGTACGCAGTCACCCTTCAGGTAGAAAACCCTGACGATCTACTACGCCCGGGCCTCCCCGCGGACGTCCTCCTCCGTCAACCCTGACCCACGTTTTTTTGTTAGGACTCGGATCAAGCTTTGAATTAACAATTGCCATCCACGTTGAGCGAGGCAACATCGAGCTTGAAACGCGAGACCTTGACGTTTCACCTTTTACGTCTCTGACTTCCGGTGCTAACGGGCCTCAAAGCATCTTTCATTAGCCTCGGCGATCTGGAGTTTGTGTCGGGCCCGCTTTCTCATCTCCAAACATCCATCCATATCATGATCAAACGTATCCTCACCATTCTCATCGGCTTTCTTCTGGCGGTCACGGTGTTGTTCCTGGCCGCGATCCTGCTCATTCCCGAAGAAACGGAGCACTTCTGGAAACAAACGGGTTTGCCAGAAGCTTATCTTATGCAAATCGAAACCTGGTTAGGCCGGGTCACGCCCGCGACCAAAGAAACCCGCCTTTATGGCACCTTGGAAGCCCGGACCATCCACGCCATGAGTGAAATCCCCGGTCGAGCCGTGGATGTGTTGGTGGAGGAAGGGGCATGGGTGGAAGCCGGACAGCCCCTCATCCATCTGGACCCCGCCGAGGTCCAGGCGCAGATCGCGGCCGCGCAAGAAAGCCTGATGGCCGCACGCGCGGCCCGGGATGCCGTGGCCGCTCCCCCCGGGCCCGAAGTACGGCGAATGGCCGAAACCGCGGTGGACAAAGCCCAAATCGAATTGGAAAACGCCCGCCGCACCCTGGAACACGCCCGCGCGGTCCGGAACAACCCCGTGGCCTTGGATGCACAAATCGATCAAACCGCGGCGCTCATTCCCGTGGCCCAAGCCCAGGTCGAGGCCGCGCAAGCCGCGGTAAAACAGGTCGATGTGCTGCTCCAAAACGCTATCACCGATGGCTCGCGCGAGGGGAAATACAAGGCTCGCATTCTGCAGGCACAAAAGGCCGCGGCCGAAGCCTCCCTCGATGCAACAAACGCGCGCCTTCGTGGCCTTTACCAGACCCTCGCCGCGCTGAAGCGGATGCGCGAGCAACCTCTGGCGCTGGAAGCCCAAGTGCACCAGGCCGAAGGCGCGGTGGCCTTGGCCGAAGCAGCCTTACGCTTGGCCCAGGCGGAACGGGCTGCCCAAATCGCACCACCCCAGCCGGAACGGATCGCGGTGGCCGAAGCTGGTGTGCAACAGGCCCAGGCCGCGCTGGACCTGGCCCGCTGGTACGAAAAGCGCCTTACCATTGTCGCGCCCCATGCGGGGCGCATCCAGGCAAAACATATCGAGACAGGGGAAACCATCACCCCGGGCAAGCCTCTTCTCACCCTGGCAGACACCCGTCGAATGGAACTCTGGGTTTATGTACCCGCGAAAGACCTCCATCGCCTTCGTCTGGGTGATCAGCTCCCCGTAGAAGTCCTGGCTATGCCCGACGAGTCATTCGTGGGACAGGTCTTCTACATCGCGCCCCAGGCGCAATTCCGCCCCAACAATGTGCTCAACCCGGACGACCGTGGGGATATGGTGTTCTTGGTGAAATTGCATCTGGAAAACGGAGATGGGCGACTCAAACCGGGCATGCCTGCCGACGTCATTCTGCCTGACCAGTAACATGGCGGCCCCTAGACCAGGTTTGGGCAAACAGGACGGGCGATGCGATAATTGACCGATCTTGAGTTTCCCTGTTCTTGGCAATCTAAAAGGCATGATGCGTGCACTTCTATCACTATCTGATAAAACCAAACTGGAACTTCTGGCCCGCGGGTTGCACCAACTGGGCTATGAACTCATCGCCAGCGGGGGCACAGCTCGAGCCATCACCGCGATGGGGCTGCCCGTGACGCCCGTCTCCGACATCACCGGTTTCCCCGAAATCCTGGGGGGCCGAGTCAAAACCCTGCACCCCGCCATCCATGGCCCCATTCTGGCCCGCGACCAACAAGATGACTGGGATGAATTGGCACGATGGGGCTACGAACCCATCGATCTCGTCGCCTGCAATCTCTATCCCTTCCAGCAAACCATAGCCCGGCCCCAGGTAACCGAAAACGAAGCGCTGGAACACATCGACATCGGTGGGGTAACATTGCTGCGGGCTGCAGCCAAAAATTACCCCCGCGTCATCGTCCTAACCTGTCCGGAGGATTATCCCTGGGTATTGGAGAAACTGGCTGGGGAAGGGTTGACTCATGAAGCACGACGCCAACTGGCCTTGAAGGCCTTCCGGCACACTGCAGCTTACGACGTGGCCATTGCACGGTGGTTGGGCCAACAGGTCGGTGGGGAAGAAGCCCTGCTGCCCGAGGCCCTGGTCCTGGCCGCGGAACGGGTGCAATTCCTGCGGTACGGCGAAAATCCCCACCAACGCGCGGCCTTCTACCGCTGGCAGGGACAGGAACCCGCGTTCGTTCAGCTCCAAGGCAAGGCCCTCAGCTACAACAACCTGGGGGACCTCCACGGCGCTTGGGGCGCGGTCAGCGAATTCGAAACCCCGGCGGTAGCCATCATTAAACATGCTAACCCGTGTGGCCTGGCCACCGATAACGATCTCGTCGTCGCCTACAAAAAAGCCCTGGCCTCCGATCCAGTCAGCGCGTACGGCTCTATCATCGCGGTTAACCGCCCTGTGGACCTGCCCCTAGTGGAGGCTATCAGCACACTGTTCGTAGAAGTCTTGGTCGCGCCCAAGTTCACCCCCGAAGCCCTGGAACGGCTAGCCCGCAAGAAGAACCTGCGGGTCATGCAGGCCACGGGCGCCGCGCCATTCCCACTGGAGCTACACACAGTCATTGGGGGCCTGCTGGCCCAAACACCGGACCACAAACTCATGGTCGAATTGCGAGTGGTGACGCAACGGCAGCCCACGGACGAGGAAAGGGCCGATCTTATGTTCGCCTGGCGCGCGGTGAAATGGGTTAAATCCAATGCTATCGTCTTGGCCAAAGATCAAGCTACTGTGGGCATCGGTGCGGGCCAGATGAGCCGGGTGGATGCCGTTTCCCTGGCTGGTCTAAAAGCGGGCCCGCGGGCCCAAGGCGCGGTCCTGGCCTCGGACGCGTTCTTTCCCTTCCCCGACGGCATCGAAAGGGCCGCGGCACTGGGGGTTACCGCAGTGATCCAGCCGGGCGGCTCCATCCGAGATGAAGAGGTCATCACCGCGGCGGATCGGTTGGGTCTGGCCATGGTCTTCACAGGTATGCGCCACTTTCGACACTGAACATCCTCCACCCATCCACACAATCCCATTATGAAACGACTCACTTTTTACTTTCGCGCGACCCTGGTCCTGCTCTGGCTGGCTATCGCCACCATCGCTACGAGCATCTGGATGATCTTTCATCCCAACGAACGGGAGAATGCCGACCGCTATTGGTTGGACTGGTGGCAAAAGGGCATTCCCAAAATCGTTCCTGTCAAATTTATCGTTGAGGGCAAAGAATACATCGATGCGGTGCGCCCGGTGGTGTATGTGAGCAACCATCAACATCTGCTCGATGCGCTTATGATCGCACAGGTTTATCCCCTCAGGACCCTGGTCGTGGCCAAAAAGGAATTGAAAAAGATCCCTCTGGCTGGCTATATCTTCGACAAGGCGGGCAATCTCTTCATCGATCGCAGCGATCGGGAGGCTGCCATCGCCATGCTCAACGACTTTGCCAAACGCATGCGCGAGGAGGGATTGAATCTATGGGTGCTGGTGGAAGGGCATCGCAATCGGGGACAACAAGGATTGTTACCCTTCAAGAAAGGCGCATTTTACACTGCGATCCAGCTTCAGGTGCCCATTGTGCCCGTCGTATTCGGCCCCAGCTATCAGCAGCTCGATATCCAGAGCGGGAATCTCAACGGCGGCGTGGTGTACATCCGCGTGCTGGAACCTATCCCCACCGAAGGTCTCACCACCAACGATGTGGAACCACTTTTACAGACCACATACCATCGGATGTTGGCTGCCTATCAAGAGCTGGAAGCAAAAACGTATGGAGGAAATGCTGCAAACATCGGGTCCCAGAAGGCTCAATCTGGGAGCAGGCGAGCCGGGGCGCAGGTTTCCAGCTCGCGGCGGTAAAGCCTCACGACTTATGCTGGCGCCCATGGAAGATGAATTGCATATCTCCATTTCCTGGCCTATAATACTTTCTACAGTTTTTTAACTTCGTTCACATTCAAGGAGGTCTCATGAGCAGTTCAACTCGCCACCGCCCATTTGGGGTCACATTGCTGGCCATCTTCGCATACATTGCGGGCATCGTTGCCATCTTCCATACCTTACAGATGCTTCATCTGCTCCCTATTCTTAAAATTGGCGATAAAGCGTTTTTTGGTTTCAGCCTGTTCGGCGCGATCATGTGGGGCATCCTCGCCCTGATTTACTTCTGGGTTGGGAAAATGCTCTGGAATCTGAACGAACAAGGCTGGTTGTTCGTGGTGGTTCTCTCCATTCTGAACCTGATTTTCGCTTTCGTGGCCGTGATAGGCCGAACGCCTTTCGCAGCCATGCTGCCCGCGGTGTTAATCAATGCCATCGTTCTAATTTATGCCCTGTTGCCCGGCACGAAAGCAGCATTCCAAGTAAACGGTCAAAAAACCTCATAATCCCTCTAATCTCTTAGTTTCCTTCAATTCACTTAAGCCAGTTCATCCCAAAGGAGTGACGATCAGAATCCTGGATCCCATTTCCCGGTTCGTCACTCCTTTTTTCATAGGTGCGATATGAGTACACAACCCCAACTGCTAACCCAGCCCATCGTCTCCACACGTTCCTTGTTACGAAATGTCTATCTGTATATGCTCCTGGCCATGACAGTGACCGCGGGCGCGTCCTGGTTTACCCTGAACTCTGGCCTGATCTATTCCCTCAGCAGCCCCTGGTTGCTCTTTGGCGTGTTCATCGTCCAGTTACTTTTGGTCGGGACGCTTTCTTTCGCACTACACAAGCTGTCGGTGCCCGTTGCGTTTGCCATTTTCTTTGGTTATGCCGCGGTGACCGGGTTTGCGCTCTCGGGCATTTTCCTTTATTACGAGATCGCGGACCTCACCATGGCCTTTGTATCGGCTGCAGCGCTGTTTCTGGTCATGAGCCTGGTGGGATTGTTCACCAAAGCAGACCTGAGTAAATTAGGGACATATCTGTTTATCGGCCTCATCGGCATCATCATCGCCATGATCATCAACATTTTTCTGCGCAGCAGCATGATGGACCTGGTGATCAGCATCATCGGCGTGATTATCTTCACCGGGCTCACCGCCCACGACACCCAGAAAATCATGCGCATGGCCCGAGACCCCCGCCTTCAGAATGCGGGCGACGCGGTGATGTCCAAACTCAGCAT
>DRQW01000196.1 GCA_011371305.1 Anaerolineae bacterium | reverse complement strand
CAAACCCCGGCTCCCACCATCCCGAACGCAGCCATGTGGTGCGCTCGTTTGCGCCCGTGGGCCATCGCCACGAGGCCGAGGTGCATCAGGCTTTCGGACGGGAGGATATCCACCTCTCGGTGACGTCGGTGGAGCTGGTGCGGGGCGCGCTGTCCACGGCCCACGCCTGGGTGGAGCCGGGCCTGAGCGACCGGGACCTGTGGCGAGCCTATCGGGCGGCGTACGGCAACGAGCCCTTTGTGCGGATTGTGCATGAACGGTCGGGCATCTATCGCCACCCGGAGCCCAAACTGCTGTGGGGGACCAATCTGGCCGACGTAGGCTGGCAGCTTCAGCCCCACACCGGGCGCCTGGTGGCCCTGGCCGCCATTGACAACCTGGGCAAAGGCGCCGCGGGCACGGCCGTGCAGTGCATGAACCTCATGTTCGGCTTCGACGAAACCGCGGGCCTCACCTTCCGCGGATTGCATCCGGTGTAAGAGGAAGGATTCATTGAGATTGGTTGAGATTGGGAGATCGAATCTCGATGAATCTCCACGAATCTCTACGAATCTCTACGAATTTCTACGAATTTCCTCCCCCCATTCACTCCAATCAACTCCTATGCCCCAACAAACCCTTGTCATCAAACTCGGCGGCGGGGAGGGCGTGGACCCCACCCCCCTGCTGGATGAGCTCCCCGAGCTGCTGGCCCAGGGCCATCGAATCGTGCTGGTCCATGGCGCCTCGGCCGCGGCCAATGCCCTGGCCGACCGCGCGGGCCTGGACCGCCGTCAGATTCAATCCCCCTCGGGCCATCTCAGCCGCTACACCTATCCCGAAATGCTGGAGATTTTCGTGGCCGCGGCCGCGGGCCAGGTGAACAAAACCCTGGTGGCCGCGCTCCAGGCCCGCGGCGTCAACGCAGTGGGCCTCTCGGGC
Organism: Anaerolineae bacterium; assembly: GCA_011371305.1. Taxonomy (GTDB): domain Bacteria; phylum Chloroflexota; class Anaerolineae; order J102; family J102; genus M2005. The sequence goes on along the minus strand of DRQW01000196.1, from coordinate 2,643 downwards.
GTGGACGGGCGGCTGCTGGTGGCCGAGCGCAAACGGGCCATCCGGGCGGTGGAGAACGGCCGCCAGCGGGTCATTCGCGACGACTACTCGGGCAAAATCCGGGAGGCCCACGCGGACGTGCTGCGCGTTTTGCTGGATGGCGGGTTCCTGCCCGTGGTCGCGCCCGTGGCCCTGGGCACCCGGGGAGAGCGTCTGAATGTGGACGGCGACCGCGCGGCTGCGGCCATCGCCGCGGCCCTGGGCGCGGACGCGCTGATCATCCTATCCAACGTGCCCGGCCTGCTGGCGGACTTCCCCGATCCCGACTCCCTCATCCGCCAGGTCACGCCTCAAACTCTGGACCAGGCCCGGGCCGCGGCCCAAGGCCGCATGAAACGCAAAGTCCTGGCCGCGGAAGAAGCCCTGGCCGGCGGCGTCCCCCGCGCCATTCTGGCCGACGCCCGCATCCCGCATCCCATCGCCTCGGCCCTCGCCGGCGCGGGCACAGTGTTTCGTTGATTCACGCAGCCATCTTTTCCAGCAACAGCTTGCCTTGCACCGATTCCAGAATGGCGTTCTTCAGAAACTCACTGGCATGCAAAATCTCCACCCCGATCATTTCCCCTGCCTCGTTGAGTTCGACCGTGATATTCGGGCTGATCTCCACACTGCCCGCTTCCTCTTCCTCTGAAAGAAGAATGTGAAGGACATCTTCCTTTTCGAAGTAAATCATCCTGGTTTTATCGGACATAAACGAATCGACCTGTTTTGATGCGAAAGTTGATTTGTTGACGGCTGGTAGCATGAATGGTGATCGGAACAAGTTTATCTTCCACGATTTCGTACGGAATCAGTACAAGTTTTTCACCGTGCCTGCCAACAACGACATATCGTCCAGAAGCAACGTCAAAATACCTCTCCGAACTGAAACGGAGTATTCGTTCGATCTCAGCGAGTTTGAAGCCTCGGACACGCGCCCGATGTTTCAAGTAGTCAGACCAAACGATTTCGAGAGGTATAACGAGCTGACAAAAAATTGAGAGAAACCAGTTCAAGCCATATTCGTCTCCAAGCATACACCAAGATGCTCATTTCATCAACCCCACTGAACACTGAAAACTGAACACTGAACACTCCCTCTGGAGTTATCCATGCAAATCCTCGATATCACCTCTTCCATCCAATCCCTCGAATCCGCCCACACCTCCGGCGTCTATCCCAAGCGCGATCTGGTCATCGTGGAGGGCGAAGGCGCATCCCTGTGGGACGAGCAGGGCCGGCGCTACATCGACTGCGTGGGCGGCCAGGGCGCGGCCAACCTGGGCCACAGCCATCCCGCCATCGTGGAGGCCATCAGCCAGCAGGCCCGCCGCCTCATCTCCTGCCCCGAGATCTTCTACAACGACGTGCGGGCCGCGTACCTGGCCGAGCTCACTGCGGCCACGCCGGGCGAGCTGAACCGGGCGTTCCTCAGCAATTCGGGCGCGGAAGCCATCGAGGCGGCCATCAAGTTCGCCCGGGTGAGCACGGGACGGCGGGAGATCGTGGCCGCCATGCGCGGCTTCCACGGCCGCACCATGGGCGCGCTCTCCGCTACCTGGAACAAGAAATATCGCGGTCCCTTCATGCCCTTGGTCCCCGATTTCACCCACATCCCCTACAACAACATCGCTGCGCTGGAGGCTGCGGTCAGCGACGCCACGGCCGCGGTGCTGCTGGAGCCGGTGCAGGGCGAAGGGGGCGTGCGGCCCGCGGACCCGGCTTTTTTGCACGCGGCCCGGGAGCTGTGCGATGCGCACGGCGCGCTGCTCATCGTGGATGAGATTCAGACCGGGTTCGGGCGCACGGGCAGGCTCTTCGCCAGCGAGCATTACGACCTCCAGCCCGACATCCTGGCCCTGGCCAAATCCATCGCGGGCGGGCTGCCCATGGGCGCGACGCTGCTTGGCCCGCGCGTGGGCGAGCTTCCTCGCCTGGTCCATGGCTCCACCTTCGGGGGCAACCCCCTGGTCGCGGCCGCGGCCCGCGCCACGCTACGCGTCCTGCAAGAAGAACGCCTGCCCGAACGCGCGGCACGGCTGGGCGCCCTGGCTCAAGAACGCCTGGCCCGGATCGACAGCCCTCTCATCCGCGAAGTGCGTGGCCTGGGCCTCATGCTCGGCATCGAGCTCAAGATCAAGGTCGGCCCGGTGCTGCGGGCGTTGCAGGAACGGGGTGTCCTCGCCCTACCCGCGGGCGCGACCGTCCTCCGCCTCCTCCCGCCCCTGGTCATCGACGAAGCCGATCTGTTCTACGTCATTGACACTATCGAGGCCATCTTACAAGAGATGGTCTAAGCCTTGGAGAAATGGGAGACGTACTCATCCAACAGCCGTCGAATCATGCGCTGATAAGGCACGCCATACTTCCTCGCCTGCTGTTTGAAAAAATCCACACTTTCCTTGCTTAGCGACAACGTCACCTTTACGGTCTCTTCCCGAAAAGCCAACTCATCGGGCGAAGGCAAGAAATCTTCCACCACCCTCACCTCGCCCAAAGGCTCATCGGTGTAAACGATTTTGTTCTTCATAGATTTTCTTTCCTTTGCGCCAGTAACCGGCGCCGAAAAAAATGTCGGTCGTGACGATTCTTCCATACAAAAATCATACCAAAAGTATGGCAATT
>DRQW01000195.1 GCA_011371305.1 Anaerolineae bacterium | reverse complement strand
CTGTTATAATCACCCTGCTATGAAAATAGATTTGGTAGGCCGGGAAACCGGTAGACCAGTAGACCGGGTGGGAGAGTGAATCGCCCCGGTTTCCCTGGTTTCCAGGTGTACCGGGTTACCGCCCACGATTTTCGTCCGTATCGGCGCTGGCAAGCCAGCCGTTGGACTGCTATGAAAATCGATCTCACGCAAAGACGCTAAGGCGCAAAGGGAATAAAGGGAATAAAGTGTGCAGGTGGCAAGTGGCAAGTTACGTTGCGCAGGCCACCTGCCACTTGCAAACTTGCATACTTGCAAACCTGCTTAGCGTCTTTGCGCCTATGCGTGAGATTTTCGTCGGTATTGGCGCGCGGTCGCGCGTGATGCCTGCTTTCGTCCCACGAACAGGGTTTCTCGGGGCATCAGGCCGAAACGGTTGTCGGGGTTACCAAACGCCGGGCCCTCCTCCCACCAGCGCAGGGTTTCCACCCGAAAGCCCGCATCCGCCATCCGCGCCAGATAGTCCGCCTTCGCGTAAATCCGCACATGATCTTCCTGTCCGAAGTGCCGGGCCCGGTCCTCGGGCGTGGTGATGGTGGGATCCTCGATGGATGTTGGGATGCGTTCGCTGTAAGGGACTTGCAGAATCGCCCAACCGCCCGGCTTGAGCACGCGATACAGTTCCCGCAACGCCCGGCGGTCGTCGGGCACATGCTCCAGCACGTGGTTGCAGATGATGGCGTCGAAGTGATCATCGGGATAGGGGATATCGGTGATATCCATTTTGACCATGACGTTCTCGACATAAAGGTCCGCACTCAGGTAATCGACCTGGGCCGCGGCCTGAAGCAGGCGTCCAAGCTGGGGCTCGGGCGCGACGTGGAGCAAGTGTACCGGTCGTTGCAGAATGTCGGTTCGGTGGCGGATGAAGAGATAAACCAACCGTTCCCGCTCTGTGGAGCCACACACCGGGCATGAAGCCTGTTCCCGATAGCCACCGCCGATGATGTCGTATTTCTTCAAGACCGGATGGCTTAAGCCTCGCGGCCACAGGGTCTTGAGACGCGCGCCGCAAAGCGGGCATTCGTACCGGTCCCCGCGGGTGATCCAGCGCCGATACGTTCGCCACAGGTGTTCCCGGACCTGCGGCGGTGTGGTCTTTTCGATCAGCGTCTTCAGGGAGCGTTTCATCTCATGTCATCTTCATCACGACTTTGCCGATCACATTCGCGGCCTGATCCGCCTGGTCCGCGGCGTTGGACACGTGGCGATACACTTCGCGCGTGCGTAGCATGAGCATAATATGATGGCTATCCTCCGGGCCTTTGAACAGATCGGCCACGGCCTGGCGATAGAGCCGTTCCACCTGGTTTTCCCGATGTTTGGCCCGGCGGGAATGGTCCAGCGCGACCATGGGGTTACGTTCCAGGCGTTGCATGGCCAGCAGCAATTCGTCGGCCGCTTCGCGCACCCGCCCGACCATCTCCTCCAGAAACTTGTCTGCCTCGATATCCAGCAGCTGCATCTCCAGAATGGTCGTGTAGCAGTAATCCAGGACATCGTCCAGGTAAAGGGAAAGCTCGAAGATGTCCTCCCGGTCGAAGGGGGTGACGAAGGTTTTGTGCAATTCGTCGATGAGAATGCGGCGTAATTCGTCGCCTTGCTTTTCGCTCATCTCGACGATCTCGGCATCTTTGGGATCGCCGTTTTTCACGAACCGCTCCAACGCGTGCGCGCCCCGTTGGAGGACTTCGGCCTGTTCACGCAGGAGCCGGATGAAGATATTTTCTTTGTTGGTGCCGAGGATACCCATGGGCCTGAAACCTCCGTGGAGGAAGTGGAAGGGAGAGATTGGGGTGAGATGAATGGTCAGGGCCCCAGGAAAATGCGGAGGAGGGGATAGAGGGCCGCGGCCAGGGCCGCGGTGATGGGCACGGTGATAAGCCATGCCACCGCGATATCGGTGAGGTTCAGCCAGCGCACCTGGCTTTTGCGCTCGGCCGCGCCCACACCCACGATGGTCGAGCTGACCACGTGGGTGGTGCTCACCGGGCCGCCCAGCACCGAGGCCCCCAGGATCACCATGGAGGAGGCGAGTTGCGAGGTAAAGCTATGGATGGGGCGGATGCGATAGAATTTGCCACCCAATGTGTGGATGATGCGCCAGCCGCCGCTGGCGGTGCCCAGGCCAATGGGGATGGCGCTGGCGATGACGACCCAATCGGGCACGTAGAAATGATCCTGAAACCCCAGCGTAACCAGCCCCATGACGATGATGCCCATGGCCTTTTGCGCGTCGTTCGTGCCATGAGAAAGGGCCAACGCGGTGGCGGTGATCAATTGAGCTCGATTGAACGTTTTGTTGATCTTGGGGGTGGCTCCTCGCGCCAGCCAGTAGGTCAGTTTCAGAATCAGCCAGCCAAAGAGAAAACCCAGGATGGGTGAGACAAAAAGCGCGAGTGCGATCTTCATCAACCCATCCAGCTTGATAACAGCCACGCCGCCATAAATGAGCGCGGCGCCGACCAAACCGCCCGCCAGCGCATGGGAAGAGCTGGATGGAATGCCAAACCACCAGGTGATGATATTCCACGCATTGGCCGAGACCAGGGCCGCGATGATGGCGGTGATGGTGATGCTATCTGGGGCTACCAGGTCTTTCCCGATGGTGGTGGCCACGGCCACACCGAACAGCAGCGGCCCCACGAAGTTTGCGACCGCGGCCAACAGCAACGCAGCTCGGGATGACATGGCCCGAGAGGCAATGATCGTTGCCACCACATTGGCCGCATCGTGAAAGCCATTGAGAAAGTTATAAAGCAGAGCTAATGCGAGGAGGATGCCGAAAATGATGAGGTCGTTCATGAAAGCGTCCAGGATGAAGGCGTTTGGCACGGGAGAGTGTAACGTAGTGTACTTGTTTGTCCGCGAAATGTAAAGGATTTTAGCACAGGCGCGGGATCGCCGCACTGGGGCGGTTTATTTGACCCATTTTTGGCACATTCTCTTGTCTGCCCTATAATCAACCCCATGAGTGCCAGTGTTTGCCCCTATCTCGGGTTGTTGGATGATCCCGATGCGCACTTGAATTACCCCAGTTTCGAAAACCGGTGCTACGCAACCATCGCCCGCGAATCGATTCCACTTTCTGAGCAGGCGGTTTTCTGCCTTGGGGGGCAATTCAGGAGCTGTCCGCGCTATATGGCGCTGCACGGCCCGCCTCAGCCCGAGCCCAACACGCTGGAGGCCGGACCCTTGCCGCCACCCGCGTCCGCCGCGGGCGGTGGCAGCGCCGCACAACCGCCCGTGCCGGTGTATGTGCCTTACCCTGTCATGCCACCCCAGCAACCGGGCAAAGACTGGTCATTGGCTATGATCCTCGGCGGGGTGTTGTTGACCATCTTCCTCTGTACCGTTGCGTTCGCGGGCTATTTCAGCATGAAAGCGTTATTCCGCACAGCGTTGCCTCCCACCCCCACCACGGTGGCCGAAGGGGGGACGCCCGCGACGCCTGGGCCCGAAGCACCGCCCCCGCCCGGCACCCAGACACCAGGTGCGCCTGCCCCGACCGCCACGCCCACCAGCAACATCGCCCCACCCCCCGCGGTCACCCCCACGCCCACCTCGCCGGGTGGCGCCCTCACCCCCACCCCCATCGGCCCCACAGCCACCCCCACCGCCATCAGCACCCCCCGCCCCACGCCCACCCGACGACCTCGCCCCACCTTTACCCCGCGACCCACCCAGGTCCGCACACCCACCTCGCCATTTACCCCCACGCCACCCCCGGTCACCATCTCCTTCACCGCCACGAAAACATCCATCGTCGAGGGGGAATGCACCACCCTGCGGTGGAATGTAACCAACGCCAAAGCCGTCTATCTGGATGATGTGGGCGTGCCAGGCGTCAGCAGCAAAAAAGTCTGCCCCCTGAAAAACACCACTTACAAGCTCAAGGTCATCGATCTGCGGAACAACGCCACGACCAAATCCCTGACCATCCTGGTCAAAAAGGGCACGCCCAGTCCCACCCCCACCGCCACCGCCACCTGGACGCCATGGCCCACGGCCACACCCACCATCACCCCTACGGTGACACCCACCCCTACACCTACTCCGACACCTACCCCAAGCCCCACTCCCACACCCACCCCCGAACCCCCTACGCCCACCCCCTTCATCGTGGATTGGGCCGCATCCCCCAATAACTATGAGGGACCAGGTCCGGACGTGGGCATCACCTTCACCAATCGGGGCACAGTCACCGATGCCTTGCTACTTACGATGCAGGGAGTGCAGTTGCCCGCGGGCTGGGGCGTGACCCTCTGCTATGGAAATGATTGCGGTCCGGCAATGACCACACCCAACACGCCGCCCGGCGGCAGCACCACCCCGGTCGTGCGATTTTCCATCCCGGCCGGAGCCCAGGGCACGGCCCAGCTGGTGTTGCAAGGCATCTCGGTCAGCGACCCCGATTTCGTCATCCGTGTGCCCATCACCGTGCAGCGGTGAATCCGTGCTTTGAAAATAGAATGTCGTTGGGTGCGGAAGGAGCGTTAGGCCCACGTTGGCCGTGTTTACAACGGTGCGTATTGCGTACTCCGTATTCCGTCCAGTCGTCACGCAATACGCAATACGCAATACGCAATACGGAATACGCAACCAGCTTCGCGCCGTCCCAGTCGAGAAGCACTTCCGTTTCTAACCAGTGCAGTCGTAATCCAAAGATGGAAATCCAACTCGCTGTAGCCAAAATCGAAAAGTACGCGATGAGTGAATCGGGCGACACGGTGGAGGTCATCGAGCGGCCTCATGGTGGCCTTTCCGTCGTGTTGGTGGATGGCCAGCGCAGTGGGCGTTCGGCCAAGGTCATCAGTAACATTGTCGCGCGCAAAGCCATCTCCCTGCTGGCTGAGGGTGTGCGGGACGGCGCGGCCGCACGCGCGGCCCATGACTATCTCCGCACCCATCGCGGGGGCAAGGTCAGTGCGGAGATGATCATCCTCTCCGCGGACATGGACACGGGCACGGTGGTCGTTTCCCGGAACACGCAAACGCCTGTGATGGTCATGGAGGGGGGCGCCTGGAGGCCGCTGGATGCGCCGGCCGAGGCCATCGGCGTCTATAAACGCACGCGACCCCAGATTGTGGAATTGCCTCTGCGCCCGGGCCTGTGTGTGGTCGCGTTCAGCGACGGCGTCTGGACGGCCGGAGAACGCAATGGGCAGCGGTTGGATGTTCAGGCGTTATTGCAAAGCTTTCCGCAAACCCTGGGCGCCCGGGCCTATGCCGATGAATTGCTGGCCCACGCGTTGCAACGGGAACAGGGCCGGCCTTCCGATGACCTTTCGGTGGTGGTCATGTACATCAACGCCATCGCCACCGACAATGTGCGACGCATGCACATGACCATCCCGATACCCCCGCGCATCTCCGGGGCATGGAGGCAGCCATGAATCGGGACGGGAACACCGAAGACCTCGCGCAAAAGCTGGCGAAACAGCGGGCCAACGCGGCATACCGGCGCCTGCGCAGCATCCAGCAGTTTTCTCACCGCTTTCGCCTGGCGGGGATGCTGGTGGTGACCTTGTTTCTGTTGCTGAGTTACATTTTCTATCTCCTGTCCTTGCGACATACGCACCCCGCGTATCGTTTTCTGGCCTGGGGGATGTTGATCCTGGCCTGGGGGTATCTTTTGGCCCTGCCCCTGGTGTTTGGCTGGCGCCTTTCGCTGCCCGCCTATGTGTTGCGCAAGCATTGGATGTGGCTCGCGGTGGCCGTGGGGCTGCCCATCGATGTCTATCTGTTGCCCGCGATCCTCCACCCCGATCCCACGGCGTGGTGGACCCAACTGCCCTTGGTGTTTTTCGCCATGCTGTTCTGGGGCTTGTTGCGACGCGGGACGAGGGAGCGGGCGTTTCGGGAGGAAGTGAGCCGACGGGAGGCGACCTGGGATCGCCTGCTGCAGCTGGGAGTCCTTGATCTCGCCCTATTTGGGTTCTGGGATGTGGCAGCAACCCATTCAGACAGGCACGTAGGATCATGAAAGGCGCGCCGGTGATCCACATCGTGGGTGTATGTGGCAGCGGGAAGAGTACCCTCGCGCGTGCCCTCATCGCGCGGGGGTATCAGGCCAGGCAGGTCTCCCAGGAACATTCGGGCGTGCCCGATCTGTGGCGCTGGAAGCGCGTGCCCGATGCGCTCATCTTTCTGGATGTCAGTGGTGAGGAGGCGCGGCGACGCTATCCCAAACTCAATCTGACCGACGCGTATTTGCTGGAAGAGCGGAAGCGGCTGGCCCACGCCCGGGCCCATGCCGATTGCTACATCCTTACCGATGGGCTGACACCCGAAGAAGTGGCTCGGAAAGCGCTGGCCTGTTTGGAGAAGCTGGGGCTGAAGATTTGACACCAACCCTTCCCCGACCTATAATCATTTGGTTTTTGTGGTTGGTTCTTTGTCGCGTCCTGTTGGGGCGCTTATCTCGCACGCATAAGGAACGGTTATGCAGTCACGCAACAACATCGTCCTCCTCATCATCATCCTGTTGGTTGGCCTGGCGACGGCTATCGCCCTGCCCATCGATCATCCCGACTGGTTCAAAAATATCGTCGCCCCGCACCAGAAAGGGGACCCTAACGCGTTGACCCTGCGTCTGGGGCTGGACTTGCGCGGAGGGACTCAGATCCAGCTGATGCCCGACCTGCCCGCGGGGCAATCCGCAACCGAAGATGATCTGGAACGGGCGCGGGCCATTATTGAACGCCGCGTCAACGGCTTGGGGGTCAGCGAGTCTCTGGTCCAGACAGGCCGGGACCGGATCATCGTGGCCCTCCCCGGCGTGGAAGACCCGGATGCCGCCATCGAGACCTTGCGCAGCACCGGTCAACTGGAATTCGTCGATTTGGGCGATAATCCCGAGGGGCTGGGGGCTGGCGACCAGATCAACACGTCGTTGGGGCCTGCGCCCAACCCGCGCACCGAAACCGTGTATGAGACCATCATGACCGGGGATAAATTGAAGAATGTGGATGTGCGTCGTGACCCCAACACCCAGCAGCCCTATATTGCCTTTGAACTGACCAAAGAAGGTTCGGAGATCTTTGGTGAGTATTCGGGCAACAACATCGGCAAGTTCCTGGCTATTGTCATGGACAAAACCATCCTTTCCGCGCCCGTGATTCGGGCCAAGATCACCGATTCCGGGATCATCGAAGGGGATTTTACGGTGGAGGAAGCCCAGAATCTGGCCATCCAGATGAAATACGGCGCCTTGCCCGTGCCCCTTAAGGTCATTGATGTGCGCACGGTGGGGCCATCCCTGGGTGAGGACTCCATCCGCCGCAGCCTGTTGGCGGGCACCATCGGCGTCATCGTCGTGTTGTTGTTCATGTTGGCCTACTATCGTCTGCCCGGGTTCATTGCCGATTTGGCCCTGCTCAGTTTTGTGGCTTTCAACATCGCCCTCTACAAGATCATTCCGGTGGTGTTGACCCTGCCCGGCATTGCTGGTTTCCTCCTCACCACCGGCACCGCGGTGGACGCCAACATCCTGATTTTCGAACGTATGCGGGAGGAATTACGCGCGGGGCGTTCCCTGCCCAGCGCGGTGGAAGCTGGCTTCTCCCGGGCCTGGACCTCCATCCTCGATTCCAATCTCTCCACCATCCTCACGGGCTTGATCCTGCTCTACTTCGGCTCGAATTTCGGCGCTTCGGTGGTGCAGGGGTTTGCCGTGACGTTGATCATCGGTGTGTTGGTTTCGATGTTCACCGCGGTTTTCGCCACCCGCACCTTCATGCGCTTCATGATCCAATATTTCGCCGAACCTCTGAAACGCAAACTCTCCTGGTTCAGCGTCTGATCCTCCCTTCCACATCCTGCTGAACACCGCTTTCTGAAAAACGGACTCATGTACGACATCATCAAGCACCGCCGCTGGTACTACATTTTCTCCACCTTTGTCATCGTGCCGGGCCTGTTGATCATGCTCTATTCCATGATCACCATTGGCACGCCTTTCCGTCTGGCCATCGATTTCACGGGCGGCTCCTTGTGGGAACTGCGATTTCAAGAGCCCATCCCCCCGGGCGAGATGGTTTCCTTCTTCCAATCCCAGGGGATTCGGGATGTGAATGTCCACACCATTGGGGATGAATACACCCTGGTGATCCGCACCAAGCCCCTGGACCCCGCCGAAAAACAACAGCTTCTGGAGGCCATGGCCCAGGCATTCGGCCACGAGCCCGAGGAACTGCAGTTCCGCGCGGTGGGCCCCACCGTGGGCAAGGAGGTCACGCGCACCGCGTTTATCGCGGTGTTCATGGCGTCGTTGGTCATTCTGGGGTTCATCATCTGGGCCTTCCGGCAAGTGGATCATCCCGTACGCTACGGTGTCGCGGCCATCATCGCCATGGTACACGACGTGCTGGTGGCCTCCGCGTTCTTCTCCCTCATGGGTTTCATCGCGGGATGGGAAGTGGACGCCCTTTTTCTCACCGCGTTGCTCACGGTCATCGGCTTTTCGGTGCAAGATACCATCGTCGTGTTTGACCGCATTCGCGAAAACAGCCGTCGCCGCAAGGGCGAACCCTTTGATATCATCGCCAACCGCTCCCTGCTCGAGACCATGCAGCGTTCCATTGCCACTCAGATCAACGCGATGTTTGTAATGATCGCGTTGCTACTCTTCGGTGGCGTCACTATCCGCCAGTTCATCGCCACCATGTTCATTGGTATGCTCAGTGGGACCTATTCTTCCATCTTCATTGCCACGCCCTTGTTGGTTTCCTGGCACAACCGGGAAGGCATTTTCGGTTGGTTCGGTGGCCGGAAGAAAACCAAAATCAAAAAGGTCTCAGCCTGATTCCTTCTGGAACGATGAAAACCGGGCCCGTAGCGCCCGGTTTTCTTTGCCCTTCGAACATCTCAGCTTCGATCCAAGTGGAACACACGATGCTTGCGCTGGTTTTGCAAGGAGGGGATCTGTCCCTCCGCACCGATTATCCTCGCCCGACGCCTGGGCCAGGCGAGGCGTTACTGCGCATGCGCTATGCAGGCATTTGCGGCACCGACCTGGCCCTGCTCGCGGGGTATAAAGGTGGCTTCGAGGGCGTGCTGGGGCACGAGTATGTGGCCGAGGTGGTGGAAGCGCCCGGTCATGAAGCCTGGGTGGGGCGCAGAGTGGTGGGCGAGATCAACACCTATTGCGGCGAGTGCGACCATTGCCGACGGGGTTTGCTGACCCATTGCCAACGTCGGCGGGTGTTGGGCATCTTGAATTGGGATGGCGCGTTCGCGGAATATCTGGTCAGCCCTATCCAATTGCTCCATCCCGTGCCCGATTCGGTCCCCGATGAGATGGCCGTGTTTGTGGAGCCGTTGGCTGCGGCCTATGCCGCGCTGCGCGATGTGCCACCCGATGCGGGGGATCGGGTCGTGGTACTGGGGGATGGACGGTTGGGCCAGCTCATCGCCCGGGTGTTTCAGGCGGAAGGGTATCATCCGCTATTGGTGGGACGTCATAAACATAAGCTGGACCTGGCCGCGGCCGCGGGCATTCGCACTGCCACGGCCCTGCCTGCGGGCCAGGAATTTGACATCGCGGTGGATGCCACGGGCCACCCCCAGGCCGTTGGCGCGCTTTTCGCCGCGCTGCGCCCACGCGGTGTGCTGATCCTGAAAACCACCAGCGCACGCCCCGCGGAGATCGACCTCAGCCCGGTGGTGGTGAACGAATTGCGGGTCATTGGCTCGCGGTGCGGTCCTTTCCCACGAGCGATTCGGGCCCTGGCCCAGGGCATCATCGATCCCCGCCCGCTGATCACCGCGGTCTATCCGCTGGAACAGGCATTGGCGGCTTTCGACCACGCCCGCCAGCGCCAGAGCCTCAAGATCCTCCTGCATTCCCATTCGCCCGCCTGATTCATCCGATCCCGTGGGTTGATGCTATAATCCCAACTTGTGCTTCGCGCGCATCTCGCCACTGGTTGTCATGTCTCCCGCTGATACACCTCTGGGAACGAAGCGGGACGCGAAGCATGGGTCTCTTTCGCGGTGAGGTTATCTCCGCCGCAATCCACATTCCAAAAAGGAGTAGCCATTCCCATGAGAACACGCTATAAGTTCATTTTCCTGTTCTTGATCGTTTCCGCCCTGGGGCTCGCCCTGTTGACCCATTGGGACCCGATGACGACCAACGCCCAGGGTGCCATCCCCGACGATGAACTGGCCTACATCGACGCGTCCGGGTTTATCAATATCGTCGATCCAGTGACGCCACCTGGTGGAACCCCCTTCACCTGGCGGTCCCCCACAGGGGGTTATACCGACATGGCCACCATCGATGTGAACGGCGATGGGGTGGATGAGATCGTCGCCATCGCGGGGAGCACGGTGCGTTTGCTCGTACCCTTTCCCACGGGCGGCACGTTGCCCCAATTCAATCAGACCCTCCCTGCGGGCTTCACCTATGTGTCGGTGGCCGCGGGTGATTTCGTGCCCGGGGATGGAGGCCGGGAGGAAATCCTGGTACAACGTACCGACAATCGGAGCCCTTACAGCGTGCAGATCTACGATGGCAACGCGGACGGCACCTCCTGGCAGCTGGTCTTCGATGAAGTTTTTGGTGTGGATTGGATTCGGATGACCGGGGGCGATGTGGACGGCCTGGAAGGGGATGAGCTGCTCATGATCCGGAATGGCACGCAGGAAAACCGGGACAAGCGGCTCATGATCCGCAAATACGCGCCCAACGACCCCAATGGTCCCTGGGTTCAGCTGATCAACCGCACCTACAACTTCCCCTGGATCGATCTGGCCACGGGCAATACCCATCTGAACAATGGCGATATCGAGGAGATCATCCTGACCCGTGGCGGGGTGTTGGGGCAGCTCGATTCCTTCCTGGTCTTCCAATACTACAACTACAACCTCAGCGACGCCCCTCAGGGTAGCGGTAAATACTACCCCTACTGGCATGACATCGCGGTGGGTGATATCAACGCCAGCGGCGATGATGAGGTCTTCCTGATCCGGGATCCCGAAGTCCAGAACGGCATTTCCATGATCGCCCGCAATTGGGGGACCGACCCCATGCCCAATTGGGAACTCGCCCTGGGGCGGGACCTGCAGCGGGTGGAGATGGGCGATGTGGATGGCGATGGCAAGGCTGAAGTGGTCATCGCCACGTCGAGCGCCTATCGCATCTATTGGTCGCCCGATGTGAATTTCAACCACAGCAACGATCAGCCGGTCAGCTTGCGCAGCCCGGTGGTCATTCAACTGGGCAATTTCGATGGCACTGGCATCTCCACCGAACCCCCGCAGATGGTCGTCAACCCCAAGTCCCTGGGGTTTGAGATGACACGCGGGGAGGCTCCCCCACCCGCCCAGACGTTCGAGGTGACCAACGCGGGGGGCGGCCTCCTCAATGTCCATGTGGATGCCCGCACCGTCAATGGCGGAGACTGGCTGGAGGTAACCCCCTTCGATGCAACCGCGCCCGCGACCTTTACCGTACGCATGAAGGATGTGGTCTCGACCATGGCGCCTGGCACCTACGATGCCAACATCACGGTCACAGGCACATCCCCTTCGGGCGAGGTGGAGGATGATACCCAAGTGGTGACCGTGCGTCTCACCATTCGCCCCACCGGCCCCATGTTGGAGGTGGAGCCCGAACGCTACGATTTCTCCATGAACTTCGGTGGCGTGATTCCCCAGGCCGATCCCCTTGTCATCCGCAACATCGGTGATGGAGGCCGGTTGTTCTATCGGATCACCGTCACCACCAGCGATGGCTCCAACTGGTTAAAGTTCAGCAAGTACTCGGGCTTCACCGATGACACGGTGGATGTGATCCTCGAACCGCGGAACCTGCCGCCTGGCGACTACACCGCGCTCATTACCGTAACCGCGGAGGACGCGGTGGCAGGTAGCCCGGCCACGATCCCCGTTACCCTCCACATCGAAGCCACCGGCATGGTAGTCACCCCTGCGGAGCTATTCCTGTTGGCCTTCAAGGGCAAGGAGAGCCCCATTGGCGAGGTGACCATCGATCAGGCCGCGCCTGGCTCCGGCGCGATTACGTGGTATGCCTACGTGGTTCCTTCGGGCGATTGGTGGGATGATTTCGCCCCGGCTTACAACGCTGGCGAACTCGAATTCGTCAGCCGCACCGAGCAGGGCCTGGTCTTCCGCGACGCCGCGGGCCAGGAAAAGGTGTTGCAATATGTGCCCTGGGTGCATCTGGTGCCGGACCATGGCGTTACCCCGCGGGTCATGCAGGTGAAGCTGGATGTGCCCAATGCGCCCGTGGGGGAAAGCCGTGTAACCATCATCGTGGATGGAGGGCCAGGCACGCCTAACCGCTTCCAGGGTGTGGACACGCGCATTGTGGTTGCGGCCGAGAACGGCGCGCTGTGGTTGCCGGTGATCGTCAACCCATAAGCCCTCGCCTATCCCCACAAGCAATCAACCCCCGTTGCCTGGGCAGGCTTCGGGGGTTGTTGTTTTCGATGGGAAATCCGACTCAGGCCATTCGTTTCGCCAGCCAGGGCAGGGTCTGAGCGACATCGCCCCGGACCAGGACATCGGCCAGGTGATCCAGGGGTGTCATGCCCAAGTTGGCGATGATGAGTTTGGACCCGCTGCGCACGGCCAGCGCGGGGAGGTCCGCCGCGGGCATGACCTCCAGCGACGAGCCCACTACCAGCATCAGATCACTGTGCAAGGCCGCTTCTTGGGAGGCGACTACAACCTCGTGGGGAAGCGCTTCCCCAAAAAGAACCACTTTGGGTTTCATCACGCTGCCGCATTGCGGGCAGATGGGCATGTCGCCCGAGCGGATGAATGCCTCCAGATAGGGCTGGCTTGCCTCCTCCCACCCGCAGGTCAGGCAGTGCATCTCGCGCAAGTGGCCATGAATTTCCAGCACGTGTTGAGAGCCCGCAGCCTGATGGAGGCCGTCGATATTTTGGGTGATGATGGTGTTGACGACCCCTTGGCGCTCCATCTCGGCCAGCGCGTGATGCGCTGGATTGGGCCGGGCCTTGATGATATCCTTGGCCAGGGGTTGCAGCCATTGGTAAAAACGCTGGGGATAATCACGAAAAGCCCAGATGGTGGCGACTTCCATGGGATTCGTGAAGCTCCACAGCCCTGTGGCATCCGACCGAAAGTCAGGAATCCCGGAGGGGGTGGAGATCCCCGCGCCTGTCAACACCACCACCCGCCTGGCTTCTTTCAGAAGTGCCAGGGCGCGCTCGAGGTCCCCCTGGATGTCTTTGATCGATGGGCGTGAACCGCGGCGGAACATGGCATCGGGGTAAAAGGTTGGGGTGAGGATATTTGAAAAAACGTGCTCATGTGGTGTAAACTTGACACGCTCATTTTATTATACCACCCTGCAATCCTGAAATCGCTGAGGCGTTCCGGTTGGGCGCACTCTGCTATGAAAATCGATTTGGTAGACCGGGAAACCGGTAGACCGGTAGACCGGGAGACTGGGTGGAGGAGCGAATCGGCCCGGTTTCCCTGGTTTCCTGGTTTCCAGGTGTACCGGGTTACCGCCCACGATTTTCGTCCGTATCGGCGCGGGCAAGCCAGCCGTTGGACTGCTATGAAAATAGATTCGGTAGGCCGGGAAACCGGTAGACCGGGAGACCGGGTGGGAGAGCGAATCGGCCCGGTTTCCCTGGTTTCCTGGTTTACCGGTTTACGGGGCTACGTAGTCAGCCTTTTTCATCGGTATCGGCGCGCGGCCGCGCGTGGTGTCTGCTTTGCAGGCCAGAGATCCCACTATCCAGATAACGATTTGTCTCTCAAGGACATGCACTATGATTACTGAATGGGGGCGCCGCCACCTGAAAGTGATTTTCGAACCCATTGCCAGCGTGTTTCGCGCACTGCATATCACCCCAAACGCGATCACCCTCCTTGGGTTTCTGCTCAACCTGGGGGTGGCTTATCTGATCGTGGTGGATCAGATCGTTTGGGCCGGGGTGGTGTTTTTAATTGCGGCGGGCGCGGATGCCATCGATGGGACTCTGGCCCGGCAGTTGGGCGTGAGGAACAAATTCGGCGCGTTCTGGGACAGCACCCTGGATCGTCTCAGTGAATCTTTTGTGCTCATGGCTATAGGCTATTATTTCGCGGTGCGAGGCCAACCTTTGTATGTGATGGCTGCTTTCCTGGCGTTGATCGCGAGTTTCCTGGTCAGCTACACCCGGGCCCGAGGCGAAGGGCTGGGCGTGGATGTCAAGGTTGGTATCGGCACCCGGGTCGAGCGCTTTATTGTGACCGCGCTGGCCTTGCTGTTCAACAAACTCCTCATCGGTCTCATCGTCATCATCATCCTGGCTGGCATTACGGTGTTGCAACGCATGTGGGTGGTGTATCGGATCACCCACCAGATGGCGGCAGCCGAGGCCGCGGCGGAGGCAGAACGCCAAGGCGCGATGGAATCGTGAACCCACGCTGCACGGAGGCTGGGGCGGCAAATCCCGGTTGGGAAACGGCCGGGGCTGGGTCCCGATGAAACGCTCCCATCCCTCTCGGCGGCGTTTGCACAATTCGGCATTTTTGGCTATGATAATGGCCCGACCTTATCGGTCGGGAGCCGACTTGTTCGGGCGCGACAGTCAAATCGAGGCGATCCTGGCGATTTTCTTTCGCTGAGAGCGTTTCCCCCGTAACTTTTTCCCACGTCCCCCGTCTTGACTCACGAAAGCGTTTTACCGCCAACGTTTTCCGCCTCGGAGGCGGCGCTGGTTGAGCGGGCTGCAGCACGAGATCCCGACGCCATCGCCAAACTCTATGATCTTTACGCGCCCAAAATTCAGAGTTTTATCTACCATCGCACCAGCGATCCGCTGGTAACGGAAGATTTGACCGCGCAGGTGTTTTTGCGGGTGCTGGAGGCCATGCGGGGCGGAAAAGCGTGGCATACGTCCTTTTCGGGTTGGATTTACCGCATTGCCCACAACCTCATTGTTGACTACTATCGCAAGAAAAGTCAGGCTACCTATACCAACATCGATGACGCGCCCCACATTCCCGCGGGGGATGGCGATCCCTATCGCGTCACCGCGGCGAAACTCGACCGGGACGCGCTTTTGCGCGCGATCAATCAACTCACCGAGGAACAAGCCGAGGTGATTACCCTGCGCTTTTTAGAAGGCTACAGCATTGCGGAAGTCGCCCGCATTATGAATAAATCGGAGGGCGCCGTCAAAGCCCTGCAGTTCCGGGGCATGGCCGCCTTGCGCCGCTTGTTAGAACACCCATCATGAGCAACGACCCACGTCACCTGCAAGACCTCTTCCACGAGGCACTGGAATCCCCGGAGCAGTTCGAGGCCGGGGGTTTAGGCGCGGGTGAAAACGACCTGGAAGGCATGTTGTTCCTGGCCCGGGAATTGCAGGCCCTGGGGCGGGATGCCATGCCCGATGCCGAGGCGGCGCTGGCGCGGGCCCGGGAACGGGTGTTGCAATCCCTGCCCGCGGCCGTTCCCCAAGCTTCTCCCCAGCCGCGCACAGAACCCCAAGTGCCCTTCTGGCGTCGCTGGCAATGGGCTTTCGCCCCGGCCATGGCTTGGGCGCCGGCCATGATGATTTTCCTCCTCTCCTTGGTCATCCTCACCGCGGTGAGCATCTCTGCTTCCGCCAGCGCCATGCCCGATAGTCCCTTGTATGCTGTCAAACGCACCACTGAGGACGTGGTGTTGCGGATGGCGCCGGCCGAAAAACGGGCCGAGATCGAAACCGCTATCGAGCAACACCGGGCCGAGGAGGTCCATTACCTGCGATCGAAGGGCATTCGGGCGGTTGTGCCCGCGTATGAAGGCGAAGTGCAAGGGTGTGTGGGGGATGTCTGTCAGATCGGCCCCTTCCAGGTGAGGGTCCCCCCAGAAGTGGCCGCGAAACTGCGGCAGGGTGATCGGGTGCGGGTGGATATCCAGGTGCAACCCGATGGCTTAACCGCCGTCGCGATCGCCCCCGCGCGTGAACGCGTGCCCGCGCCGACGCTGGTGGCAGCTACCGAAAAATCGGACGTGTTGCAGCCGGGCGCGACCATTCCCTCCCGGCCCTTTGATACCCCCGCGGTGGTGCGTGTCACGCCCACGCGCAAGCCCACCCGCAAGCCCGTCCAACCCCCGACCAAAAGGCCCGTCCAAACGCAAAAGAAGGCTACCACAAGGCCGATTTCATCCAAACCGGGGGTCACACCCAGCCGCCCCCGCAAGGCCAGCACAGCCACCCTGGCACCTTTAGCGCCCCTGCCGACAAAACCCCCGCGGGCCACCCGCGTCCTCACCGCGACGCCCGCGCCCCCACGATCACCCCAGGTCACCCCCAGGCGTCAACCGGGCGTCGGGACTGCCACACCTGTGTCGAAAAAGCGCCGTGCCACGCCCGGCCTGGAAGGGCGCCGGGACCGCAATGTCGTCCAGGCCAAAAAGACCATCCGTGGCACGATCCAGCGCGCGTACCGGACGCGCGGGCGAGTCGTTTGGGTGGTCATTGGGCGCTATCGGGTCTATGTGACCCGGGAAACCAAGATCGTGGGGAAGATTGCAGTTGGTCGGCGGGCCACGGCGCGCATCTATCGTAAGGATGGGCGCTGGTATGCCACAAAGATCACGGTGAAAAAGGCATCAAGCGGCGCGGGGCTGAAGCCGACTCCTACACCCAATTCGCGACGAATCGGCCCCAGGCGCCCCGCCGTCACCCCCACGCCTCGTCCTCGGGGAACCCTGCCGCCCGCGCGCCGTCCCTGAGTGTGTCTATTGCCAGAAGTTGGGGGGATTTTTGTGGGGATGAGAGGCGCGCCAGGACGTTTTCTGGTTAGGAGGCATTCACGCGCGTCGGGATTTGACCAAAATCCACGAAATCCATACAATTACATTTTGGCGCATCAGCGCGCCCAAAATATGATTCGATCTCCCGCGTGATCCGTGTTCGATAATCTCTCCGATAAACTCCAGGACGTCTTCGATAACCTGGGCAAGAAAGGCCGTCTCACCGAAGCCGACGTGGACAAGGCCCTACGGCAGGTGCGCCTTGCACTGCTAGAGGCCGATGTGAACTATAAGGTGGTGAAGGACTTTGTCGCCCGGGTGAAGGCGCGCGCGGTGGGCGCGGATGTGATGCGCAGCCTCTCGCCCGCGCAGCAGGTGATCAAAATCGTCCATGAGGAGCTGATCCACACCCTGGGCGAAGCGGCTCCCCTCAACCTTTCGGGCGCACCCCCCCATGTGGTCATGCTGGTAGGCCTCCAGGGGTCGGGTAAGACCACCACTGCGGGCAAACTGGCTCGCCGTTTGCGCAAGCAGGGCCGGCGTCCGCTCTTGGTGGCGGCCGACACCTATCGCCCTGCCGCGGTCAAACAGCTCGAGGTCTTGGGCGAACAACTGGATATCCCTGTCCACAGCGAGGGCATCGAGCCCGATCCCCCTGACATCGTGAACCGGGCATTGAAGCGCGCCCGCCGCGAGGCCCGGGATGTGGTCATCATCGATACCGCGGGCCGGCTCACCATCGATGATCAGATGATGGACGAGCTGGTCAAGATCAAAGCCCTCGCCAAACCGGATGAAGTGCTGTTGGTGGCGGATGCCATGACGGGCCAGGAGGCGGTGCGCGTTGCATCCGACTTTCACAACCGGGTGGGCCTGACCGGGATCATCCTCACCAAGATCGATGGTGACGCGCGCGGGGGTGCAGCCATCTCCATGCGCGCGGTCACAGGCGTCCCCATCAAGTTTGTGGGTGTCAGCGAAAAGCTGGATGGCCTGGAGCCCTTCTATCCCGACCGCATGGCCTCCCGCATCCTCGGCATGGGTGATGTGCTCACCATGATCGAGAAAGCCGAGGAGGTGATGGACAAAGAGGAAGCCATCCGGATGGAGAAGAAACTCCGTAAAGGGGAGTTTGATCTGGATGATTTCCTCAAGCAGATGCGGCAGATGCGTAAGATGGGCCCCCTGACCACGCTGCTCAGCATGATCCCGGGCATGGGCCAGATCGCCAAAGAGATCGATCCCGAGGCCACGGAAAAGCAACTCAAGCACATCGAAGCCATCATCAGCTCCATGACCCTGGAGGAGCGTCGCAATCCCCGCATTATCAATGCCAGTCGTAAGCGCCGTATTGCCCGAGGGTCGGGCACTACGGTGCAGGAAGTCAACGAACTCCTGGCCCAATTCCGCCAGATGCAACGCTTGATGAAGCAATTGCAATCGGGCAAGCGCGGTGGGCTGGGCAGCTTGTTTGGCGGCTTCGGGCGGTAGATTGTACCGAAGAATAGCGTTGTTCCCTCTGCAAAATCAACTCGAAGCCCGCGTTGCGCGAAGCGCCAATGGGAATAAGGTGTGCAGGTGGTAAGCAGCAAGGGGCAAGCCACATTGCGCAGGCCACCCGCCACCTGCCACTTGCACACTTGCCACTTGCCACTTGCAGACTTGCAAACCTGCTTGGCGGTCTTTGCGCCTTTACCTGCCCTTTTCCTTCTCATCGGCGCAATCCGCTTCGCCGTAAATTCACCTTGAATCCGATATCCATCATTTTCTTTCTCATACCCAACAACGAGGAGTAAAAAACGATCCATGGTACGTATTCGACTACGCCGCACAGGAGCGAAGAAGCAAGCTTCTTATCGCATTGTGGTGGCCGATTCTCGGGCCCCGCGCGACGGTAAATTCATCGAGGTTCTGGGCTGGTATAACCCTCGCACCGATCCGCCCACCTTTGAGATCAACAAGGAGCGCGCGGAGTATTGGCTGAGCCGGGGAGCGCAACCCAGCGACGCGGTGGCCCGGCTTCTGAAGAAGATGGAAGCCGTGCAGCCCGAGAGTCCCGAGGCCGCCTGAGGCATCCGCAACAATCTATGTTTCATGAACGCCGCCCCGTCTTGGGGCGGCGCTTCTTCCCAACGAGGTGACCATGGAAGATGTGATTGCATACATTGCCCGCTCTCTGGTCGAAGACCCCGAGCAGGTTCGGATCGATACCCACCGCGTGGGCAGTACGCTCTATGTGGATGTGACGGCCGCGCCGGGCGATGTGGGCCGGCTCATCGGGCGCAAGGGCCGCACCGCCCAGGCGATTCGCACCGTGGCCAAGGCCGCAGCCACCCGCGAGGGCTTTCGCGTGGTGGTCGATATCGACTGAACGTCCTCTGAACGTGTCTATGCCTCGACAACGTGAAGCATTGATGGCCGTGGGGCGGATCGTGGGGCCCCACGGTATCCGTGGCGAGATCAAAGTCAAGATTCTAACCGATTTCCCCGAACGCTTCGCGCCCGGCTCCCTGCTCTATCTGGGCGAAGAGGATTTCCAACGGGAGGTGATTTCCTCGCGTCCCCATCGCGGCATGCTGTTGGTCAAACTTTCGGGGTTGACCGACCGCACCGCGGTGGAGGGGCTGCGCGGCAAATACCTCTTTATCCCCCGCGAGGAAGCCATGCCTCTGGAAGAGGATGAGTATTACGAAGATGAGCTCGTGGGCCTGGTCGTTGAGACCATGGAGGGCGAGCTTTTGGGGGAACTGGTGGAGATCATGTGGACCGGAGCCAATGAGGTGTATATTGTCCAGGGCCCGCGCGGGGAGGTGTTGATCCCCGCCATTGCCCAGGTGGTGCAGGAAGTGGATCTGGAGACTGGGGTGATGCGCGTGGCGTTGTTGCCCGGATTGGTGGATTGGGAGTAAGGGCCTTGAATGACTTGCGTACCCGTATTCGAGCCAGGGACAGCCTGCGAGTGGGGCTGGGCGTGGCCGCGGGCTTGATGATGCTGGCCTTATTGCTGGTGGGGGCGTGGCTCATCCGGGCGGCGTTGGCCCCCGCGCAGCGCGCGGGCGAGATCCCACCCGCTGGGCCGGAGGAGTTTCTGGTCCTCGTCGCGCCCTTTCAGCACGAAGGCGGGGAAGTGTATTATTTCGGCATGGAACTGGCCAACGATCTGCGCCAGACCCCCCATGTCTTGGGCGCGTACCGCGTGGAAAATTTGGATTATCCCCCGACCGAGGAGGATATCCCCGAGCTCTTCCAGGCGTTTGGGGCGCGGGTGATCGTGACCGGCCGCTACGATGACACCATGGTGGAGGCCGACCTTTACTTTGTCCCGCCCGATATCCCCCCTCCGCTACCCCCTGAAAGCCCTGGCCCTCCCACCACCTTCTTCGGCCTTGGTCCCGCGCGGTATCATCTCTACGCCCCGCGCGGCATCGGCCATCCTCTGCAATATCTGCAATATTGGATCATCGGCCAAAGTCATTTTTGGCGCGGGGAATTTTCAGAAGCTTTGAGGGCCTTCGAGCTGGCCCAACAGATGCTCCCGGCCCAAACGCCGGTGGCGCGGCGTGCGGCCATGGATCGGTTTGTCGCGGCCTTGTTGTGGTCCATGGGGTATGTGGTCGGGCCGGTTCAGGATAACTGGCCCGTGGCATACGACCTCTTCCACCGGTCGTTGGCCTTGGATGCTACCTCCTTGCCCTCCATGTTAGGGGTGGCCCAGGCCCTCGTCCGCACCGACCGAGCCGATCAAGCCATCGATTTGCTCCAGGCCGCGTTGCGTTCCCAACCCGATGCCTGGCAGATCTATTTTGCATTGGCCGAGATCAAAGGCCAGCAGGGGCTGACGGAAGAGGCATTGGCCCTCTACGACAGGGCCATCTCCCTGCTTTCCGCGGAAGGCTCACCTCAAAGCCAGCGGGCGCTGGCCGATGTGTATTTCTACCGGGGGTATTTCTATTACGAATTGGGCGATTATCAAAGCGCGCTCAGCGATTACCAGCAAGCCCGGGCCTTGGGGCGCGAGGATGTGTATCTGCTCAGCAATTTGGGTTGGACCGCGTATCTGGTTGGAGATTATGAGACCGCAGCGGAAGCCAGCAGCCAGGCCGCGGCCCAAGCCCCCGATCGCCCCGATCTCCAGTTTAACAAGGGCTTGCATTTATTGGCCGCAGGGCGGTATGATGAGGCCCGGACCGCTTATGAGCAAGCCATCCAACTGACCCTGACCATTGACGACCCCCTCACCCGCAGCCAATACTTCGGTGCGGCCTATTACGACCTGGACGACCTGGCCCAGCGCCGACCCGATCTCGAAGCCATCATTCGCGAACTTCAGCACGAGATCGACGTCGCCAACGGCTAACCCGCTCGAGGCGACGATCTCACCAACGTTCATCCGCGACACAAGCTGGATGCTTCTGGCCGGTGCCCGAAGCGTCCGAATTGACTCAGCCAGCGTTTTTATATTCCCCCGGAGGTCTTTTCATGCGCAACAAACACGTCCCCCTGCTTTTCGCGCTGCTGATACTGCTTTTCGTTACACTTTTGGCAGGTTGTAGCAAACAGGAGCCGCAACCTCAGGCCGAGGTCACGCCGCTGGCCACCTCGGCCGTGGGGACACCCGCGCCTGGGATGCGCGAAAGCGCGGTGCCCCCGACCATCATCGTGAAAACCCAATTGCGTCCTGCCATCGATCCCGCCTGTTTGCAAAAGCGGAATGGCTTCGCTCTGGTCAGCGCACCCTTGCCCAAGGACGGCTTGGAACCGGGCATGGTGCACGTCTTCTGCGCGGTGGGCGCCCCCGCGGACGCGAACGTCACATTCACCCTCACCGGGCCCGACGGCCAAACCCAAACCTTCCAGGCGCCCAGCATCGATCAAGGTGGCGTGACCGTGGCTGTTCAGCCCATCACCATCGGCCCAGACGCCCAACCGGGTAAATGGACCCTGACCGCGTCGTATGGCGATCAATCGGACCGGGTGACGTTTGAGGTGAAGTCCGCGACCCAGCCCTTTGTGGTGTTGACCGAACCCGTGCCCGACGATCCGGCCATCATCAAGGCCGCGGTTGGTGGCCTGGCACCCAACGCGAAGGTGCATTTTGCGGTCTATCGGCTACAGCCGGGCCAGGTCGAAGGGGATGTGGCCACTGCCCAAGGGGAATTGCTCATCGAAAACCTCATTCAGGTGGATGAAGCAGGCCGCGCGGATGTGCAACTCGATGTGGCGGACCAGCCCAGCGGCCCGTATCTCCTGGCTATCTTCTCTCCCGACCAGCCAGCATCCGCTACCACGGTGATTCAGCTCCCGCAACAAGAGCGTTCGGTGGTGGCTGTGAATATCAGCCGGGGTAGCCGTGCCCAGCCGGAGACGGCGGAACAGCCTGGTGCGCAGCCCGCGCCGCCTCAAGAAGCCATCGCCTTGGACCGGGACGCGCTTCCCCCGGACCCGGTACTGGCCGAAGGAAGTGGTGGCCTGCCGGAAACCATCACCTTTTCCCTGAAGGACGCATCGCTGCCCGGATGCACCCCCACCTCCCGCCCCGCGATCCGCCTCTGGCCCGCAAGGGGTGAAGTGGGGCAGTGGTGGTATGGGTGTGCCTCGGGCTTCGCAGCCAACACGCCCCTGCGGGTGGACGCGACCCTGGGCGATGGCACCACTACCTCTTTTGACCTCACCGCCACCGATGCACAGGGCGTGAAATCCCTGCGCTGGTACGCTTTGCCTTCGGAAGGCCCGGGCCAGTTCATCATGGCCATCTCCGATCCCACAGGGAATCAGGCGCAGATCTCCTGGCGCATTGCGCCCCCGGCCGGGCCGCACGTGCTGGTTTACCCCCATGTGGTGATCAAGGATGTGGGGGCCGAGCTGGTGTTGGCTGGATTCAAACCACGCCAGCAGGTGCAGATGGGGGTGTATCGCATTGAGGGCGACCTGGGCACCCGGGTGAAGACCTTCAAGGTCAAGGCCAACAAAGCGGGCCAGCTTCAACAATCCTTTGATCTGGCGCAGGAGTTGACTCCGGGCATCTACGCGCTGGTAGCCCAGAGTGCGCCGACCTATCAATTCGCGGGTATCGATACCCCGGCCACCGCGGTGGAATTCTTCAGTGTGGGTGCCCCCCTGCCCGAAAAATATGAGTTCTTCACTTTGTTCCTGGGCCGTGCAGGCGCGCAATTGGTGGTGAGTACCGAAGGGGATGAGGAGGGCCAACCTCCGGCCCAAACTCCCTCCGGGCCCAGCGTATCAGGCATTCCCACCACTCTGACCCTGCCCGTGGACGACAGCCCCCCGCCCACGTGCCCCAACGCACCCGCGGGCAAACCCGCCATCTGCATGATCCCCAACGTGATCCAACGAGCCACCTATGTTTACATGCTCATGCATGGCTTCAAGCCGGGCACGTCGTTCGTCATCGCGGTGACCACACCTTCGGGCAAAGTGGTTAAATTCAAAGCCCGGGCCAACCAGGATGGCCTCGCGGACGCGCACTGGTACGCGCTTAACAACGAAAAGCTGGGAACCTATCGGGTGCGCATTCGTGGGGGCGGCAAGACCTTTAAGGGTTCCTTCAAGGTGGTGAAAGCGACCTCGCCCCACCTGGTGGTCCAGCCCCGAACGCCCGAGCCGGGCACGGGCATGTTTATCAGCATCAGCGGCCTGCAGCCCAATACCACCTATGTGGTGGCCCGTTATCGCAGCACCGGCGAGCAAAATGGCCAGGTCCAGTTCGAGCTGATAGATACCATCGAGATGACCACGGGCAAGGGCGGGGGTGCCCAGGAAACCTTCCGCGTAGGCGAGGATGAAGCTGGCACGCTGTTCCTGGCCGCGGTGTATGAAAAGGGCGGCGGCCAGCCGTTGGCCAAAGAGGTGTATGCGCCAGGCCAGGAGCTGTTCCTGCGGTATCCCTTCGCCTGGGCGCAGAATACACAGGAAGGGAATTGATGGCGGACGAGTTGACCCACATCCAGCAGCAAATCCGAGCCTGTCAGCGCTGTGCGCTGGCAGGCTTTCCCATCCAGGGGCCCCCTATTTTCTCAGGCCACGCGGAGGCCCGGCTCATGATCATTGGTCAGGCCCCAGGCAAAGTGGAAGTCACCCAAACCCACAAGCCCTTCAGTGGCAGCGCGGGCAAGCGCCTGTTCCGCTGGCTGCGGCAGGCGGGGTGGGAGGAGGAGACGTTTCGGGCGACGTGCTACATGACTTCGGTGACCAAATGTTTTCCTGGCCCCAACAAATCGGGCCGGGGCGACCGCGCGCCTTCGCGCAAGGAACAGCAGCTTTGCGAGGAATGGCTGCTGGCGGAGATCGCGTTGGTGGACCCTGAAGTCGTGGTGCCTGTGGGCAAAATGGCCATCGAGCGGTTCTTTGGCCGGGGCCGTCGGTTGGATGAGATCATCGGCGGGCGATACCAGATCGATGGTCGGATCGTCATCCCCTTGCCTCATCCCTCGGGCGCGTCCGCCTGGATTCAGAAGCGCGCGCATCAGGTGCTGATTCAACGGGCGCTGAAGCATCTGGCCGCGGTGAAGGAGGAACTGGGACTGTGACGGCTTGGCATTCTCCGCCCAGATGGGATAAAATCAATCGTTCATGCCAACGGGTTCCCCATGACTGAAAACGCGTACACTCGCACCCTGCGGGAGATCTTCGCCCACGTCGATTACAGCCGTAGCCGACAACATCCCTACAACGCCGAAACATACAACCTGGACCGGATGTGGGCGCTGATGTCCTTGTTGGGCAATCCTCAGGATGCGTTTCCTTCCCTTCATATCGCGGGCAGCAAGGGCAAGGGTTCCACCTCCGCGATGGCCGCTTCCATCTTGCAAGCCGCGGGATGGCGCACGGGGCTTTACACATCCCCCCATCTCCATACCTTTCGCGAGCGCATTCGCATCGATGGCGCGTTTATCCCGCGCGAGCGTCTCATCCAACTATGGCAGGAACTGCGGGCCGTCATCGCCGCGCTGCCTCGCACCACCACCTTTGAGATCATCACCGCGCTGGCCTTCATGGATTTTTCCCGCCCGCCCGTGGATGTGGCGGTGATTGAAGTGGGGCTGGGGGGCAGGCTGGACGCGACCAACGTGATCATCCCCCGGGCCTGCGCCATCACCGCGCTCAGTCTTGAGCACACCAACCTGTTGGGTGGCCATCTCGCGGCCATTGCCGCCGAAAAAGCGGGCATCATCAAGCCGGGCGTCCCTGTGGTGACAGGCCCTCAACCGCCCGAAGCCATGGCCGTGATCGAACAAGTGGCAGCCAGCCAGGCCGCACCTCTCATCCGGGTGGGCGAAGATTGGCGCTGGCGGATTCGCGAGGTCACCACCCAGGGCTTGCGGCTTGACATCTGTGGCCCACATAGTACCATTAAGGATGCCTTTCTCCCGCTTACGGGGGAACATCAAGCCCTCAACGCTACCCTCGCGGTGGCCCTCGTGCACGCGTGGGCCCCTTCGGAGCTTTCGGAGGAGGTCGTTCGGGAGGGTTTGGCCCGCACCTACTGGCCCGGGCGGCTTGAAGTCCTTCATCAGCACCCTACCATCCTGTTGGACAGCGCGCACAATCACGACAGTGCCACCCGCCTGCGTCACGCCCTCCGCCACTTTCCCCACCGCGGCCTCATCCTGCTCTTCGGCGCCTCCGCGGATAAAGACATCGCGGGGATGTTGGCGATCCTGGGCCGGGATGCGAAGGCCATCGTGCTCACCCGTAGCTTCCATCCCCGGGCAGCCGACCCTCGGGCCCTCGATGCCATCGCCCGGGAGCTCTTTCCTCACAAACCGCTGTATCTGACCGAGGATGCGCAACCCGGGCTGGAAATCGCCCTGTCCCTGGCCGAGTCCGAGGATCTCATCCTTGTGGCCGGGTCCATCTTCGTGGTGGCCGCGGTTCGCGAAGCCTGGGCCCGCCTGCATCCCGAAAGCCTCCGTCCAGACGACTGGGCCTTCCTGGCCGAACCCATCGACGGCGAATTCACGCCCATGCTCACGCAAAAATAGGCACCACGCGCGGCCGCGCGCCGATACGGACGAAAATCGTGGGCGGTAACCCGGCACACCTGGAAACCAGGGAAACCGGGCCGATTCGCTCCTCCATCCGGTCTACTGGTCTACCGGTCTCCCGGTTTACCAACGCTATTTTCATAGCAGTCCAACGGCTGGCTTGCCAGCGCCGATACGGACGAAAATCGTGGGCGGTAACCCGGTACACCTGGAAACCAGGAAACCAGGGAAACCGGGCCGATTCGCTCCCCCCGGTCTACTGGTCTACCCGGTTTCCCGGTCTACCGAAATCTATTTTCATAGCAGGAGGCCTGAAATGAAGATCGCGACCGTGGCGCAGATGCGCGAGATGGACCGCACCGCCATCGAGACCTACGGCATCTCCGGCCCCATCCTCATGGAGAACGCGGGCGAGGCCGCGTACTACGTGATGCTGGGTGAGCTGGAGGAACTGGCCGGGTTAGATGTGGTTGTTGTGTGTGGAAGCGGGCACAACGGCGGGGATGGCCTCGTCGTGGCCCGCAAGCTCCATTCCATGGCCGCGCGGGTGCAGGTCTTCTGTCTGGGGAACCCCGCGAAGTTCGATGACACGGTGCGGCCCTTCTACGACATGGTCCAGCGCCTGGGCATCCCCTTCACACTGGTGCCGGATGAGGATGCTTTGGGTCTGCTGGCGGAAGCGCTGGACAACGCGGACGCGGTGGTGGATGCCATCTTCGGTACGGGCCTGAGCCGCGAGGTGGGGGGGCGTTACGCCCGGGCCATCGAGCTGATCAACGCCTGCCCCGCGCCCGTCTTCAGCATCGACATTCCATCGGGCATCCAGGGCGATACCGGCCAGATCATGGGCATCGCGGTGCGGGCCGACGCCACCATCACCTTTGGCCTACCCAAGCCGGGCAACCTCCTCTATCCCGGCTACGAATATGGCGGCGACCTCTACGTCACCCATATTTCCTTTCCGCCCGAACTTTATCGCAAACCGGACCTGCATCTGGCTGTTTCCCCGCTGCCTCCTCTTCCCCCACGGCCCGGTGATGCCCACAAGGGCTCGGTGGGCAAAGTGCTGTTCATTGCAGGCGCGGCGCGATATCTGGGCGCACCCTATTTCGCGGCCATGGGCTTTCTGCGCGCGGGCGGGGGACTGGCTTACCTGGCGACCCCCGAATCGGCCGCGCCTTTCATCGCCGCCCAGGGCAATGAGATCGTCTTCCTTCCCCAGGCGGCCACGGACGCGGGGAGCCTGGCCCTGAGCAACCTGGACGCGCTGTTGGAAGCCAGCGAACAGATGGCTATGGTCTGTCTGGGTTCGGGGGTTTCGCTGGAGCCAGAAACCCAGGAACTGGTGCGGCAACTGGCCCGTCGCCTGGAAAAACCCCTGCTCATCGACGGCGATGGCCTCACCGCGCTGGCGGGGCAACCTGACCTCTTGCGCGAGCGCACCCATCCCACCATCCTCACGCCCCATCCGGGCGAAATGGCCCGGCTGTTGGGCACATCGGTGCGCGAGGTCCAGGCCGACCGGGTGGCCGCGGCCCTGCGGGCTGCGCAGGCATGGCGCGCGACCATTGTGCTCAAGGGCGCGCACACCCTCATCGCCCACCCCGACGGCCGGGCCTATGTCAACCTCAGCGGCAACCCGGGCATGGCCACCGCGGGCAGCGGGGATGTGCTGACCGGGGTCATCGCGGGCATGTTCGCGGCCCAGCACCTGGACTTTGAGACCGCGGCCCGCCTGGGCGTGTTCATCCACGGCCTGGCCGGGGACCTGGCCGCGCTGGATCTGGGCGAAGGGCTGGTCGCGGGCGATATCCTGGCCCGCGTGCCCGAGGCTATCCAATTTTACCGCGAGGAACACCGGACCATGGCCGCGAGCTACTACGGCAAGATCACCGTACTCTAAAGCCCTGGGCTTGCCGTGTGTTCACAAGTGGAAGAAGATAAGGTATACTTGGGACACCACTTTGCCAAACCCATCCCACGGATGATCTCGCCATGACTCAAGATCCCATTCCCCGCAACATCACCGTTGATCGCCCCAACCAGCTCCTCGTCATCGAATGGGAGGATGGCGCGTATTGCGAATATCCTCTGCCCGGCATCCGCTACATCTGCCCATGCGCTGAATGTCGCGGCGGCCATGAACACATGGGCAAACCCATCCCACCCGAGGATCTCTTCAAAACCCCACCGCCCGGGGTCTCCACCGAGCTGGTGGATGTGAAGCTGGTAGGGAATTATGGCATCCAGTTCTTCTGGGCCGACGGCCACAACGCGGGCTTATACACGTGGAAGATGCTGCGGCCCCTTTGTCCGAAAAAGCGAAGCAAGTAACCGCATTCTCGACTCTGTTTCTGTGGGCATCCCATGCTGAAGGAAGACACCGGCGGCCCCACCCCCGCCAAACTCGACCCACCCCAACCGAAGCAGGTGCGTGTGCCCTTGCCGTTCAAGGGGCAGTTTCGTCTCACCCAGGCCTTTGGCGAAAACCCCCACATCTATCGGCGCCTGGGCCTGCCAGGGCATAACGGCCTGGATTGGGGCATGCCCGAAGGGGAGGAAATCCTGGCGGTCGACGACGGCTTCGTCATCCGGGTAGAAGAACGGCCCGAGGGTTTTGGCAAGCACGTGAAGGTGCAACACACCTGGGGCCAGAGCCTGTATGCCCATCTCAGCGAATTCAAGGTCGTGCTGAATCAACCTGTCGAGCAGGGCCAGGTCATCGGGCTTTCGGGCAATACGGGTTTCAGCACCGGTCCGCATCTGCATTTCGGCATGCGGGTGAAGCCTTACGACAAAGGGGATGGCTGGTATGGCTACACCAATCCCCATCGCTATCTCATCTGGCCCGACGCAGGCCCCATCGCCACCGGTTCCCTGGCCACGGCCGAAGACCTGGAAGCTTTGGCCTTCCAACTGCAGGAAATGACCATGGCCCTGGACCTGTGGGAAGAGCGGATCATGGCCCTGTTGCAACGCTATCTGCCTGGCGAGGTCCCCGAAGATGCGGACCTCATGGTGCTGTTGGAAAATCTCCTGGCTTCCTGGAACGAAGAGCTGGAGAAGCTGCGGGGAGAGACCATCGCGGGATTGTTTGGCCCTGGCTGATCTATGCCCTATCGACGCATCGTCATCAAACTGGGAACCAGTGTGCTCACCGCGGGGACGCCCTACCTCAACCGCCCGCGGCTCATCGAATTGGTGCGGCAATGCGCGCGGCTCCATGCCCATGGCCGGGAGGTGATCCTGGTGAGCTCGGGCGCGATGGCCGCGGGGAAGGAGCAAATGGGCTTCCCCGAACTCCCCCCCGACGTGCCTGCCAAGCAAATGCTCAGCGCCGTGGGCCAGCCCCGCCTCATGGCCCTCTATAGCCAGTTCTTTGGCATCTACGACATCCCCGTGGCGCAGATGCTCCTCACCCGCGAGGACCTGCAGGGTCGGCGTCGATACCTCAACGCCCGCCAAACCCTGACCGCTTTGCTCCGCCACCGCGTCCTCCCCGTGGTCAACGAAAACGACACCGTTACCGCGGAGGAGATTCGCGTGGGAGATAACGACAACCTCTCCGCGATGGTGGCGACCCTGGCCGAGGCCGACCTGCTGATCATGCTCACGGACCAGCCTGGCCTCTTCACTGCGGATCCGCGTACCGATCCCCACGCCCGGCTCATCGCCCAGGTGGAAGCCATCGATGAGCGCATTTACGCAATGGCCGGAGGAACCGAGACAGGGTTGGGCACAGGCGGGATGATCACCAAACTCCAGGCTGCGGAGACCGCCACCCGGGGCGGGACCGAAGTGGTTATCGCCGCGGGCGATGAGCCCGACATCATCCTGCGCCTGGTGCGCGGCGAAGCCCTGGGCACACGCTTTCTGCCCCGCTCCCATCGGCTGGAGCATCGCAAGCGCTGGATTCTGGCCGGATACACGGCATCAGGCCGCATCATCGTGGATGATGGCGCGGCCCAGGCCCTGCGCACGATGGGGCGCAGCCTGTTGCCCATCGGCATCCTGGCCGTCCAGGGCGAGTTCCAGCGAGGGGATACGGTCGGGGTGTATACAGCCTCGGGCCGAGAGATCGCCCGCGGGCTGGTGCGCTATGCCTCCGATGATATCCGCCGCATCGCCCGTCGCCATTCGGATGACATCGAGTCGATTTTAGGGTACACTTACGGCCCCACCGTCATCCATCGTAATGATTTGGTGTTGCTTTGAAAATAGCGCCTCGGCGTTGATTAAGAAATGTTCGTCAAGCCCATGTTGAGCGAAGCGCCAACGGGCGTGAAACGTGATGCGTGAAACGTGAGAACTTACGCATTACGCATCATGCATCACGAAATCGGCTTCCCGAGCCCACGTAGCCGCAACGCATCTTCAGTGGTATCCAAAAACCTTTCCAATTCCCTCTTCACGTCT
>DRQW01000194.1 GCA_011371305.1 Anaerolineae bacterium | reverse complement strand
CGTTGGGGTGCATCTTCACGCATGAGCGTTAAATAGGGCTTGACGAAGGCCCATTCTTCATCAGTTACGTCACTTGGATAAGATTTTCTGTTCATATGACATCAACTTACCATAACAGTATATGATTGTCATATGAAAAGAAGGCCAAGTTCATAACAGGCTCTAAGGAAGAGCGCCGTTACCTGCTGGCAACCAACGCGATCATGCCGAAGTGGGTTTGGCAGATAAAGAAACTTTTCACCTCAATCATACACGGTTTTTGGGTAAAAGGGCGAATCCCACCGCCATTCCCTAGGCCAAGGTGCACGAACTCCCACAGCCTCCCTGTCCAGGCCCTCACTTTGGGTATTTGCTAATCCTTTTCCTCTGCTTGTATAATTTCTCAAGCGCCTTCCTTATCTTCTCTTGCTCTTTTGGGAGGAAGCAATCATGTGGAAAAAAGTATTATTCACCGCCATTATCGGACTATTTGTAATCCTCCTTTTCGGTTCCACTACAGCTCGAGCTGCAGGTTGTGATCCAAACAACATTATTTTTAGTGAAATTGATTATGATCAGCCGGGCACAGATAATAACGAATTTCTGGAATTGCGAATTATCAATGCAGTTAGTATCAGTAATTGCGAAATTCGATTGATAAACGGGAGCAACAATGCTACATATGACACCATTGATCTTACGGGGAATTGGGGGCCCAACCAGTATCTCCTTATCGGGAGCACGAACATCGCCAATCGCGATTTAACTTTTGGAGGCGGGGCATGTGCAAGTAATTGCCTCCAAAATGGCGCTCCAGATGGATTTGCTTTGGTGGATACCAGTACAGGTACGGGGACCGTAGTATGGTTTTATTCGTATGAAGGCACGATCACTGAATACGATGCAGGTGATGGTACCCTTGTGGATTCGACACCGTTAACAAACAACGGTACCGCTGTTAATGACACAGGAGATGAATCTGTCGTCAACGGCCCAGCGACAGGTGTTGATGACTGTGTTGACGGCAATCCAACGCCTGGAACAGCCAATCAAGATCTATCAGGCACGCCCACAGCTATCATCCTCGCCGACATCGCCGCCAGCAATGGCTTGAGCAACGCCGTGATCATCGCCCTGTTAGTGGGCTTCAGCGCCCTCCTTTTTCTGGGCTTCTGGCTGCGTCGCCGCACCAACCATTGATTCTCTCTGCATATCAGCATCCCCACTTTTCAAACCCAATCAGCCGCCCGCGCATCGCGGGCTTTTTTCACGCTCATCTCAAACTCATGAAAACCCAACGAATCCCCCGCACTTTTTGGATGGTCTCCTTGGGCCTGGTAGTCCTTGCTCTTCTCCTCCTCACCTCCTCCCACACCGCCACCCAGGCCGCGCCCCAAACCTGTTCGGGCCTGTTCATGTCCGAATACATCGAAGGCAGTAGCTACAACAAGGCCATTGAAATTTACAATGGCACTGGCGCGACCGTCGATCTCAGCACCTATACCCTGGAACTCTACACCAATGGCAGCGCCACCGCCAGCCAAAGTATGACGCTTTCGGGCTCCCTGGCCGATGGCGACGTGTACGTCATCGCCCATCCCAACGCGGACGCGGCTATCCTGGCCGTGGCCGACGCAACCAATGGGAATGTAATCAATTTCAATGGCGACGACGCCGTAGTACTACGCCAAAACGGCACGGCAGTGGATAGCATTGGCGAGGTGGGATACGATCCCGGCAGCGCCTGGAGCAACAACGGGGTCAGCACCAAAGATATGACCCTACGCCGCAAGCCGGGCGTAAGCCAGGGTGATAGCAACCCCAACGATCCCTTCGACCCCAGCCTGGAATGGGACGGCTACCCCCAGGATACCTTTAACGGCCTGGGTGCCCATACGGCAGATTGTGCCGGCGGCGGGCCTACGGCCACCCCATCCCCCACCCCGACTCCCACGCCCCAACCCTCGGCCTGCGATACCATCCCCGAAATCCAGGGCCCGGGCTATTGGTCCCCCTGTCTGGGACATCGGGAAAATATCGAGGGTTGCATCACCGGCGTCACAGCCAAAGGGTTCTACTTCCAAGACGTGAATGGTGATGGCGACCCCGCCACTTCGGATGGCATCTTCGCCTACTTCTGGTCCACATGGGATAACCCGAACAACCTACAGCCGGGTCAGCTCGTGCGTGTCAGCGGCAATGTTACCGAATACTACGACACCACCGAGTTCGCTCACTCGGGCAGCGACCCCCTCTCGGTTACGGTCATCGGCTCTTGCTCCCTACCCACACCTGTAGCCATCAATCCCAACACCGACCCCAACGCGGACCCCATGGCCTTGTACGAACAATACGAGGGTATGCGGGTGCAGATGACCTTCAGCGGCTGGGTCGTGGGCGCGACCAAACGCTTCCGCAGCCGCTATCCTGCGGGCGACCCCGAGATCGCGTTCGTGGACTTCAACAGCAGCATCCCCGATTATGCTCGTGTCTTCGAAAGCGATTACCCCGGCTATCAGGGCATCAGCTACCTCTCGGGCGGGCTGGGTTATGACTTGCCCGACCTGGACTTCGGCGATGATGTGGCAGCCACCAACCTCACCGGCGTCCTCGGTTACCAATTCGATAAATACACCCTTCTGGTGGACCACACCCCCAGCCTCACGACTACCGACAACGCGGATGTCACCAGCAACGCGCCCACGCTCGACCCTGCCAAGATCCAGTTTGATGTGTGTAACTTCAACGTAGAGAACTTGTTCGATAACATCGACGACGGTAACGGCGACTGGGGGGATTGGGCGCCCGGATATCCTAACAGCGGCGATCCTGCCGGCGCGGCCGAGTACCAGGACAAGCTTGACGCCCTGGCCAATGTCATCGTCAATCGGATGAAGAGCTGTATGGTCATCGGGGTGGAGGAAGTGGAGGGCAAACAACAGGTGTATGACGATCTGGCCGCGGCCGTATCGGCTCTGGACGCCAGTCATTCCTGGCAGGCGGTGTATGTCGAATCGGGCGATAGCAGGGACATCAGCCAGGGGTTCCTTTATCGTGACGATGTGACGTTGCTGAGTATCACACCAGTCAGCGGTAGCCCTTACACCGGATGGGTGAGTGATGGCGTTCTGGACTTTGTGCGCACGCCGCCCGATGGGCTTTTTCGCTTTTACGCGGGCACACCCGACCAGATCGACATCCATTTCTATGCGGTTCACTTCAAATCGAAACGGTCGAGCTCCTCTTGCACGACCGATGATTGCACCGATGTACGGGAAAAAGAGGCCGCCGATCTCCGAGACATTCTCGCCCATCATCAGGCCGTGGGCGAATACGCGGTCGGCGGAGGTGACTTCAACGATGTCTTTGGCTCCAGCCCCATTGCCATCCTCGATGGTTCCTCCGACATCTACAACTTGTTCTATGACCTGCCTGCGGATGAACGTTGGAGCTATGTTTTCAGTGGTGAAAGCGAGGTGCTGGACCACATCTACCTGACCCAAACCCTGCGCCCGGCCACCCCCGGCTGGGACAACGACTTCCAGGCCATCCATGGCAATGCCGACTTCCCCAGCAACGAACGCGCATCGGACCATGACCCAGTGCGGGCTATTTTCAGCCGATGCGTGGCTATGAATCCTCCCGCCAATGCCACCATCACCATGAACACAGGCCAAAATGGCGTGGACTTGAGCTGGAATGGGGTGGACCTCAGCGACCACTATCAGGTTTGGGACCATACGGACCCCTATTTCACTCCCGACCCCCAAACCGACACACCCCTGGCCACCACTACCCAAACCTCATACACCCATGCTAACAGCCTGGGCGATCCCGCGACCAACCACTTCTACACCATCACCGCAGTTAACCCCTGCGAGAGCGCATCAGGCGTCTCCAACCGCGTCGGGGAATTCGACTTCGCGCTAACACCGGGCAACTGAAACCTCATCCGTCGTTTTGGCGTAAAAACTATGGGCAATCACGTCACCTAAATCCCTGCAACCAATCTAAACGGAGGCACGCCATGGCTGAGGAACAAACCCAATTCCAGGCCGAAACCCCTGAAACGCAAACATCCTCTGCGGAAAAAAGCCCCCTGGCCGAAGAACTCAATCGACTGGGCCGAAACTTCTCGCAACTTATCCGCGAGGCCCTGGAATCGCCCCAATTTCAGGAAATAAGGCGCGAAATCGCGACAAGCGCGCAGACTGTCATCGAGGAAGTCAATGAAGTCATCGTCAAAGCCCGCGAATCCCAGGTCACCCAGGAAGTCGTCCAAAGGGCTTCATCGACAGTGGAAGAACTTAAAACCTCACCTGTCGCGGAAAACATCAAGGTAGGATTGCTCAACACCTTGCGCTCGGTGAACGAAGAGCTCAGCGAGCTCGTGGAAAAGATGGAAAAGAACGTTCAGCCGAAAGAATCCGCGGCCAGCGAAGCAGTGACACAGGAAAGCAACGACGAAGGAGAAACCTAGCATCGTATCAGATGGTTCATTTGGGCTTGCGCCACCAGTAATCACCGTTCCATTCAGCCGTCAGCCAGGTATGCTGACGGCTTTTTCGCACTAAACGTGATAAAAATCATACTCTTTCCCATCGCACTGCGCGAGACTAGGATTGAAAGGAGGATCAACTCCCTTGACATGATTGCCAGC
The DNA here is from genome assembly GCA_011371305.1 of Anaerolineae bacterium. GTDB lineage: Bacteria > Chloroflexota > Anaerolineae > J102 > J102 > M2005. The sequence continues at coordinate 8,691 of DRQW01000194.1, read as the reverse complement.
CAGGGCTTCCCTCTCCTTACACGCCCGGCTGGCATCCAGCCCCTGGAATACCCCATGTTTGGAGGCGATCATGAAGCAGGAACTCGTGCGAGACTGGATGTCCTCGCCGCCGATTACGATAGATGTCCACGCCACCTTACCCGAAGCGTGCGAAATCATGCGTAAGCATAAGATCCGCCGTTTGCCTGTGATGCAGGAGGGCAAGCTCGTGGGCATCGTCACCCGGGGGGATCTGCGCGGCGCCCAACCTTCTGAGGCTACTAGCCTCAGCATTTGGGAATTGAACTACCTCCTGGCCAAGCTGAAGATGAAGGAGATCATGACCCCCGATCCCATCACCATCCGTGACGATGCCACCATCCGTGATGCAGCCCAGCTCATGATCGACTATAAGGTCAGTGGTCTGCCCGTGGTGGATAAGGATGGGAATCTCGTGGGCATGATCACGGAGTCAGACATCTTCCGCCTGGTGGTGAAGCACTGGCGCGAAGAAGAGGAAGGGAAAGAGGAAAAGGAATTCCAGCCTGCGTGAATCCTCTTCGAGACATCGGGTTCTTCTCCTTTTGGGTGGACTCCGGGAGTCTTCGGGCTCCCGGAGTTTTTATGAGGGAGGGCAAGGTTGAGGATTGACGAAGTGTCGCACGGGGCGGCTGCTTTCAAAAAGCCAAACTTGCCCGCAAGCGGGGATGATGCTAGCATACGCGAAAGGCGACGCCGAGGTCGCCTGTCCATACCACAGCATCAACATCAAGGAGCGATGTCCAAATGGATTTCGAATTGACGGCCGAACACAAGATGATCCGGGATATGGTTTATGATTTTGCCCGGAAGGAGATCGTGCCCATCATCAAGGAGTATGATGCCCGTCATGAATATCCCATGGAGCTCGTGCCCAAAATGGCGGCGATGGGATTTATGGGCGTCTGTTTGCCCGTTCGTTATGGCGGCGCGGGCATGGACTATATTTCGCTGGGATTGGTCGCAGAAGGTCTGGAATGGGGGGATTCTTCGGTGCGGGAGACGGTGGCGGTCCACCTAGCCTTGCACGCCATGCCTATCTTCCAATGGGGCACCGAAGAGCAAAAACAACGCTGGCTGCCCGAATTGGCCACGGGCCAAAAGCTGGCCTGTTTTGGGCTCACCGAGCCGGGCGCAGGTTCGGATGTGGCCGGGATGAGCAGCCGAGCTCGCCGCGAAGGGGATGTGTACATCCTCAACGGCGAGAAGATGTGGATCACCCTGGCCGATGTGGCGGACCGCTTCTTGGTTTTTGCCAAGACCGATCCCGAAAAAGGGCATCGAGGCATCTCCGCATTCGTGCTGGAACGGGGGATGAAAGGTCTGACCACAGGCACCATCGAAGGCAAGCTGGGCGTGTGGGCCAGCAACACCGGATGGATCAGCATGCAGGATGTGGAAGTGCCTGCGGAAAACCGCTTGGGCGAGGAAGGCGAAGGCTTCAAGATCGCGATGAGCGCGCTGGACAACGCCCGTTATATGGTGGCCGCGGGCTCAGTCGGGTTGATGAAAGCCGCCATGGAAGAATCCATCGCTTATGCCCGGCAGCGTAAAACCTTTGGCCGCCCCATTGCTGAATATCAGCTCATTCAGCAGCTCATCGCCCAGATGCAGCAGCGCATCGACATCGGCGAACTGTTGGTCTATAAGGTTGGTTGGCTCAAAAATAAAGGCATTCGCAACACTCGCGAGACCAGCATGGCCAAATGGTATTGCACCGAGGCTGCGTTCCAGACTGCCAACGACGCGGTGCAGATCCATGGTGCCTACGGCTATTCCGACGAATACAACGTGGCCCGGTATCTGCGCAACAGCCGGGGGGCCATCATCTACGAAGGCACCTCGCAGATCCATCAGCTCATGCAGGCCGGCTACGCCTTTGGTTGGCGCAAGGACAAACCCCTGCGCAAAGAACTGCCCCCCTACGATCCCGATGAGTGGATGGCGGAAGCATAACGATTGGCAGCCATATTGGTGTGGGAAGCCGAGTTCGTGATACGTGATACGTGACGCGTAAGTCCTCACGTTTCACACATCACGTTTCACGCCCGTTGGCGCTTCGCGCAACGCGGGTTTTGAGTTGATTTTGCAGATGAACACCACGTTACGTTATTTTCATAACAGTCCAACGGCTGGCTTGCCAGCGCCGATACGGACGAAAATCGTGGGCGGTAACTCGGTACACCTGGAAACCAGGAAACCAGGGAAACCGGGCCGATTCGCTCCCCCTCCCGGTCTACTGGTCTACCCGGTTTCCCGGCCTACCGAATCTATTTTCATAACAGGAGGCTCAGCATGACCACCATCGATCTTGATCAAACTCTGGCCCAGGTCGAAGCCATTGTGCGCGAAGCGGGCGCGATCCTTCGTAAATTTCACGATCAACCAGATCACGTGGACTGGAAAGGAGAAAATGACCCCGTTACCGCCGCGGACCGGGCCGTGAACACGTTTCTCGTGGAACGATTACACGCAGCCTTTCCCGATTTCGGCATCCTAGCCGAAGAAAGCAAGGATGACCTCAGCCGCCTGGAAAAAGACGCCATCTGGTGCATCGATCCCCTGGACGGAACCAAGGAATTCATTGCCCGCAATGGGGAATTCAGCATCATGGTCGGCTTGGCCCTGGATGAACTGGCGGTGTTGGGCGTGGTCTATCAGCCCGTCAAAGATTTTATGTACAGTGGAATTCGCACGGAAGGCGCCTGGCTGACCACGCCCCAAGGCCGCACCGAACTCCATGTCAGCGACATCGATGACCCCGCGCGCATGCGTTTGGTGGTAAGCCGTTCGCACAGAAATCCTATCGTGGATGATATCAAGCAGGCGTTAGGTATCAGCCAGGAACGCATTTCCGGTTCGGTGGGACTGAAATGTGGCCTCATCGCCCGTGGTGAAGCCGACCTTTACCTGCACCCTGCACCGGGCATTAAGGAATGGGACACCTGCGCGCCCGAAGCCATCCTCTTCGGCGCCGGTGGCCGTCTGACCGACTGCTGGGGTCGCCCCCTCCTCTACAACCAGCCTGATGTCCATCGCCATTTCGGCCTGGTTGCTTCCAACGACACCATCCACGCCGAGATCATCGCCCGCCTCGTGCCCGTCCTCGAAGCCCAGGGGCTAGATATCAACCACGCCTGGTAAGTATCCAATCATGCCCGAAACCCCTAAGTCCTCCTTGCTCTCCCTGGAACCGGAGCGCCCCCTCCCTTCCGCGCCCGATGAGCCCGAGCCTATCTTCCTGCGGGAACTGCCCAAACATGACCTCCGGTTCCAATACACCCTGGCCCACATCCTGTTACCAGTCGATCTGCTGGTGGCATTTGGCATCGATCCCATCACCCTGCGGAACCGGCAGGGCAACGTGATGGTCCGCACTGGACATTCCGAAGGCGGGATGATCTGGGCCATGCGCCTGCTCAATGACATCGACCCGCGTGACCCCCTCATGGAGATCGAACTCGCGGATACCCCTTTCAATCGCATCGCGGTGAACTGGGTCGCGATGAACGATCCCCGGGCGCCCCGTTTTGATGTGGATCGGCTGCCCGATGGCACGCCCACCCTCCGAGGCACGGCCCTTCGCAACATCGAGGAAGAAATCAAAGCCAAACAAGCAGGCCTGGCGCCGGGCCAGGTGCGGCGAGGACTGCGCCATTTCCAACGCCTGCTCCAAGACCTGGAGCAGGTCTTGGCCGCCTTGCATCAATATGAATTCGATGTCGAGCCCCTGTTTTACCACGCGGCTATCCTCTTCGAACGCCACGGTTTCAAATACAGCCGCGGCGAAAACCTGATGCGTCGCATCCACGAAGGCTTTCAGCCAGGAGGAGAACTGCGCGCCCGCCTGGATGGAAGCACCCCCTTCCGCATGCCCGACCAGGCCGATTCCATCCGCGGGCGGTCCTGGGCCATCCACGATGGCATCCTGGATGAGCCCTGGGATGGAGTAAAAATGTACAAACGCTTGGGGGTGCACGCGGGTGAAGACACCGCGCCCGGTGTGCCTTGGTAAACCCATACGGATCACCGTGTCGCGATCTCTCCCGATTGCTTGTTTCCCGATTTGCCAAATACGGTGAAAATCTCACGCCAAAGCGCAAAGGCCGCTAAGCGGGTTAGCAAGTATGCAAGTTTGCAGGTGGCAGGTGGCAGGTGGCAGGTGGCCTGCGCAACGTAACTTGCTACCTGCTACTTGCCACCTGCCCACCTTATTCCCTTTGCGTCTTGGTGCCTTGGCGTGAGATCTCTATTTTCAGAACAGATCACGCATTCCTATTGGCGTGGGCGATTACCTGAGTAATCCCAAACCCTTTTTCACTTTCCATCAGGAGTCCTTTATGAGCAATTCCCCTTTCACCATCGAACACCATCAAGCCAAACGCTGCGATATCTTCACCCCCCACGGCCGCATCGACAGCAGTACGGCCCCTCAACTCGAAGAAGCTTTGAAAAGTGTGATAGAAGCAGGCCGATATAACATCGTCGTCAACCTGTCCGATGTCAGCTTCCTCAGCTCCGCGGCCCTGCGGGTTTTGGTTTCTGCTGCGCAGCAATGCCGCAAACTCGGACGGGGAGGCGATGTGTATCTGGCCGAGGTCCCCGAGCAACTGAAAGAGGTATTCGACTTAACCGGGTTAGACCACCTATTCAAGTTCTTCGAGACCGACGCGGAGGCCGCGGGGAGTTTCTAACCCCGTGTCACATCCGGCTATCGAACTGCATCTCAAGGCCACATCCCAGGCCGCGGCCCAGGCACTGGACGCGATCGAGGCCGCGGCCCGGGCGTGGGGCATTACCTCGCGACCATTGTTCCAAATCCAACTCGCGGTGGATGAAGCGATTAGCAACATCGTCAAACATGGGTACCAAGGTCAGGCGGGAGAGATCATTCTGCGCATGGGAAGACGGGGTAAGGACGTCTGGATTGAGCTGCAAGATTGGGCCCAGCCCTTTGACCCCACCCTTGCGCCCCAACCTCTTATCCATCGTGACCCGGAGACCCGGAACGGAGGTGGGGTGGGGCTCCATCTCATGCACCAGGTGATGGATGAATTAAGCTATCGACGGGAGGGAGAAGCCAACGTTTTGCACATGGTGAAACGAGGCGCCATACCATGAGCCCCACCGAATTCGCTCGTGCCCTGCAACTGCTGGAAGAAGCCAGCCAGGCCCTGGCGCGCGCCCAACTCCAGGAAACCGCGGTGCTGCAGACCGTCCAGGCGCAAGCGCGGCACCTCCTCCCCCCCGCGCGTGTCCACATCCTCATTTTTCGGGAGGAAGGGGCGCAGCTTTTCGCCTGGGATGAGCGAGGCCAGGCCCAGCCCTCCGCATGGTACAACTCTCCCGACGCTCAGAGCATCATGGGCTGGCTTAGGGAAACGCGCGAGGCACTGTTGGTAGGAGATTTCCAACAGGAGTGGGAAATGCTCCCCGCGCGTCCCAGTTACCACAGCCCCCACCCTCCCCGATCCGCCATCTTTGCCCCTCTGCTGGTGGCCAACCAAGCATTGGGGGTCATTTCCGCCCAAAGTGATCAACCCCATGCCTTTGCTCCTGAACATCTCATCCTGTTGCGCATCCTGGCCAACCAGGCCGCTGCCCTTTTAGGTGCGGTACGGCTGCTGGACGCGGAAAGGCGGCGGGCTAATCAGCTCCAGACTCTGGCCCAGGTTACCCGGTCCGTCGTCTCCATCCTCGATCTGGACCGCCTCTTCGCGCACATCGTGGATATCATCGCTGAGGCGTTCGGGTACTATCATGTGCAGATTTTCGTCCTGGATCCTCGGACAAAACGTCTTGTGTTCAAAGCCTCTAGCGACCGGGCCACCCATGAAACGTGGCGACGCGAGGGACGTGCCGAGCTATTGGGCCAAGGGATCATTGGCTGGGTAGCTACCCATGGCCGTCTGCGCAACGTTCCCGATGTCTCTCAAGACTCCCTCTACATCCCCGACGATCCCCGGCTGCTGCCCAATACTCGCAGCGAGATCGCGGTGGCCTTGAAGCTGGAAGAAGAGGTTTTGGGCGTGCTCGATGTACAAAGTGATCGAGTTCATGCCTTCAGCCAGGAAGACGAATTCATCCTTGTGGCCTTGGCCGATGCAGTGGCCCTGGCCATTGCCAACGCGCGCCTTTACGAAGCCCAACGCCAGGAAGCCCAGGTCAATCGCATCCTCTTGCAGGTGGCCCGGGCCCTGGTGCGCATCCGCGACCTGGATGGATTGCTGGAAGAGGTCGCCAGGCTCACGGTGGGATTGGGTGAAGTGCAGCGTTGTGTCATCATGCTGTGGGACGAGGAAGCGAACGGCTTTGTGGTGGCGGCGGGCCATGCATCCTCGCCCGAGCTTTCCCTGCCCCCCAACGGGCTGTTGCTTACCCCGAAGGACCATCCGCTGCTACGCCGCCTCATCCGGGAAAAGGGCTTCATCCTTGCGCCCGACGCCCGCGTAGCCCTGAACCTGCCGCCGGACGTGGTCCGACACTTCCGGTTTCAGGCCGTTGCCGGTGTGGCTATGACTTTGGATGAACGGATCATGGGCGCGATCTTTGTGGATGACCACGACCTGGACCGGCTCCAACGTCCCCACCTGCCCAACATTTTATCGGGCATCGCCAATCAAACCGCGGTGGCGGTGGAACGAGCACGGCTGCGCGAGGCAGAAATCGAGCAACAACGCCTGGCGGCCGAACTGCAAGTGGCCCGCACCATCCAGATAGGATTCCTGCCCGAACAGCTTCCTCAGCTCCCTGGCTATGAATTCGCGGCCCACTGGGAGCCCGCACGAGAGATCGGCGGTGATTTTTACGACTTCATACCCTTTCAGGATGGTCGACTGGGCATGGTTGTGGCCGATGTTGCCGATAAGGGTGTGCCCGCCGCGCTCTATATGGCCCTGAGCCGCACCACCCTGCGCCTGGTGGCCACAACGACCCCCTCGCCAGCTCAAGTGCTGCAAAGAGTCAACCAAGCCATCCTCGACACCACCTTTGCCGACCTGTTCGTCACCATGTTTTATCTCGTACTGGATCCAAGCGCCCATATCATCACCTATGCCTCGGGCGGGCATGGTCTGGCATTGGTTATGCGCCGCGGCGAAATCATCCATTTACGAGCCAAAGGCATGCCACTGGGCATCCTACCTCACATCGCCTGTGAGGAAAAATGGCTGCGCCTGGAACCTGAAGACACCATCATCCTCTTCACCGACGGCGTCACCGACGCTGTGAACGAACGGATGGAGCCTTATGGGCGGGAACGCTTCTTCCAACGGATTCGCGAATGGCAGGGCCTTTCCGCTGCCGAGATGGCCAAAGCAATCCATGAGGATGTGCAGGCGTGGAAAGGAGATGCCCCACGCTTCGACGATTTCACGCTGGTTGTCGTCCGACGGCTGGTTTGAAAATAGATTCGGTAGACCGGGAAACCGGGAGACCCGTAGACCGGGAGGGTGAGCGACGTAGCCCGGTATCTTGGTTTACTGGTTGAACCGCTGACTTCGGCCGCGACCAACGGGGCGGGGGCGGGGCAATACAACAATGCTTACAGTTACGACGCCATCGGCAATATCACATACAAGAACCTATCCGGCACGGAAATACACTATCTGTACGATGCCACCCAGCCCCACGCGGTGGATGCAACCACGGGCATTGACCAGAGCTACCAATATGACGCGCAGGGGAACCTGATATTCAAACGGTCTGGCGCCTCCCGGTGGTATTACGATTATGATTACGAGGGTCGGCTGATTGGAGCCGAACAACAAATATTGACGGTCGATGAGATTATTCCTATTCCCACACCCGATCCGACTTCGAAGGATGAGCAAAATAACCCAAAGCCTGATCCCGATAGTCCGCAAACGACATGGGTGACGAAATTAACCGCGACTTTTGTGTATGACGCGGATGGGAATCGGGTCAAAGGGATCATAGACGGCGATACCACGGTGACGACGGTGTACATTGCGGGGGTGTACGAGTGGCAGGGCGGAGCCGCGACGCAGTACTACCAGGGCCCGATCGGCCTCCTGGCCCTGCGCCGGACTGGACACGGCAACGATGACGGGGTATTCTATATGCTGCCCGATCATCTGGGCTCGACCTCGATCCTCGTGGATCAGGCGGGGACGGTGCAGAGCCAGCAGTATTATCTGCCCTATGGCGACAATCGCGGCGGCCCGTTCAGCACCTTGACAACCAAGCGCTTCACCGGGCAGTATCACGAGGAGGCGTTGGGACTCTATTTCTACGGCGCCCGCTGGTACGACCCGCTGCTCGGGCGCTTCACCCAGGCCGATACCCTGGTTCCCTACCCTGCCAATCCCCAGGCCCTCAACCGCTATGCGTATGTGTTGAACAACCCCCTCCGCTACACCGACCCCAGCGGGCATCGTCTGGAATGCGGGCTGGGTGGCGCGGACTGCGAGGGCGGTGGTGGGGGAGGCAATGGTGGGGGTGGCGGTAATGGAGGTGGGGGTGGCAATGGTGGAGGTGGCGGCCATCATGGTGGTGGCGGGCGTCATGGCGGTGGTGGGCGTGGATTTCCTTGGTGGTTGTATATCAAACCGCCCTCAATTTATAGCATAAAAGCCGGAGGGAATTATAATGCTGGGATATTGAAATATGGAAAAAAGAACATATCGGTTTATGTTCCTCCTAGAGTGCGGT